>CAZSTD010000020.1:0-21739 GCA_964609645.1 uncultured Blautia sp.
ATACAGGTGACTGGGCTGGTATGTTTGCGGCGGTGATTATCGTATTCTTACCGACCTTCATCCTCTATATCTTCTTATCAGAGAAGATCATTGGTGGTGTGACTGGCGGTATCAAAGGCTAAAAGTAAAAATATAGTAACAATTTTGACCTGGATATCATAATGTGATAAAATAGACGGAAATTTGTTTGACAGGTGTAGGACAAGAGGAGATCCTGTCTTGGACCTTCAGATAGTAAATGGAATGACAGAAAAAAGGGGATTGATATTATGAAAAAACCAGTATTAGTAGTTATGGCAGCAGGCATGGGAAGTCGTTACGGCGGATTGAAGCAGATCGATCCGGTAGACAAAGAAGGACATATCATTATGGACTTTTCCGTTTATGATGCGGTGAAAGCAGGATTTGAAAAAGTCATCTTTATCATCAAAAAAGAAAACGAGGCAGACTTTAAAAATGCGATCGGAGACAGACTCAGCAAACAGCTGGAGGTTGCTTATGTATTCCAGGATCTGCACAATATTCCGGAGGGATATGCGGTTCCGGAAGGCAGAGTGAAACCGTGGGGAACTGGACACGCGGTGTTAAGCTGTATAGATGAGATCGATGGACCATTCGCAGTGATCAATGCGGATGATTATTATGGAAGCCATGCGTTTAAGATGGCATATGATTTCCTCACAGAAAATGAAGATTCCTCAGATCTTTACAGATATATGATGGTGGGATATAAGCTGGAAAATACACTGACAGACAATGGACATGTAGCCAGAGGTGTCTGCGTGACTGATGAAGAGGATCACCTTGTGAAGATCAATGAGCGTACGCACATTGAAAAGCATGACGGAGGAACTGCTTATACAGAGGACGATGGAGCAAGCTGGACCATGCTTCCGGAGGGAAGCACAGTATCCATGAATATGTGGGGATTTTCTGCGAGTATCTTAAAAGAATTAAAAGAGAGATTCCCGAAATTTATGGATGAGAATCTTTCTGTAAATCCATTGAAATGTGAATACTTCCTGCCATTTGTAGTAGATGAGCTCTTGGGCGAAAAGAGAGCAACCGTAAAGGTTCTGAAATCTATGGATAAATGGTACGGCGTGACATACAAAGAAGATAAACCTGTGGTAGTGGCTGCTGTCCAGAAATTAAAAGACGAGGGGCTGTATCCGCAGAAGTTGTGGGAGGAATAATAAAGTGGAGAGGAACCAGGAGATAAAGAGTGTGATCGATGCTTTTGCATTGGAAGGTACGCTGACAGAATGTATCCCTTATGGAAGTGGGCATATCAATGATACTTATCGTCTGACATATGATACCGGGAAACGCTATATTCTTCAGAGAATGAATAAGAGTATTTTTACAAAACCGGTCGAGCTGATGGAAAATGTCAGCGGAGTGACAGAATGGCTAAAGAAAAAAATCCTTGAACATGGCGGAGATGTGGAGAGAGAGACTCTGAATCTTGTGATGACAAAAGATGGACAGCCTTATCACATTGACACTGATGAGGAATTCTGGAGAGTCTACCTTTTCATAGAAAACGCGACCTGCTATGATATGGTGAATGATGACAATGATTTTTATCAGAGCGCTGTTGCGTTTGGAAATTTCCAGAGACTTCTGGCAGAATATCCGGCAGAGACTCTGCATGAGACAATTCCGAATTTCCACAATACGATAGATCGATTAGAAAAGTTTAAAAAAGCGGTGGAAAAAGATACGTGTGGACGTGCTGCACTTGTAGAAAAAGAGATCCAGTTTGTGATGGACCGCACAGATCTAGCTCATGTCCTTTGCGATATGCAGGAACAGGGAAAACTTCCTCTGCGTGTTACACATAATGACACGAAGCTCAATAATATCATGATCGACAATGAGACCGGAAAAGGAATCTGTGTGATCGATCTGGATACAGTTATGCCGGGGCTTTCTGTGAATGATTTTGGGGATTCCATCCGATTCGGTGCAAGCACAGGTGCGGAGGATGAGCAGGATCTGTCTAAGATTTCCTGTGACCTTCATCTCTACGAAGTCTATGCGAAGGGATTTATCGAAGGATGTGCAGGCGCACTGACAGAAGCAGAGCTGGATGCCCTGCCGTTGGGAGCGATCCTTATGACCTTTGAATGCGGAATGCGCTTTTTGACAGACCATTTGGAAGGAGACCATTATTTTAAGATCCACAGAGAAGGACATAACCTGGACCGCTGCCGCACACAGTTTAAACTTGTGGCAGATATGGAAGAAAAACTTCCGCAGATGCGAGCGATCGTAGATAAATATAAGTAATACATCCGCAGGATTTTTAAGAATCAACTCAGAATTTTCAAGGATATTGCAGAAGCTGTGAACTAATATAAATACTGTACATTAAAGGAACGATAAATAAAAAATACACAGTATTGATGCGACTGATAAGCAATCGTTTACAGCGGGTCATTTCGCATGATATTACAAAAAATGATCGAAGACAGCAGACAGGTTAGGAGGAATTATTATGGCAATTTTAGTTACAGGTGGAGCAGGCTACATTGGAAGCCATACAGTTGTAGAATTGCAGAATGCAGGATATGACGTTGTAGTTTTGGATAATTTGAGCAATGCAAGTGAGAAATCTCTGGACAGAGTATCTAAGATTACTGGCAAACCGGTGAAATTCTACAAAGCAGATATCCTGGACCGTAGTGCTTTAAATGAAATTTTTGAAAAAGAAGAAATTGATTCCTGTATTCATTTTGCAGGTTTGAAGGCAGTTGGAGAATCCGTTGTGAAACCGTGGGAGTATTATGAAAATAATATCGCAGGTACTTTGACACTTGTGGATGTGATGAGACAGCATAATGTAAAGAACATTATCTTCTCATCTTCAGCAACCGTTTATGGAGATCCGGCGATCATTCCGATCACAGAGGAGTGCCCGAAGGGACAGTGTACCAATCCGTACGGATGGACGAAATCCATGTTAGAGCAGATCCTGACAGATATCCAGAAAGCAGATCCGGAATGGAATGTAGTGATCCTTCGCTACTTTAACCCGATCGGAGCACATAAGAGCGGTACGATCGGTGAGAACCCGAATGGTATCCCGAATAATCTGATGCCATATATCACTCAGGTTGCAGTTGGCAAGCTGAAAGAACTGGGTGTATTTGGAAATGATTACGATACTCCGGATGGAACTGGCGTGAGAGATTATATCCACGTAGTAGACCTTGCGAAGGGCCATGTAAAGGCACTCAAGAAGATCGAGGACAACTCCGGGCTTAGCATTTATAATCTGGGAACTGGTAAAGGATACAGCGTTCTTGATATCGTGAAGAACTTTGAAGCTGCCACAGGCGTACAGATCCCATATGTGATCAAGGAACGCCGTGCAGGAGATATCGCAACCTGCTATTCTGATGCATCCAAGGCAGAGAGAGAACTTGGCTGGAAAGCAGAAAATGATATTAAAGAAATGTGTGCAGATTCCTGGAAATGGCAGTCAAACAATCCGAACGGATACGATTGCTGATCAGATCATAGAAAAAATTATATGAAAATATCACTGTGAGCGTATGTGAACAGGTAGGCCCCCGTTAGTGTTGGAAGCGACATCTGGCGGGGGCATTTGTGATAGGAAGGGAGCGGGACGATGAAGATAAAAGCGGCAGCGATCCAAATGCCGGTCGCAAAAGAAAAGCAGGAGAACATCCGTGTTGCAGGCGAATACATAGAAAAAGCAATAAAAGAAGTGGTCAAAGAAGCAAAGGAAAAGATAGATTTCGTGATACTTCCGGAAATGTTCTGCTGTCCGTATCAGACAGAGAATTTTCCGATCTATGCAGAAAAAGAAGGCGGGATGGTCTGGCAGGCGATGTCCGCCTATGCGAAAAAATATCAGGTTTACTTGATCGCAGGTTCTATGCCGGAGAGAGACGAAAATGGAAACGTTTTTAACACTTCCTATGTTTTTGACAGACAGGGAGTGCAGATCGCCAAACATCGAAAAGCGCATCTGTTTGATATCAATGTAAAAGGCGGACAGTATTTTAAGGAATCGGATACTCTGACAGCGGGAGATAAAACGACGGTTTTTGACACAGAGTTTGGAAAAATGGGGGTGATGATCTGCTATGATATTCGTTTTCCAGAATTTGCACGCAGCATGGTAAGTGAAGGTGCGAAGGCTATTTTTGTTCCGGCAGCCTTTAATATGACAACAGGTCCGGCACACTGGGAGCTCACATTCCGCGCCAGAGCGTTGGATGATCAGATCTATATGCTGGGATGTGCACCTGCTAGAGATGAAAATTCTGGTTATGTTTCATGGGGACATTCGATCCTGACAGATCCGTGGGGGAGAGTGGTCAGCCAGTTGGATGAGAAGGCTGGCGTGCTGGTCTCAGAGATCGATCTGGAGCAGGAAGAACAGATCAGGGAACAGCTGCCATTGTTAAAGCATTCCTGGATCGGAAAGTGATCCAAACAGAACAGGCTGAAAATAGAACAGTGATTTAAATAAAAAAGTGTCCACAGGCTTGGTGCATTGCTGCATTGGCTCTGTGGGCACTTTGCTTTTAAATATAAGTTTAAATATAGGTTAGAATATAAGTTATTCCATAGAAGATTTTTCTGGTAAAACGAGGTCTTCGAGATTTTCTGGGACTTCAATCCCTTGTTCTACTGCGTGGAAGATCTTCATAAATTCTTTTCCTGTGATGGTTTCCTTGCGGATCAGGTAATCAGCGATCCGATCAAGTGCCTTTCTGTGACTTCCGATCAAGCGTTTGGCTTCTTCGTAAGAATGATGAAGAAGGGTCATTACCTCATGATCGACTTCTGTCGCAGTGTCATCGCCGCAGTTGAGGACTGCACGTCCGCTGAGATACTGATTTTCCTGTGTGGCAAGTCCCATCAGACCGAATTTCTCGGACATACCGTACTGTGTGATCATAGCTCTTGCAACCTTGGTCGCCTGTTCGATATCGTTGGCTGCACCTGTGGTCACGGTGTCAAATACCAGTTCCTCGGCTGCGCGGCCGCCAAGATAGCCGACCAGCATTGCTTCCAGCTCTTTCTTGGTGTTGAGGTATTTTTCTTCTTCCGGTACCTGCATAACGTATCCAAGCGCACCCATGGTACGCGGAACGATGGTGATCTTCTGTACAGGCTCTGCGTCTTTTTGGAGAGCGCTTACAAGAGCATGTCCGACTTCGTGATAAGATACGATACGGCGTTCCTGTGCGCTCAGGATGCGGTCTTTCTTTTCTTTGCCGACCAATACGACTTCGACAGCTTCCAGAAGATCCTTCTGGGATACTGCACGGCGGCCATTTTTGACTGCGAGGATCGCTGCTTCGTTGATCATGTTGGCAAGGTCAGAGCCGACAGCTCCGGAGGTAGCCAGTGCGATGTTTTCAAAATCAACGGTCTCATCTAAGCTGACATTTCGTGCGTGTACTTTTAAGATCTCGATACGTCCTTTTAGATCTGGACGGTCTACGATGACGCGTCTGTCGAAACGTCCCGGACGAAGGAGAGCCGGGTCAAGAACTTCTGGACGGTTGGTCGCTGCAAGGATCAAAAGTCCTTTGGAGGTATCAAATCCATCCATCTCTGCAAGAAGCTGATTTAAAGTCTGTTCGCGTTCGTCATTGCCTCCGCCGTAATGGGAATCACGGCTTTTTCCGATCGCGTCGATCTCGTCGATAAAGATGATACAAGGTGCATTTTTCTTTGCTTCCTCAAACAGATCGCGGACACGAGATGCACCTACACCTACGAACATTTCCACAAATTCAGAACCAGACAGGGAGAAAAACGGCACGTGTGCTTCTCCTGCGACTGCCTTTGCGAGCAGGGTTTTACCAGTTCCTGGAGGGCCGACTAAAAGAGCACCCTTTGGAAGTTTGGCTCCGATCGTGGTATATTTGCCCGGATTATGCAGGAAATCTACAACTTCCTGCAGGGATTCTTTGGCTTCATCCTGTCCTGCGACATCCTTGAATGTGATTCCGGTATCTTTCTGGATGTATGCCTTGGCACGGCTTTTGCCGACTCCCATCATGCCGCCGCCCTTGTTCATGCGGCGCATAAAGATCATCAAAAGTCCAAATAAGAGCACGGTAGGCAGCAGTACGCTTACGAGCATGCTGACAACCTCGCCCATGGCGTCAGGTGGTTCTACCTGAAATTCAATCCCGGTCCCTTCGAGACGTTCCGTCAGCTTGTCGGCGGATTCCATCTGGGTAGTATAATAAACCGTTTCTGAAAATCCTGATAACTGATGCTTCGGCACGATCGTCAATGTATTTGACTGCAATGTGACTTCTTTTACGTTTCCCGCGTCTACCATCTCGATAAATTTATCGTAAGTGATCTCGCTGGAATTATCCTTGAGCATATTGGTAAACATGGCAAAACACACCAGTGTGACCAGGAGGCAGACCAAAAAAGCAAGGATCGACTGATGATTTTTATTATGATCAGGACGATTGTCTTTTGGATTATTGTCCATAATATTTGTTCCTCCTACTTGTTATCTTTTTTATTATAAAGAGAATTTTCTTATAAATCAACCGCGAGATTGTGAAATTTGATTGATTAATGCCATTTTTTTCCTGATATTTTTATAAATTCGTTTGTTACAAATGGCTCTTTTTGTAGTATACTATTGGCAAAGTGATTTTAAACATAGAAATATAGAATTACAGAAGGGAAAAGGATTTGAACAAATGAAGATAGGATTTGACAATGACAAGTATCTGAAAATGCAGTCCGAACATATTCGGGAACGTATCAGCAAGTTTGGAAATAAGCTGTATCTGGAATTTGGCGGAAAGCTGTTTGATGATTATCATGCATCCAGAGTTCTTCCGGGATTTGAACCGGACAGCAAACTCCGTATGCTGATGCAGCTTGCAGATCAGGCTGAGATTGTTATCGTTATCAGTGCGGCAGATATAGATAAAAATAAAGTGAGAGGTGACCTCGGGATCACTTATGATGAGGATGTACTCCGCTTGATGGAAGTGTTCACAGAGCGCGGCCTTTATGTGGGAAGTGTATGTATCACTCAGTATGCGGGACAGGAGAGTGCAGATGCATTTAAGAAACGTCTGGAGAAGCTTGGCATTCGTGTTTATGTCCTTTATATGATCCCGGGATATCCGAACAATACTTCTCTGATCGTAAGTGATGAGGGTTATGGAAAGAATGATTATATTGAGACGACCAGACCGTTGGTTGTGATCACAGCTCCTGGACCAGGAAGCGGAAAGATGGCTACCTGTCTGTCTCAGCTTTATCATGAGTATAAACGTGGTGTGACTGCTGGATATGCGAAATTTGAAACCTTCCCAATTTGGAACATTCCACTGAAACATCCGGTGAACCTGGCTTATGAGGCTGCGACTGCGGATCTGAACGATGTTAATATGATCGATCCTTTCCATTTGGAAGCATATGGTGAGACGACCGTTAACTATAACCGTGATGTGGAGATCTTCCCGGTTCTTCAGGCGATGTTTGAGAAGATCATGGGAGAGTGCCCGTACAAGTCTCCGACAGATATGGGTGTAAATATGGTTGGAAATTGTATCATAGATGATGAGGCTTGCAAGGAGGCTGCTCGTCAGGAGATCATCCGCAGATATTATAAGAGTAAGGCTGCGCTGGTTCAGGGAACTGGACGTGAGGAGGAGGTCTATAAGATCGAACTTCTCATGAAACAGGCGCATGTAAATAAAGAAGATCGTAAGGTAGTGACGGCTGCGCTGAACCGTGAGGAGGAAACTGGTGCGCCGGCTGCTGCCATGGAACTTCCGGATGGACGTATCATCACTGGAAAGACTTCAGAACTTCTGGGTGCATCTTCTGCGCTGATCTTGAATGTTTTGAAGGAGCTGGGAGGCGTGGATCATGCGAAGCACGTGATCTCTCCTGAGGCGCTGCGTCCGATCCAGACACTTAAAACAGAATATCTGGGAAGCAAAAACCCAAGACTTCACTCAGATGAGACTTTGATCGCGCTTTCGATCAGTGCGGCGGATAATGCGGACGCAAAGCTTGCATTAGAGCAGATCCCGAAGCTGAAAGGGTGTCAGGTGCATACTTCTGTGCTGCTGTCTCAGGTGGATATCCTGGAGTTCCGTAAACTTGGTGTGGAACTGACTTGTGAACCGAAATCGGAGCATGCGAAGAAGCTTCATCAGTGATTAAAAAAGATCCTTTCTGGCAGTTGTGTTGAGCGGCTGTTGGAGGGGATCTTTGTTTTGATAAGTATAATGGAAAGGAACGGGTAACGGGCAGTGTTTCTGATTGAGGAAGAATTAAAGAAACTTCCGGGGAAGCCGGGAGTTTATCTTATGCATGGCGAGAAGGATGAGATCATCTACGTGGGAAAGGCGATCAGTTTGAAAAACCGAGTGCGCCAGTATTTTCAGAGCAGCCGCAATAAAGGGGCAAAGATTGAGCAGATGGTAACGCATATTACTAGATTTGAGTATATTGTCACGGACTCGGAATTGGAAGCATTAGTTCTCGAGAATAATCTGATCAAAGAACATCGGCCGAAATATAATACAATGCTCAAGGATGATAAGACGTATCCGTTTATCAAGGTGACTGTGAATGAAGAATATCCCAGAGTGCTTTTTGCCAGAAATATGAAGAAAGATAAGGCGAAATATTTTGGGCCGTATACAAGTGCAGGGGCTGTAAAAGATGTGATCGAGCTGGTGCGTAAGCTGTATAAGGTGCGTTCCTGTAATCGGGTGCTTCCCAGAGATTGTGGTAAGGATCGGCCGTGTCTTTATTACCATATGAAACAGTGCAGTGCGCCTTGCCAGGGATATGTCAGTTCGGAAGAATATAAAAAGAATATCGCAGGATTGCTGAAATTTTTGAATGGGGATTTTCAGGAAACGATCGATATGCTGACGGATAAGATGTTGGCAGCCTCTGAGGAGATGCGGTTTGAGGATGCGATGGAATATCGGGATCTGATCGGCAGTATCCAAAAGATCGGAGAACGCCAGAAGATCACTAGCTATGGAGAGGAAGACAAGGATATTATCGCGGTGGCGATGGATGAGAGTTTGGATCTGCGGGAGCAGGATGCGGTCGTGCAGGTGTTTTTTGTCCGGGATGGCAAGCTGATCGGGCGGGAGCATTTTTATCTGCGGGTGGCGCGGGGCGATACAAAAGAACAGGTGTTGTCCAGTTTTTTGAAACAGTTTTATGCGGGAACGCCGTTTATCCCAAGGGAGATAATGCTGCAGAGGGAGATCGAGGATGCACAGCTGATCGAGGACTGGCTGACTTCGAGGAAAAAACAGAGAGTTTATCTGCGTGTGCCGAAAAAAGGAAGCAAAGAAAAGCTGGTTGAGCTGGCTGCTGAGAATGCGAGAATGGTGCTGGATAAAGACAGAGAGCGTATCAGAAGGGAAGAAGGCAGAACGATCGGTGCGGTCCATGAGGTGGAAAGCTGGCTGGGATTGTCTGGGATACAGCGGATGGAAGCGTACGATATTTCCAATATCAGCGGATTTGAATCGGTTGGCTCGATGGTTGTCTATGAGAAAGGGAAACCGAAGCGGAGTGATTACCGTAAATTTAAGATCAAATGGGTGCAGGGACCAAATGATTATGCAAGCATGGAGGAAGTGCTCACCCGACGATTTACACATGAGGGCAGAGATGAATTTGACAGCTTTTCTATTTTGCCGGATCTGATCTTGATGGATGGCGGCCGGGGACAGGTGAATATTGCGCTGAGTGTGCTGGAAAAACTGGGGCTTTCGATTCCAGTGTGTGGAATGGTGAAAGATGATCATCATAGGACCAGAGGTGTGTATTATGATGGTCTGGAGATTCCGATCGATACGAGCAGTGAGGGATTTCATCTGATCACAAGGATCCAGGATGAGGCGCATCGCTTTGCGATAGAATTTCATCGTTCTTTGCGCAGTAAGGAGCAGGTGCGCTCGGTTTTGGATGACATTTCAGGGATCGGGGAAACGAGGCGAAAGGCACTGATGCGGAAGTTTCGATCTATCGAAAATATCAGAGATGCTTCTGTGGAGGAATTGGCTCAGACGGAGAGCATGAATGCAAAAAGTGCGCAGCAGGTATACGACTTTTTCCATAAATAATTTACGCATTGAAGTTGCATATTAGAATGTGTTATAATTTTGGCAGAATGTCCGGTCTGTCAGCCCGCTGGATTTGAGTTGATGGTTAAGCGGACATGAAACTTTTGCGACTAAAAAGGAGAAATGAGAAATGAAAGGTGTACAGTTGACAAAATTAGTTCAGGAAATGGGACTTCACAACCTGACTCCTGATATCGATCTGTCTGAAATCTGGATCAAAACCGCGGAGATCAACAGACCGGCATTGCAGCTTACCGGATATCTGGAACACTTTGCAAATGAACGTGTGCAGATCATTGGGTATGTAGAATATACCTATCTGATGCAGCTCAGCGATGAAGAAAGACGATTTAAGTACGAGAGATTTATTTCCGGCAAGATTCCGTGTGTCATTTTCAGCACAATGACAAGACCGTCACAGGATATGATCGATCTTGCGATGAAATATAAAGTTCCGACTTTTGTGACTGAGAGAACCACTTCCAGTTTTATGGCGGAGATCATCCGTTGGCTTGGTGTACAGCTTGCACCGTGCATTTCTATCCACGGCGTGCTTGTAGACGTATACGGTGAAGGTGTTCTGATCACAGGAGAGAGCGGTATCGGTAAGAGTGAGGCCGCACTGGAGCTGATCAAGAGAGGACATCGTCTGGTCAGTGACGACGTGGTGGAGCTTCGCAAAGTAAGCGATGTTACCTTGGTGGGATCTGCGCCTGACATCACGAGACACTTTATTGAGCTTCGTGGTATCGGTATCATTGACGTAAAAGCACTGTTCGGTGTTGAGAGTGTTAAGGATACGCAGTCTGTGGATCTTGTGATCAAGCTGGAAGAATGGGATCGAGATAAAGAATATGACCGACTGGGACTGCATGAAGAGTACACAGAATATCTTGGCAATAAGATCGTGTGCCATTCTCTGCCGATCCGTCCGGGCCGTAATCTGGCGATCATTGTTGAATCTGCGGCAGTCAACCATAGACAGAAGAAGATGGGATACAATGCAGCGGAAGAACTTTACAATCGCGTGCAGGCAAATATTGCCAAGAAACGCGAAGATAGATAAATAAGTGGATATCAGATCAGGGGAGAAATATTTTGAACTTGACATGATAAATATAAAATAAATCTTGTCTGGGGAGGCGATAAGTCAGAGCCTGCCCAGACAGGCAATGGAGGAAATGATGGGTAAGTATTGTTTTGGAATTGATGTTGGTGGTACTTCTGTAAAATGTGGATTATTTCAGACAGACGGTGTTCTGGTAGAGAAATGGGAGATCCCTACTCGCAAAGAGAACAGCGGAGAGCAGATCCTTCCGGATATCGCAAAGACGATCCTGGATAAGATCGCAGAGCGCGGAATGAGTAAAGAAGATGTAGATGGTGTGGGAATCGGTGTTCCGGGACCTGTAAACGATCAGGGAGAAGTACCGTGTGCAGTAAACCTTTACTGGGGATTTAAAGCGGTAGCAAAGGAAATGACAGAGCTCACAGGTCTGCCTGCAAAAGCTGGAAACGATGCGAACGTAGCGGCACTTGGAGAGGCTTGGAAAGGTGCAGCAGAAGGTTCAAAAAATGTGATCATGGTCACACTTGGAACTGGCGTAGGCGGTGGGATCATCATTGACGGCAAGATCCTTGCTGGCGCACACGGAGCTGGCGGAGAGATCGGACATGCTGCTGTAGATCACGCAGAAAAAGAAGCCTGCAACTGTGGCAACTGTGGATGTCTGGAGCAGTACGCTTCCGCAACCGGTATTGTACGAGTAGCACAGAGAGTGCTGGCTGCAACAGAAGAAGAAACTGTTCTTCGCAGCTTCCACAGACTGTCTGCAAAAAATGTTCTTGATGCATATAAGGATGGCGACAAAGTGGCAGGAGACATTATGGATCAGGTTGGAGAGATCCTTGGAAGCACACTGGCTGTATTTACTTGTGTGACAGATCCAGAAGCAATCGTAATTGGTGGCGGTGTTTCTAAAGCTGGACAGCCATTGATCGACTGCATTGAGAAATATTATAAAAAACATGCATTCTCTGCATGCAAAGATACACCGATCATTCTTGCAAAACTTGGAAACGATGCAGGTATCTATGGATGTGCCCGCATGGTGATCAAATAAGGTCAGGATCGATCAAAGACAGTATTATGAATAAGTGGTGATCGTTATATAAAAAGAACTTCCGAACCTTGGAGTCAAGGATTGGAAGTTCTTTTTTCGTGCTAATTTAATTCAAAGTTATTTAAGAGAAATCCTGGGTGATCTTGGAAAGAACGATGGATGTGGATCAATAGTAATCGATCTGGTATCCGCCTTCGTCTTCGCCGCCTTCACCGCCATAGTCGATCTCGCCATCGCCGCTGTAATCGGTATCAATCTCACCGTCATCGGTAGTTCCGTCATTGTTATCATAATCGTAACTGTCGTCGCTACCATCGCCTTCATAATCGGTATCGGTATCGCCACCTTCTGTGTCGGTGTTGTGATCGCTGTCAGTGTTTTCTGCATTGTCAGTGTCTTCTGTGTTGTCTAAGTCGTCCTCAGTGTATTCCTCATAATAGCTTTCGTCATAGAAATGCTGATCACAGTAATCAGTAGGCATGGTGCCGACATCGAAGTATTCTGTGATGACAGAGCAGCCAGCTCTTGGAAGAAGACCTGTTTCTTCGCAGATATCTACACTCTCTACGCTTGCTGGTTTGGAGAAATCTTTTTCCGGAAGTCCCTGGTGGACACGAGTCATAACTTTTTTCCATAAGTTTTTGTGGAAGTTTCGTGCATAATCAGGAAGTTTCTCGTTGTTATCGTAACCGGACCATACAGCGCAGGTATAATAAGGTGTGTAGCCTACAAACCAAAGGTCATTGTAAGCCTCTGTTGTACCGGTCTTGCCGGCTACAGCCATATTTTCAAGCTGACATGCAGTACCAGTACCCTGTCTCACAACATCCTCCATCGCATCGGTGAGAAGATAAGCAGTGCTTTCCTTGATCACAGAACGCTCTACAGAGG
This sequence comes from uncultured Blautia sp., assembly GCA_964609645.1. GTDB lineage: Bacteria > Bacillota > Clostridia > Lachnospirales > Lachnospiraceae > Blautia_A. Next base: position 13,157 of record CAZSTD010000020.1, read on the forward strand.
TGTTTTCGATCAGGACATTTCCGTTGTGGTCAATGATCTTTGTATAGTAGATCGGTTTGATGTAATTGCCGCCGTTTGCGATCGCTGCATAGGAAGCACATAATTCTACATTAGTGACACCCTTGGTGATACCGCCAAGTGCTGTGGCAAGGTTAGCATCACTCCATACGTTGCCGTTGGCATCTGTATCTGCCTCTGTTCCGTGAGCGAGAGTAGTGAATCCGAAATTGTCCAGATATTTCATACCAAGATCAGGAGTCACCTCTGCGAGACATTTTACGGCAACAACGTTGATGGAATTCTGGATCGCTCGGCGGATCGTAGTTGTTCCGTTGTAAGAGCGGGTTGCATTGTTTACCGGAGATCCATCTGGATATTCATACGGTTCATCCTCGAAGGTCGTCGCCAGAGACATACCTTTTTCATTTAAGGCAGGTGCATAGGTGGAAACGATCTTGAATGTGGAACCTGGCTGACGTGTCGTGTCGGTCGCACGATTCAAGGTCAGACTGGCTGTTTTCTCACCGCGTCCGCCGATCAGTGCTTTGACGTAACCGGTGTGCTGATCAATGATGCTCATTGAGGACTGAGGCTGCGGAGCGAAATTTACGCGCTCTGCGATCACCTTGCTGCCATCTGCGAGGATACTTTCTTTGTAGCGGTCCACATAAGTCTGGCCATCTGCCGGAGAATCAAAGAGAAGATCAAAATCAGGATTTTCGTTCTGGAAGAATAACTGCAGCATTTCTTTGCTGTAGTTTACCTGATTTCCGTCCGGGTTAGTAACAGTCAGTGCGTAGTCAAGTTCGTACTGGATCTCAGATGGGAAGTTGTCAGGATTGGAATATTCTTCATCGAGAATACTCTGAATAGCAGAATCCTGTGTGGTATAAACTTTAAGTCCGCCGCTGTAAAGAAGGTTTGTCGCCTGTGTTTTTGTATAGCCTTTGATGTTCATCAGGTCATTGATGATCTGATCGGTCAGCTCATCTTCGAAATACGTGTAGATCGTATTTTCTGTGCTGGAGTTCACCTCCTGAGCCGCCTGGATACGTGCATAAACATCATCTGCAAGTGATTCGTCATACTGTTCCTGTGTGATATAGTTCTGGTCGAGCATATGCTGAAGAACTTCTTTTCTTCGTTTCTGATTGCTTTCCGGATTTGTGATCGGGTTAAACTTTGTAGGGTTCTGTGTGATGCCTGCCAAAGTTGCACATTCAGAAAGATTTAGATCCCAGACATCTTTATTGAAATACTGTCTGGAAGCAGCCTGTACACCGTAGGAACCGGCGCCAAGGTTGATCGTGTTCAGATAGTTTTCAAGGATCGTATCCTTGGCTGTCTTTTTTTCAACCTGGATGGCAAGATACTGTTCCTGGAACTTACGGGTAAATCTCTCAAGCTGAGTAGATTCGCTTGTCCAGTTGGTGAATACGTTATTCTTTAAAAGCTGCTGTGTGATCGTACTGGCACCCTCGGAGAAATCGCCGGTAGTGAGAGCTTTCATTCCAGCTCGGAGGATACCTTTTACGTCAATACCGTTATGTTCATAAAAACGCTCATCCTCGATCGCGACAACTGCATGCTGCAGGTCAACCGGGATCTGATCTAAAGTGACGGGCAGTCGATTCGAGTCAGGGGCTGCCAGTTTACGGATCTGATTTCCCTCATCGTCATAGAGGAACGTAGCGTAGCCTAAAGGCATAATATCAATATCATTCACATCTGGAGCGTTGTCTATGACACCTTTAAAGGAGCCAACTCCTAAGCATACCACTCCGATGCAGACAGCGATCAGTGAAATAAATAAAAGTCTGATCAGGGAAACTCTTGCACGTTTTCCCATCATAGAAGAACTGGAGATCAGAGCATTTCGCTTGTTTGCTGTCGATTTTTTACCGTAGTTCATGTTAAACCTCCTTTATAATCCGTTCTATTATATCAAATAAGGATAGGTAAATAAAGCAAAAATTAAAATTTCGGGGAGATTCCTTTATTATCATATATTAGCGTTTTCTGGCAATAGTATACACCTGCACTGGAAGATTTTTGTAATCCATGATACACTGTTATTAGTGCTAGGCGAAAAAATAGTAGAGGGATATGATGCAGTGTTGGTGATCCATGATACACTATTATTAGTGCTAGGCTAAGATTTGGAGGTTTATATAATGCTGGAAAAATATAAGACGGTTTATGAGGGAGGAGAGGGCGAGATCGTGGAAAAAAAATCCCGGTTTATCGCTACAGTGCGCCCTGTCAGTACAGAGGAGGAAGCGCTGGCTTTTATAGAAGAAATGAAGAAAAAATATTGGGATGCGCGGCATAACTGCTATGTGTATTCCGTTGGCAAAAATCGAGAATATACCAGATGCAGTGATGACGGAGAACCATCTGGAACAGCAGGCAGACCTATGCTGGATGTAGTATTAGGGGAAGATATCTATAATATGGCAGCAGTGGTCACAAGATATTTTGGCGGTGTTTTGCTTGGAACAGGAGGACTTGTCAGAGCTTATTCCAAGAGTCTTCAAGAAGGCTTGGCTGCCAGTACGGTGATCGAGAAGATTTATGGGATTTCGATGGAAGTGGTCACAGATTATACCGGTATTGGTAAGATCCAGTATATTGCAGGAGAGAAGAAACTGCCAATCCTGGATTCGGAATATACGGATAAAGTGACGTTGCATCTTTTGGTGCCTGCAGATCAGATCGCATCTGTAGAGAAGGCGATCACTGAGGGGACGAACGGCAGAGCTAAGATGAAAAAAGAAAAAGATCTGTATTATGCACAGATCGATGGAGAAGTGAAGGTTTTTGATGAATAGATCCCTTGCAGGATATCAGAGGTAAGATATTATGAAATCTTACTTAGTTTAGAAGTCATCTTGCCTCTGACATCGCTGTGCATCAGGGAGATATTAGCATTTCTCTGGTTCTGGGTATTCAGCTCCGAAAGTCTCTACAGTCATGGATTTGATCTTCTGCTCATCGAGAGGACGATCGCTGTAATCGGTATCTTCTTCTGCGATACGGTTTACAACATCCATTCCTTCTGTGATCTGACCGAATGCAGCGTATGCACCGTCCAGATGCGGAGCGTTTTTGTGCATGATAAAGAACTGGCTTCCAGCGGAATTTGGATGCATCGCTCTGGCCATGGAGAGAACTCCGGCTGTGTGTTTCAGGTCATTTTTGAAGCGGTTCTGTGTAAACTCGCCTTTGATGCTGTATCCTGGGCCACCCATACCGGTTCCGTCCGGACATCCGCCCTGGATCATAAAGCCTCTGATCACACGATGGAAGATCAGTCCGTCATAGAAACCTTTCTTTACGAGGCTGATAAAATTGTTTACTGTATTTGGGGCGATATCAGGGTATAATTCTGCTTTCATCACATCGCCATTTTCCATAGTAATAGTAACTACTGGATTTGCCATAGTTGTGTTCTCCTTTTCAAAAAGTATTGTATTTCCTTGTTCGCTCTATTATAATATCCAGAGAACAATTCTGCAAGAAAAAGGTGAAAAGATGATTATAGAGACAAGAACGCCACAGGAAACTTTTGATGTGGGAAAGAGAATCGGAGAGAATGCAAAACCAGGTCAGATCTACACACTTACAGGGGATCTGGGGGTTGGCAAGACTGTGTTTACACAGGGAGTTGCAGCAGGGCTTGGGATCACAGAACCGATCAGCAGCCCGACTTTTACGATCATTCAGGAATATGAAAGCGGACGTCTTCCGCTGTATCACTTTGATGTATATCGCATTGGTGATATCGAGGAAATGGAGGAGATCGGATACGATGACTATTTCTTTGGACAGGGGATCACTCTGATCGAGTGGGCAAATCTGATCGAGGAAATTTTGCCGGAGGATCTGATCGAGGTGACGATCGAGAAGGATCTGGAAAAGGGATTTGATTACCGAAAGATCACAGTGAATGGCTTGGAATTTTGTGATTGATAAGGAGAGGACTTAATTTATGAAAATATTAGCATTAGACAGTTCGGGCATCGTAGCGTCTGTCGCAGTTGTGGAGGACGAGACACTTTTAGCCGAATACACAGTAAATTATAAGAAGACACATTCTCAGACGCTTCTTCCGATGCTGGATGAGATCGTGAAGATGACGGAACTTGACCTGGAAACTGTGGACGCTATCGCAGTGGCAGCAGGACCAGGCTCTTTTACCGGGCTTCGTATTGGATCTGCAACTGCCAAAGGACTGGGACTTGCGCTGAAAAAACCGCTGGTCGCAGTGCCTACCGTGGATGCGTTGGCGTATAATCTCTATGATGTGCAGGGATTGATCTGCCCGATTATGGATGCCAGGAGAAGTCAAGTTTACACAGGGATCTATAGATTTGCAGATCATGAACTTGTTGTGGAGAAACAGCAGTGGGCAGCTCCGATCGAAGAACTGCTGGAAGAACTGAACGCAAGAGGCGAGGCAGTGATCTTCCTCGGAGATGGAGTTCCGGTGTTCAAAAAGATCATCGCAGAGAAACTTAATGTTCCCTATTCCTTTGCGCCGGCTCACCTGAACAAACAGAGAGCCGCAGCGGTTGCTGCACTTGGAAGCGTGTATTACAAAGAGGGACGTACTGAAACTGCTGTAGAGCATAACCCGGAATATCTGCGTGTTTCCCAGGCTGAGAGAGAGCGCGCAGAAAGAGAAAAACAGCAAAAAGAACAGAAATAGGCAGGAGAATCGTATGATCTTAAGAGAAATGCTTGTAGATGACCTGGATCAGGTGATGGAGATCGAACAGGATCTGTTTCATGTTCCGTGGACGAAAGAGGGATTTTTTACTTTTCTTACCAGGGATGATGCGATGTTCCTTGTTGTGGAGGAGAAAGGTCAGATATTAGGTTATTGTGGCCTTCTTATGGTGTTGGATGAAGGAGACATCACCAATGTGGCAGTGCGAAAGGACAGGCAGTGTGAGGGAATTGGCAATTTTCTGATGCAGAGTTTGATCCGTCTGGCTGACGAAAGGGAGGTTACGACGATCCATCTGGAAGTCCGTGTAGGGAATGCTTCTGCGATTCGTCTTTATAAGAGAATGGGCTTTACAGAAGATGGGATCCGTAAAGGATATTACAGTGATCCTGTGGAAGATGCCCTTCTTATGACCAGACATCCATCCTAAGTATCCAGAGCAGATTACTATAGTTGATGAATTTTGGCGCATGAAATTTTACAGCGATTTCATGCGCTGCTTTTTTCGTATTTTCTTGTTTTGGAGAAATAATTGTGTTACACTTTGCCACAGAAGCAGGGTGTATCTGTCAGAGATTTATCCTATCTCTTTGTGCTGCTTGACGGAATTTAGGGAAGACACTATGCTGAGATCAGTCGAATGAGGCTTCTGCTTCCATAAGTCGGGTGTAGTTTAAAAGTATAAAATGAAATAGTAACAGAAAATAGAGGTAATAATGTATGTTAGATGTATGTTTAGTTGGAACTGGAGGAATGATGCCGCTGCCTAGAAGATGGCTGACTGCGCTGATGACCAGATATAATGGAAGTAGCCTTCTGATCGATTGCGGGGAAGGAACACAGGTAGCGATCAAAGAAAAAGGATGGAGTTTTAAGCCGATCGATGTGATCTGCTTTACTCATTATCACGGTGATCACATCAGTGGACTTCCGGGGCTGCTCCTTACGATGGGAAATGCAGACCGTACAGAACCGCTTACGTTAGTTGGACCGAAGGGGTTAGAGCGTGTGGTAAATGCCCTGCGTGTGATCGCACCGGAACTTCCATTTGAGATCAAATTTATTGAGATCACACAGCCGGAGCAGGTGATTGAGCTGAATGGCTATCGTATCACGGCTTTTAAGGTGAATCACAATGTACTGTGCTATGGATATACATTGGAGATCCTGCGCCAGGGAAAATTCTCCCCGGAAAGGGCAAAGGAGCAGGAGATCCCGCTGAAATATTGGAATCCTTTGCAGAAAGGGCAGACGATCGAGACAGAAGATGGTGTGCTCTATACGCCGGAGATGGTTTTGGGACCTGCGCGAAAAGGGATCAAACTTACCTACACTACAGACACCAGACCGACAGAATCTATCCTCAGAAATGCGGTGGATTCAGATCTGTTTATCTGTGAGGGTATGTACGGTGAGGATGACAAAGCGGATAAAGCCAGAGGCTATAAACATATGACGTTTCGGGAAGCAGCAGTTCTGGCTCGGGATGCCAAGGTACAGGAAATGTGGCTGACACATTACAGCCCATCTCTGGTTAGACCAGATGAATTTATGGACAAAGTACGCGAAATTTTCCCGAATGCTTATCCTGGAAAAGATGGAAAAAGCATCGAGCTGAACTTTGAAGAAAATTAAGTTTGCTGTCCTTGTTGTTTGCAGATAAGAAGAAATACTTAAATAACTGCACGCTGCATTTTCGTTTTTGAGGTCATGTGAGGTTCACAAGATACGCAAACAAAGGAAAAAAAGATAGAAAAAGATAACTAGAAATAATAGGAAAATAGGACGAAAGAATTAAGAGGAAAGAAGAATGGAAGAAAAAAAGAAAGATACATTGATTCTTGCGATTGAGAGTTCCTGTGATGAGACGGCAGCCTCTGTTGTCAAAAATGGCAGAACGATCTTGTCAAATGTGATCTCCTCACAGATTGCCTTGCATACTCTGTATGGAGGCGTAGTTCCGGAAATCGCATCCCGTAAACATATCGAAAAGATCAATCAGGTGATCGAACAGGCACTGTCAGAAGCAGATGTGACGCTGGATGATCTGGATGCGATCGGTGTTACCTATGGGCCTGGTCTGGTAGGTGCTCTTTTGGTGGGAGTTGCGGAGGCGAAGGCCATCGCTTATGCAAAAAAACTTCCGCTGGTAGGAGTGCACCATATTGAAGGACATGTGTCCGCGAACTATATTGAACATCCGGACTTAGAACCGCCATTTTTGTGCCTGATCGTTTCGGGCGGCCATACACATCTGGTGATCGTAAAAGACTATGGTGAATTTGAGATCCTTGGACGTACGCGTGATGATGCTGCGGGAGAGGCTTTTGATAAAGTGGCAAGGGCGATCGGACTTGGTTATCCGGGAGGCCCAAAGGTGGATAAACTTTCAAAAGAAGGAAATCCGAATGCGATTGAATTTCCGAAAGCAAAGATCGGAGACTGTCCATATGACTTTAGTTTCAGTGGTGTAAAATCAGCAGTATTAAACTATATCAATCATGCGCAGATGACTGGAGAGGAAGTAAATAAAGCAGATCTGGCAGCATCTTTCCAAAAGGCAGTGGTGGATGTGCTCGTGGAACATACAATGCTTGCAGCCAAAGATTACGGAATGAATAAGATCGCGATCGCAGGCGGCGTGGCATCTAATGGCACACTGCGTGAGGCTATGGAGGAAGCATGCCGTAAGCGCAATTACAGCTTTTATCGTCCATCACCGATCTTTTGCACAGACAATGCGGCGATGATCGGAGTAGCTGCCTATTATGAGTATATGAAAGGCACCAGACATGGCTGGGATCTGAATGCAGTTCCAAACTTGAAGCTCGGGGAACGTTGATACGCAGAGAAGGTATAGAGGAGAAAGCGATATGACTGGAAAAAACATAGCGATCGTTTTGGCAGCAGGACAGGGAAAACGAATGCATAGTAAAGTACAGAAGCAGTTTCTTGAAATACAGGGACGACCGGTTCTGTATTATTCACTGCGCTGCTTTCAGGAATGTTCTAAGATAGATGAGATTATTTTGGTGACAGGAGAAGAATCGATCACTTACTGCCAAGAAGAAATCGTAAAGAAATATGGATTTACAAAGGTAGCAGCTGTGGTCTGCGGAGGAAAGGAGCGTTATGATTCTGTGTATGAGGGGTTATGCGCTTGCTCAGACTGCGAATATGTTTTGATCCATGACGGAGCACGGCCATTTATCACGGAAGAGATGATCTTGCGCGGATTGGATAAAGCAAAGGAAACTGGTGCAAGTGTGATCGGTATGCCATCAAAAGATACGATAAAATTGGCAGACAAGGAAGGATTTGTAAAAGAAACACCGGAGAGAAACTGCGTTTGGACGATACAGACACCTCAGATTTTCCTATATTCATTGATCAGAAGCGCACATGAGAGTATCCGAAAGAAGGATATGAGCAATATCACGGATGATGCTATGGTGGTGGAACAGGAGAGTGGAGTGAAAGTTGCACTGGCAGAAGGATCGTATCGAAATATTAAGATCACGACACCAGAAGACCTGTATGTGGCAGAGGCATTTTTGGCTTCTAAGGAATAGAAAGACAATCCATCAGGGATAAAAAGGCTAAAAGCCGCTTGATGAAAACATGCTGAAAACGTTGATTTTACGGCGTTTTCAGCATGCTTAGAAAAAAATAACATAAAAAAATGAAAAAAATGTAAAAATGTTGTTGACAGATGTAAAAATTGGTGCTAGAATATCACTTGCGCTGACAGAGAAGCGAAAGTTAATCAACAGATGAGCGCAAGGTAATTAAATAAGGAGAGATATCGAAGTGGTCATAACGAGGCGGTCTTGAAAACCGTTTGTCCGCAA
>CAZSTD010000021.1:0-21535 GCA_964609645.1 uncultured Blautia sp.
ATCTTATAAAGGATTTAAATTAAGAAATGAGTCTGATTCACAGTTATAATATTAATGGCTTTAAAATTGTACTTGATATAAACAGTGGATGCATCCACCTGGTAGATGAAGTTACATACGAGGTGCTTCCTTATCTGGAAGATGGCCTTTCCACAGAAGCCATTGTAGAAAAGCTGGGCAGCCAGTATCCGAAAGAAGATATTGAAACTTCTGTAAAGGAATGTGAGAAGCTGAAAGAAGAAGGAATGCTTTTCACAAGAGATGTTTATGAAAGTGCGATCGAGGAATTCACGAACAATCGGCAGACCGTTGTAAAAGCATTGTGCCTGCACATTGCGCATGACTGCAATCTGGCCTGTCGTTATTGTTTTGCGGAGGAAGGCGAGTATCATGGAAGAAGAGCGCTGATGTCCTTTGAAGTTGGAAAAAAAGCGCTGGACTTTTTGATCGCGAACTCCGGTTCCAGAAGAAATCTGGAAGTGGACTTCTTTGGCGGTGAACCGCTTATGAATTGGCAGGTTGTAAAAGACCTTGTAAAATATGGACGCGAGCAGGAAAAACTGCATAACAAAAATTTCCGCTTCACATTGACTACTAATGGTGTACTCTTGAACGATGAAGTGATGGAATTTTGTAATAAGGAGATGGCAAACGTCGTTCTCAGTGTGGACGGACGTAAAGAAGTGCATGACTATATGCGCCCATTTAGAAAAGGCGCAGGAAGCTATGAGCTGATCATGCCGAAATTCCAGAAGTTTGCAGAATCCCGTAATCAGGATAAGTATTATGTGCGCGGTACTTTCACGCATCACAATCTCGACTTTTCCAAGGATGTCCTTCATCTGGCAGACCTTGGATTTAAGCAGATCTCTGTAGAGCCGGTTGTTGCGGCAGACACTGAAGAATATGCGATCCGCGAGGAAGATATCCCACAGATCATGGCGGAATATGATGCGCTTGCAAAAGAGATGATCAAGAGAGAAAAAGAAGGAAAAGGTTTCAACTTCTTCCACTTTATGATCGACCTCACAGGCGGTCCGTGCGTTTATAAGAGATTATCTGGATGTGGCTCAGGAACAGAGTACCTGGCAGTGACTCCTTGGGGTGATCTCTATCCATGCCACCAGTTTGTTGGCGAGGAAAAATATCTTATGGGTAATGTGGATGAGGGCATCACAAATCCGCAGATCCAGAAAGAATTTGGCTGCTGCAATGTTTACACAAAGAAAGACTGCAAAGACTGTTTTGCGCGTTTTTACTGCAGCGGAGGCTGTGCAGCGAACGCATATCATTTCCAGGGAGATATCCAGGGAAATTATGAGATCGGATGTGAGCTTCAGAGAAAGCGTGTAGAGTGCGCGATCATGATAAAAGCCGCGCTGGCAGGTGACTGAATCTGATGATCAGATACCGGCTGGCGAGAGGGTAGCCGGTAAAGAGAGATGAGTGCGGATAAAAAAACAAGAAAGGAAAAGAACTATGAAAAAAAGTAAAGGAATCGTAGTGCTGATTCTGACACTGGTTCTGACAGTGTTCTTTTGCTTTACTGCAGCCGTAGGTATCGGTCCTACCGGAACCGGTGCAGCAAAACATATTAACACAGGTCTTGACCTTGCGGGTGGTGTCAGCATTACCTATCAGGCAAAGGAGAGCGATCCTTCAAGTGAGGAAATGTCAGATACGATTTACAAGCTTCAGAAGCGTGTGGAACAGTATAGTACAGAGGCTCAGGTTTACCAGGAAGGTGCAGACCGTATCACAGTTGAGATCCCAGGTGTCACAGATGCGGATGTGATCTTGAATGATCTGGGTAAACCGGGATCTTTATATTTCATCACAGAAGAAGATGCAGATGGAAATGCTAACTTCACTCTGGGAGAGAGTGGATATGTGCTTGCCAGAACGATCGATGAGATCAAAGAGTCCGGAAGTGTTGTTCTGGAAGGTTCAGACGTAGCGGATGCGGAAGGCGGTGCGATCCAGAATCAGAGCACAAGCTCAAAAGAGTATGTGGTAAGTCTGACACTTACTTCAGATGGTGAGAACAGCGGAAAAGCGAAATTTGCAGAAGCAACGAAAGAAAATGTAGGAAAACAGATCGCGATCGTCTATGACGAACAGGTGATCAGTGCTCCGAATGTAAACGAGGAGATCGCAGGCGGAAGTGCACAGATCAGCGGTATGGCAGATCTGGAGGAAGCTCAGAATCTTGCATCTTATATCCGTATCGGTTCCCTTGGACTGGAGCTGGAAGAACTTCGTTCCAGCGTAGTTGCAGCTCAGCTTGGTGAGGAAGCGATCTCTACAAGTGTGATGGCAGCTGCGATCGGTCTGATCATTGTCATTGTGTTTATGATCTTTGTTTACCGTGTGCCGGGTCTGGTCGCAGGTGTTGCACTGATCCTGTATACAGCGTTGATCCTGATCACATTGAATGCATTTGATATTACTCTGACACTGCCGGGTATCGCAGGTATCATCCTGGGTATTGGTATGGCTGTGGATGCGAACGTTATCATCTATGCACGTATCCGTGAAGAGATCGGCGCAGGAATGTCTGTGAAGAATGCGATCAAATCTGGTTTCAGTAAAGCATTTTCTGCGATCTTTGACGGAAATATCACAACTTTGATCGCTGCATTTGTGCTGATGTGGCTTGGCTCCGGTACAGTAAAGGGATTCGCCTACACATTAGCGCTCGGTATCGTGATCTCTATGTTTACAGCACTGGTCGTATCCAGATTAGTTGTAAATGCACTTTATGCAGTGGGCGTACGTGATCCGAAATTCTATGGAAGCACCAAAGACCGCAAGGTGATCGATTTCCTTGGAAAGAAGAAACTCTGTTTTATTCTTTCTATCATCCTGATTCTGTCTGGTCCGGTGGCAATGTTTGTCAATTCACAGTCTGGAAACAAGGCTCTTAACTATAGCCTGGAATTTTCCGGTGGTACATCCACAACGGTAACTTTCAATGAAGATATGGACATCAAGACCATTGACTCTGAGGTAACTCCAGTTGTAGAGGAAGTGACTGGTGATAAGAATGTTCAGCCTACCAAAGTAGTGGGAAGCAATCAGGTCATCATCAAGACACGTTCCTTAACTCAGGAAGAACGTGAGGCACTTCAGGATACACTGGTTGAGAAATTTGGTGTAGATGAAAGCACGATCTCCACAGAGAGTATTTCTTCTACAGTAAGTAAAGAGATGCGTCAGGATGCAGTTGTGGCAGTCGTTGTTGCAACGATCTGTATGCTCCTTTACATCTGGTTTAGATTTAAGGATATCCGTTTTGCGAGCAGTGCGGTGCTTGCACTTCTTCACGACGTGCTGATAGTACTGGCATTTTATGCGATCGCAAGAATCTCCGTCGGCAATACATTTATTGCCTGCATGCTTACAATCGTGGGATATTCGATCAATGCGACGATCGTTATTTTTGACCGTATCCGTGAAAATATGCACAGCGGTTCCAGAGAAAACCTTGCTGAGATCGTAAATGCAAGTATCACACAAACACTTACCAGAAGTATTTATACTTCCTTCACTACATTTGTTATGGTAGCTGTTCTTTATATCATGGGTGTTTCTTCCATCCGTGAATTTGCAGCTCCTCTCATGGTAGGTGTACTGATCGGTGCGTATTCTTCTGTATGCATTACCGGTGCACTCTGGTTTGTGATGAAGAAGAAATTTGTGGGCAAAGGACAGCCTGCGATCGCATCTGCTGCTGGATCTGCAAAGACTTCTTCTGTACCGAAAAAGACTCGTGAGGTTTCTAAAAAGGATCCGACACAGCCGAAAAAGAAAAACAGAAAAAGAGTAGCGGAACGCTTAGCGGCGCAGGAAGCACAGAATAAACAGTCCGATAATGGAAATGTGTAAAAAATTACATAGATTCAGATAAGAAATATTTTGAGGTCCCGGGGTGTAACAGCCTCGGGACACTTTATATGAGGAGAAAAACAGATGGAAAAATGGGTAGTGGCTGCAAAAAAAGCGGATTTTTACTCCATTGGGCAGCAGTTTCACATTGATCCTGTGATCGCACGCCTGATCAGGAACAGGGATGTGATCGGAGAAGAAAAGATCAGAGAGTATCTATCCGGCACTGTGGAGGAACTTCCTTCTCCGTGGTTGATGAAGGATATGAAAAAAGCAGTTGCTATTTTGCGAAAGAAAATAGAAGAACAGGCACGTATCCGGATCATAGGAGATTATGATATTGATGGCGTGACTTCAACTTATATCTTATTAAAAGGTTTGAAGAGAGTTGGAGCAAAGGTGGATACTTACATTCCGGACAGAGTTGCAGATGGATACGGGATCCATGAGCATCTGATCGTAAAAGCACAGGAAGATGGGATCGATACGATTGTGACCTGCGATAACGGGATCGCTGCGGCTGCGGAGATCCGGATGGCAAAGGAAAAAGGGATGACGGTGATCGTCACGGATCATCACGAGATCCCTTACATAGAAAATGGAGAAGAACGAGAAATGGTCCTTCCTCCGGCGGATGCGATCTTAAATCCAAAGCAGTATGACTGCGATTATCCGAACAAAAACCTATGCGGAGCAGTGGTGGCATTTAAATATATCTCGGCTCTCTATGAAGATTTTCGGATTCCGCCAAGAGAACTGGAAGAATATTATGAATTTGCAGCGATCGCAACTGTGGGGGATGTGATGGATCTGCAGGGAGAGAACCGTATTCTGGTAAAAGAAGGTCTGCGCCGCTTAAAAAATACGAAAAACCTTGGACTGCATGAATTGATTTGTGCCAATGGACTGGAAGATGCAAATATCAGTGCGTATCACATTGGATTTGTCTTAGGACCATGTATCAATGCGAGTGGACGATTGGATACCGCTGCCAGATCTCTGGCTCTTTTATGTGCAGAAAATAGAGACGAGGCTGCAAGGCTTGCTGGCGATCTCACAGCATTGAACCAGAGCAGGAAAGCGCTGACGGAGAAGGGGAAAGAGGAAGCCATCCGTCTGGTGGAGACGACAGACTTAAAAGAAGACAATGTGTTAGTTATTTACCTGCCGGAATGCCATGAAAGTCTGGCGGGGATCATTGCAGGAAGGATCCGGGAAAAATACCACAAGCCTGCGTTGGTTCTGACCAAAGGTGAGACCTGTGTGAAGGGAAGCGGACGTTCCATCGAAGGTTATTCGATGTTTGAGGAGCTGGTGAAGTGTGCGGATCTGATGATACAGTTTGGGGGACATCCCATGGCTGCAGGGCTTTCGATCAAAGAGGAAAACGTGGAAACACTCAGAGAACAGTTGAACCAAAACTGCAGACTGACACCGGAAGATCTGCGCCCGAAGGTCGTGATAGATGTGCCAATGCCAATCTCCTATATCACGAAAGAGCTGATCGGGCAGATCTCTTTGCTGGAGCCTTTTGGAAAGGGAAATACTAAGCCGATCTTTGCGCAAAAAGGATTACGAGTTTTAGATAGCAATATTCTTGGCAAAAATAAAAATGTGGCCAAGGTCAGACTGATCGACCCGCAGGGCACAGTCATGGAAGGGGTCTATTTTGGTGAGGCGGAGGAGTTCCTTCGTTTTGTAGAGGAAAAGGATACCATTTCTGTGACTTATTACCCTGAGATCAATACATTTAGAGGGCGAGAAAGCCTTCAGATCATCATTCAGAATTATTGCTAAGCATTGATTCTGAAATAAAAAGGTGTTATACTATTTTTTATGATTATAACTTATGGAGGAAAATGAAAGATGAAAAAAATAGAAGATTATGTAGTTAGTATCCCGGATTTCCCGGAACCAGGAGTTATCTTTAGAGATGTGACAAGTATTTTGCAGGATGCAGACGGACTGCAGCTTGCGATCGATGAGATGCAGAAATGTCTGGAAGGAACAGATGTGGATGTGATCATAGGAACAGAATCCAGAGGATTTATTTTCGGTATGCCGATTGCATATAATCTTCACAAACCATTTATACCGGTACGTAAAAAAGGAAAACTTCCTAGAGAGACTGTTTCTGCAAAATATGATCTGGAATATGGAAGCGCTGAGATCGAGATCCATAAAGATGCGATCAAACCAGGACAGAAGGTAGCGATCATTGATGACCTGATCGCCACAGGCGGTACGATCGAAGCAGCGATCAAACTTGTAGAAGAACTCGGCGGAGAGGTTGTAAAGATCGTCTTCCTTATGGAACTGGAAGGTTTACACGGACGCGAGAAAATGAAAGGCTATGATGTAGAATCCGTAATTTGTTACGAAGGAAAATAAGCACAGGTGTTCGTGCGGACAGGCAGGTGGGGAGAATGGCAGAGATAAAGAACAGTACAGAATCAAAAAAAGATGAGCTGCAGCTGGAAAAAGAAAAGCTGGAATCTGTAAGACGTGCAGATGCAGCTGTAAAATCCATGCATGACTTTACAAGTCCGGAAGTGCTTTATGGGGAGCTGATCGACAGCGTGCTCAAATACCATCCTTCGACCGATCTATCTATGATCCAGAAGGCATATAAGGCTGCCAGTGAAGCTCACGAAGGGCAGAAAAGAAAATCCGGAGAGCCATATATTATCCACCCTTTATGTGTGGCTATTATTCTGGCTGACCTGGAACTCGATAAAGAAACCATTGTGGCCGGTCTTCTTCACGATGCGGTGGAGGACACCTGGATGACATACGAAGAAGTGCAGAAAGAGTTTGGCTCGGAAGTTGCGCTTTTGGTGGATGGTGTCACGAAACTGGGACAGCTGTCTTATTCAAAGGATAAACTGGAAGTGCAGGCGGAGAATTTAAGAAAGATGTTTCTGGCCATGGCCAAAGATATCCGCGTGATCCTCATTAAACTTGCAGACCGGCTTCATAACATGCGTACCCTGCAGTACATGCGGCCGGAGAAACAGCAGGAAAAGGCGAGAGAGACGATGGACATCTATGCGCCGCTGGCTATGCGCCTTGGTATTTCCAAGATAAAAGTAGAGCTGGATGATCTGTCTTTGAAATATTTAAAGCCGGATGTCTATTATGATCTGGTACAAAAGGTCGCACTGCGCAAAAGCGAGAGAGAACGCTTTGTAGGTGCGATCGTCAAAGAAGTAAAACAGCATATGGATGATGCGTCCATCAAAGCACAGGTAGATGGGCGCGTCAAACATTTTTTCAGTATCTATAAAAAGATGGTCAATCAGGATAAAACGATCGACCAGATCTATGATCTTTTTGCTGTGCGTATCCTGGTAGATACGGTGAAGGACTGCTATGCGGCACTTGGTGTCATCCATGAGATGTATAAACCGATCCCTGGAAGATTTAAAGATTACATTGCGATGCCTAAACCGAATATGTATCAGTCTCTGCATACCACACTGATCGGTCCGAATGGTCAGCCTTTTGAGATCCAGATCCGTACATTTGATATGCATAAAACCGCAGAGTACGGTATCGCAGCTCACTGGAAGTACAAAGAATCTTCCGATGGCAAGGCACCTGTGGGCAAGAGCGAGGAAGAAAAACTTAATTGGCTCCGCCAGATCTTGGAATGGCAGAAGGACATGTCTGACAATAAAGAATTTTTGAGCCTTCTGAAAAACGATCTGGATCTTTTTGCGGACAGTGTTTACTGCTTTACGCCGCAGGGAGATGTTAAGACGCTGCCGAGCGGTTCTACGCCGGTAGACTTTGCCTACTGTGTGCACAGTGCGGTCGGAAATAAGATGGTTGGTGCCAGAGTCAATGGAAAGCTGGTTCCGATCGAGTATCAGATCAAAAATGGAGACCGTATTGAGATCATCACTTCGCAGAACTCGCAAGGTCCAAGCCGTGACTGGCTGAAGCTGGTGAAGAGTACTCAGGCGAAGAATAAGATCAACCAGTGGTTTAAAAAAGAATTAAAAGAGGATAATATCCTGCGAGGCAAGGAGATGCTTGCCCAGTATGCGAGAGCTAAGGGATTCCGGATCGTCAACTATACAAAGACACAGTATCTGAATGCGGTCATGAATAAATATGGATTCCGTGACTGGGATTCTGTGCTTGCGGCGATTGGTCATGGCGGCTTGAAAGAAGGTCAGGTTTTCAACAAGCTGGTAGAAGCCTATGACAAAGAAAACAAGAAGAACCTTACGGATGAGCAGGTTTTGGAAGCTGCGGCAGAGACACAGGAGAAACTTCACATTGCCAAGAGCAAAAGTGGGATCGTTGTCAAGGGTATCCATGATGTGGCTGTGCGCTTTTCTAAGTGCTGTAATCCGATCCCGGGAGATGAGATCGTAGGATTTGTCACGAGGGGACGTGGGATCACGATCCACCGCACGGACTGTGTCAATGTGTTAAATATGTCAGAGGCAGACCGTACACGTCTGATCGAAGCTGAATGGCAGCAGCCAGATAATAAAGTCGCAGAGAAATATATGGCTGAGATCCAGGTGTATGCCAATAACCGAACTGGTCTTCTGGTCGATCTTTCCAAATTATTTACGGAGCGCAAGATCGATGTAAGAAGTATCAACAGCCGCACCAACAAACAGGAGAAAGCGACAATCTCCATGAGCTTTGAGATCGCAAGCAAAGAAGAACTGCGATCTCTGATCGAAAAGATCCGACAGGTGGAGAGCGTGATCGATGTAGAGAGAACTACGGGCTGATCACTCAAGAAAGGGGTACAAAAAGACTTATGAAAAATTTAGATCTGCAGAAATGTATCTTAGGGTCTGTTTATACAAACTGTTATTTTCTTAGAAACAAGGAAACCAATGAGGTGATCATCGTAGACCCGGCAGACTGTCCGGATAAGATCGAAGCAAAGATCTTGCAGATGAATGCAAAGCCGGTGGCGATCCTGCTGACGCATGGGCATTTTGATCATATCATGGCTGCACAGGCAGTGAAGGAAAAGTATGGCATTTCTATCTATGCCTGTCGCGAGGAAGAAGAAATGCTGAAAAGTCCTGCATTGAATCTGAGTGTTCATTATGGAAACAGCTGTTCTTTTGCGGCAGATGTCTGTCTGGAGGATCTGCAGGTATTCGAGACAGCAGGATTTTCAATTCAGATGATCCATACGCCTGGACATACGAAAGGAAGCTGCTGTTATTATCTGAAAGATGAAGAGATCCTGCTCAGTGGAGACACGATCTTCCACGGTTCAGTGGGACGAACGGATCTGCCTGGCGGAAGCAGCACGCAGATCATAAACAGTCTGCACAAGGTGCTTAGCTCACTTCCAGAAGAAACAGAGGTTTTCCCTGGACATGATGCAGCGACAAGTATTGGATATGAAAAGAGGTATAATCCATTTGTATAAGATAGGCATTCTGTTTGAGGACAGAGAATTTGAACATGATGTTTATGAGCTGATGAAAGCGTTTTATCCCGAAGCGGAGATACATACTCTTTATGAGGAAGATGGAGCAGAGTATGACCTCCGCTTCCATGTGGAAAGGGAGAAAGAGGATTGTGTGATCCGCTATGAGATAGTAGAAGACCCTGCGCAGCAGGAGACGGAAGCGAAGGGTGAGGTGTCTGCTGCTTTGCTCACAGACAAAAATATAGAGGATCTTCGTGCTTTGCGAAAGGAAAACAAGGACAGGATCAAATATGCGCTGTATCAGCTTTTAGTGAAACTTACAGGTAAGACACTCCCATGGGGAAATCTGACGGGGATCCGTCCGGCGAAACTGGCGATGGGAATGATCGAATCTGGAATGAAAAATACAGAAGCTGCACAGGAGCTGCGGGACAAATATCTGGTCAGCCCGGAAAAAGCTTCCCTGGCGGTTACGATTGCAAATAGAGAGCGAGAGATCTTAAAAGGGATTGACTACGAGAATGGATATAGTCTCTATATTGGCATTCCATTTTGCCCAAGCATCTGCCTTTACTGTTCTTTTAGTTCCTATCCGCTTAAAGTATGGGAGAAAAGGACGGACGAATATGTAGAAGCGCTTTGCAAAGAAGTCAGAGAGACGGCACTCCTTATGAAGGGCAGAAAGTTGGATACGATCTATATTGGCGGAGGAACTCCTACGACACTTCTGCCGCATCAGATCAGGAAACTTCTGGATACGGTGGGAGAAGCGTTTGGATATGAAGGCATCGCAGAGTTTACCGTGGAAGCTGGAAGACCGGACAGTATCACAAGAGAGAAATTGATGGCGATCCGGGAATACCCTGTGACTAGGATCTCTGTGAATCCACAGACAATGAATCAGGAAACACTGGATATCATTGGACGGCGTCATACTGTAGACCAGACAAAGGAGGCTTTCTATCTGGCTAGAGAGCTCGGCTTTGACAATATCAACATGGACCTGATCGTAGGGCTTCCGGGCGAAGATATCGCTATGGTACAGCAGACTTTGGATCAGATCAAAGAATTAGGACCGGACAGTATCACAGTACATTCTCTTGCAGTGAAACGTGCGGCAAGACTGAATATCTTTAAAGAGAAATATCAGGAAATGTCGTTTGAGAACAATCAAGAGATCATGGATCTGACGATGCGGACGGCTTATGAGATGGAAATGGGCCCTTATTATCTGTATAGACAGAAGAATATGAAGGGAAATTTTGAAAATGTTGGCTATGCAAAGGTTGACAAAGCCGGAATTTACAATATACTGATTATGGAAGAAAAACAGCCGATCATTGCGCTGGGCGCAGGCGGTTCTTCCAAGCTGGTCTTTGATCATGGAAATAGGATCGAGCGTGTGGAAAACGTAAAAGACGTTTCCAATTATATTTCACGTATTGATGAGATGATCGAAAGAAAACGGACGGCGATCGCTACCTGGCTCTAAGATCTGGAGGTAACACTTTGAATACAGTACAAAAGACAGAATCTGCGCCTGCTTCACAGCAGAGGATCCTTGAATTTGACCTTGCTTCCGAGCTGCATCATGGGATTCTGGTCAGCAATTTAGCGTATGCGGTTGCAAAGGAAATGCAGCTTCCACAGGAGCAGTGCTATGAGCTGGCGATCGCAGGAATGCTGCATGACATTGGAAAATTGAAACTGACAAGCTATATCAACGGGCAGGAGCAGGACCCTCTGGTGATCGAGGAGCTGAAATATGTCCGTATGCATTCCACACTGGGATATGAAGAACTGAAAGGACAGGGGTACTCTGCGTTTGTGTTGGAGAGTATCCTGTACCATCATGAGAACTATGATGGCAGTGGATACCCGTCCAACATGGCAGGGGAGAAGATTCCGCTGGGTGCTCGCATCCTGCGGGTATGTGATGTGTATGCAGCACTGATCTCTGACAGACCCTACAGGAAAGGATTTGGCATATCTTCAGTGATGGGACTGATGATCGACGAAGTGAAAAATTTTGATATGCAGGTGTTTCTTGCATTCCAGAGAGTGGTTCATGATGGAAGCGCTTCGAACTTCCGCAGCAAAGATTAAGGCAGTAAAGAGGAGGATAACATGGCATTAAAGAAAAAGCCGGTAACCGGCATGAAGGACATTTTACCAAAAGAGATGGAGATCCGCAATTATGTGATGAATATGATCCGCGAGACATATGGAACATTCGGATTTTCTTCCATTGAGACTCCGTGCGTGGAGCATATCGAAAACCTTTCCAGCAAGCAGGGTGGAGAAAATGAGAAATTGATCTTCAAGATCTTAAAACGTGGAGAGAAATTGAAACTTGATCAGGCAGAGACAGAGAGCGATCTGGTAGATTCCGGACTTCGCTATGACCTTACTGTGCCGCTTTCCAGATATTATTCCAACAATGCCAATGAGCTTCCGGCTCCATTTAAGGCGCTTCAGATGGGCAATGTATGGAGAGCTGATAGACCACAGAGAGGGCGTTTCCGCCAGTTTATGCAGTGTGACATCGATATTCTGGGAGAGCCGACTTATCTGGCAGAGATCGAACTGGTGCTGGCAACTACTACATTGCTTGGAAAACTGGATTTCCACAATTTCACGATCCGCATCAACGACAGAAAGATCCTCAAAGCAATGGCGCAGTACAGTGGATTCCCACAGGAAAGCTTTGACACCGTGTTCATCATCTTAGATAAGATGGACAAGATCGGTCTGGAAGGTGTAGCAGAGGAACTGGAAAAAGAAGGATTTGCGAAAGAAAGCATTGACACATATCTTGGCATGTTCAAAGAGATCACATCTGATATCGAAGGTGTGCGCTTTGTCAAAGAGAAACTGAAAGAAGTTCTTGATCCGAAAGTGGCAGAAGACCTTGAGACGATCATTTCTACAGTGGATGAAGTGAAGACCGCAGACTTTAAGATGTCCTTTGACCCAACACTGGTACGCGGAATGTCTTATTATACAGGACCGATCTTTGAGATCTCCATGGACGAGTTTGGCGGCAGCGTAGGCGGCGGCGGACGTTATGATGAGATGATCGGTAAATTTACAGGAAATAATACATCTGCATGTGGATTCTCTATCGGATTTGAAAGGATCGTTATGCTCCTTCTTGAGAGAAACTATGAGATTCCTGCTAAAAACGGCAAGAAAGCATATTTGATCGAAAAGAATATGCCGGCAGATAAATTGCTTGCGATCCTCAAACAGGCGCAGGAAGAACGCAACGCAGGAACACAGGTAAATATTTCTATTATGAAGAAAAACAAAAAGTTCCAGAAAGATCAGATGCTGACAGAAGGCTACACAGAATTTGTGGAATTTTTCAAAGACAGAATGTAAGAAAAGATAGACACTAAAAAAGCAATGAAAAGAGGAAAAAAACATGGCTGAAAGTATGCAGGGACTGCACAGAACCTGCCGATGTGCAGAAGTGACAAAAGAGATGATCGGCAAAGAAGTTGTCCTTATGGGATGGGTTCAGAAAGCCCGTGACAAAGGCGGTATCATTTTCGTAGATTTAAGAGACCGTTCTGGTATCATGCAGCTTATCTTTGAGAATGGCAGCATTGATGAGGAAGGTTTTGCGAAAGCTGGTAAACTGAGAAGCGAATTTGTGATCGCGGTGACTGGTATCGTAGAACAGAGAGGCGGAGCAGTAAATAAAAATCTGGCAACTGGCGAAATTGAGCTTCGTGTAAACGCTCTTCGTGTTCTGTCAGAGGCAGATGTTCCTCCTTTCCCAATCGAGGAAAACAGCAAGACAAAAGATGAAATCCGTCTGAAATACCGTTATCTGGATTTAAGAAGACCGGATCTTCAGAGAAATATCATGCTCAAGAGCAAAGTGATGATGCTTACCAGACAGTTCTTTGCAAACGAAGGATTCCTGGAAGTAGAGACACCGATGCTTGGAAAGAGTACACCAGAAGGCGCAAGAGACTATCTGGTACCGTCCAGAGTTCACCCGGGACATTTTTATGGACTTCCACAGTCACCTCAGCTGTACAAACAGCTTCTGATGTGCTCCGGATATGATCGTTACATTCAGATCGCGAGATGCTTCCGTGACGAAGACCTTCGTGCAGATAGACAGCCGGAATTTACACAGATCGACATGGAACTGTCCTTTGTGGATGTAGATGATGTGATCGATGTAAACGAGAGATATCTGGCTTACATTTTTAAAGAAGTTCTGGATATTGATGTGAAACTTCCGATCCAGCGCATCACATGGCAGGAAGCTATGGATAGATTTGGTTCTGACAAACCGGATATGCGTTTTGGAATGGAACTTCATGATGTAGGTGACATCGTGAAAGACTGTGGATTCAGTGTATTTACTTCTGCTCTGGAAAACGGCGGAAGTGTCCGCGGTATCAATGCAGAAGGACAGGGAGCAATGCCTCGTAAGAAGATCGACAAACTGGTTGAGTTTGCAAAAGGATATGGTGCGAAAGGACTTGCATATATCGCGATCGCAGAAGATGGAAGCAGAAAATCTTCTTTTGCGAAGTTTATGACAGATGAGGAGATGGATGCCCTGGTTGCAGCTATGGACGGTAAACCAGGCGACCTGCTCTTATTTGCAGCCGACAAGAAGAAACTGGTTTATGACGTACTGGGCGCACTTCGTCTGGAACTTGCAAAACAGATGGATCTCTTAGATAAAAATGAATATTGCTTTGCATGGGTAACAGAGTTCCCGCTTCTTGAGTGGAACGAAGATGAAAACCGTTTTACAGCAATGCACCATCCATTCACTATGCTGATGGAAGAAGATTTACCACTTCTGGATACAGATCCGGGTAAAGTTCGTGCGAAAGCATACGATATCGTATTGAACGGTAACGAGATTGGTGGTGGAAGTGTCAGAATCCACCAGAATGATATTCAGGAAAAAATGTTTGAATCTCTTGGATTTACAAAAGAAGGTGCATATGAGCAGTTTGGATTCCTTCTGGATGCATTCAAATATGGAGTTCCGCCACACGCAGGACTCGCATACGGTCTGGACCGTCTGGTAATGCTGATGGCGAAAGTGGACAGCATCCGTGACGTGATCGCATTCCCGAAAGTAAAGGATGCTTCCTGTCTGATGACACAGTCTCCGAGCCGTGTAAGCGAAGATCAGCTTGCTGAGCTTGAACTGGAGATCAAACCTGAAGAAGAAAACTAAATAAAAAATAAATAGAAAAAGCCGGGTATCGTTTCATCATGAGAACGATATCCGGCCTTTTTTCTTAGTCTTCTGCTTCCTGCTCTGGAAGGTGAAGAGGCGTATCTGTCAAAGAACTGAAAATGGCATTTCCCAAGGTGTTTCCTTCATCCTGCAGTTTCCAGGAGACACCGTCATTGATCAGGATGAATTCAACATCTGAGGAAGTAGTTGCGGTATTTTCTTCGATGCTTTTCAGGAGAAGCTCCAGAGATTTTTCATAGCGTGTGTCAGAGCCATCAATGACGGCATCTGCTGATGCAAGGTATTCGTCGAGCTTAGCCTGGTATACAGCAAGGATAGAATCGCTGTCAAAGGTGATGATCTTTGTCAGGACGGTTGCATTGTATCCGTTTATACTGCTGGATTTAATATCATAGTTGAAATTTTTATGAACCTGTTCCACTAACGCTTCTGCGATCTGATTTCTGGAATCATCAGAAGAGTTCATGATGTTGACCATTCCAAGGTAACTGCTCATTTCTTGGAGATTCATTTTTTCGAGTGTATCAAGGTAAACGCTGAGAGTGTTTTCGGGCGAAAGGATATCAGGATCGGATAGGTAGGTGATAAGACCGCCGACAAGATCATTTTCCAGAGAGCGGGTATGCTTGATCTCCCATGTCTGATTTTCTTCATCCCCACGGTTGACAAGCTGTATGGTACAGTCGGTTTTTACTGTTCCATATGCATCGGTCGAGAGGAGCTGATTTAAGATCAGATAGTGACCTTCCAATGATCTGGAGGAATCCTTTGTAGTTCCTCCGGCCTGTGTTTGGGCGGCTTCGGTGATTTTTGTCTTTAGAAGCTGTGCCGCAAAATCCTCAGCGAGAGGTTTGGCATCAACGGTAGTAAGCATTAAAGAAGCCTTAGCAGCAGCCTTTTCTTTGTCGATGCTGATATCTAGGATCTGATAATCGAATTTCTGGAAAAAGAGAGAAAATACTTTTTTTACTTCATCGGAGAGCTGCGTATTTTCGGTCGCGTCCGGAAACAGATCTTTGTAAGAAATATATTTTTGTGCAGTTTTGGTATCCAAATTTTTGAGATGGTCCAGTTCGCTCGTTATGACTTCCCGCACATCTGCCTGATGCTTGAGGGAACAGCCACTTGCTGTGGGAATTGTAAGAATGAGAAGCAGGAGAGCGAAAACTGGCAGCAGGTATTTATCGAACTTCATACATATCTTTCCTTTCCGCAGCAACTCAGCGGGGAATCACTGCAAATATGAGCTTTATTTTATCAGATTTTTGTATAGATGTCAAAAAAACGAAAAAAATGAACGAATCCCATAAAAAAAGAATGAAAATTTTGTGAAAATTGCACTGTTTGGAGCAGATGCTTTCATTTTGTAGAAGAATCTGATATGATAAAATGGATCATCAAACAGTGAGCTTGGGGTTTTTGTGTCGAATAGAATTTCATGCTCAGCTCTTTTAGAGGGAAAGTGGAAAATCCAGATAGAATGCAGAAATGATGTATAATGTGTATGACCATTTGAAAAACAGTATAGATATCTGGTAAGGATGATCAAAACATAAAAGGAGGCAGCAAATGAAAAAACGTATCCTTATTATTTTAGGGATCCTGATCGCCGCAGGTGGGATTGGCACAGGCGTATGGTACTATTTTGGACAGAACAGTGGAAACAGTGCTGCAGATATTGTTGTATATGTATCGAAGGTGAGCGTGATCACAGGCAGTGAATCTGCCGTTTCCAATCGTTTTGCAGGAGTGGTGGAACCGCAGGAAACCGTAAATGTAAAAATAGAGAGTGGGCGTAAGGTAAAAGAAGTGCAGGTGAAGACCGGCGAGGAAGTAAAGGTTGGACAGCTTCTTTTTCAGTATGATCTTAGCAGTATCGAAGACGATCTAAAGCAGGCACAATTGGATCTGGACAGACTGAAAAATGAACAGGCTAGCTTGACAGAGCAGATCGCAACGCTGGAAGCGGAGAAAAAGAAAGCCAAGGCAGAGGATCAGCTTTCTTATACGATCGAGATCGAAACGAATAAAATGAATCTGAAAAAAAATGAGTACAGTCAAAAGAGCAAGCAGACAGAGATCGAGAAGCTGCAGAGTGCGACGACCAACACAGAGGTCAGAAGTGAGATCGATGGGGTCATCCAGAAGATCGATACTTCTAAGATGAGCAGTGATGAGGGAGATTATGTGGATGATTCCATGGACAGCGGCTCTTATAGTGACAACAGTTCTGATAATTCTTCATTTATCACGATCTTGAGCACGGGTGCTTACCGTGTAAAAGGAAAGATCAATGAACTCAACAGAGATTCGATCATCCCAGGAGAATCTGTGATCATTCGTTCCCGCGTGGATAGCACTAAAACTTGGAAGGGAACGATGGGCTCGATCGATGTCAATAATGGAACTTCTGATAGTGACAGCAACAGCTATTGGGGAATGATGAGCACATCGGACGATCAGACCTCCTCAACTTCCTACCCATTTTATGTAGAGCTGGATTCCTCGGAGGATCTGATGCTTGGACAGCATGTATACATAGAGAGGGATATTGGACAGAATGATCAGAAGGAGGGACTGTGGCTGAGCGAATCCTATCTTGTGGATACAGATACAAATGAGGCATATGTATGGGCTTCCAATGACAAAAATAAATTGGAGAAACGATATGTCACACTTGGAAGATATGATGAAGATTTAGGAGAGTATGAGATCGTAGATGGACTGACGAAAAAGGACAGCATTGCATTTCCGACGGATTCTCTGGAAGAAGGCACTGTTACAGAAGTGGGAGACCTTGTCCAGACGCTCAGTGGTGCTGCAGAAGAATTCATGGATATGGATGATTTTGGAGATTATGAGGACGATATGGAGTTCTTTACTGATGATATGGACTCTGCTGTGGATCTGGAACCGTATGTGGAAGACTCTGTGGAATATGAGGATGGGGGTTCTGAGGATATGTTGGATCCAAATGAAGACCTTATGCCGATCGATGGAGCACCTGGCATGAGTGCGGATATGGAGGAGATCGGATGATACTGGAATTAAAAGGAATCTACAAAGAATACCAGCAGGGCAAAATGAAAGTTCCGGTATTGAAAGATGTAAATTTTTCTATGGAAGAAGGTGAATATGTTGCGATCATGGGACCATCTGGTTCTGGAAAAACAACATTGATGAATATCATCGGATGCTTGGATAAACAGACAGAAGGCAGTTTTTTTCTGGATGGACAGGATATTAAGGCATGCTCAGAGAATGCGATGTCTGATATTCGCCTTCACAAGATCGGATTTGTATTTCAGAGCTTTCATCTGCTCCCTAAGCAGAGTGCGCTTGCAAATGTGGAAATGCCGCTGAACTATGCGAGGATCCCGAAGAAAGAGCGCAGGGAACGTGCGCTGAAAGCATTGGAACGTGTGGGATTGGCTGACCGTGTGGATTTTAAGCCGAATCAGTTGTCGGGTGGTCAGATGCAGAGAGTTGCGATCGCAAGGGCGATCGTGAACAATCCGAAATTGTTGCTTGCAGATGAGCCTACCGGTGCGCTGGACAGTAAATCAGGTGCACAGGTAATGGAATTGTTTAAGAAACTCAATGAAGAAGGCGTTTCGGTCCTTATGATCACACATGACGCGGAGATCGCGGCACATGCAAAGAGAGTAGTCACGATCAAAGATGGCATTCTTCAGGAAAAGAGGTGACCGTATGGGTAAAGTAAAAAAGATCATCGCAGGTGTGCTGGCGGTGGCGGTTGCTGGAACGGGGATTGGCGCCGGTCTGATGAGGCTGAAAAATAACAGTCAGAAGACTGTGAACGTGACACCTGTAACTGGATTGATCCAGGAATATTATATGCCAAGTACAACCTTAGACGGAACTGTGACCTCCAGCGCCACCCAGACAGTGAATGGGGATAGTGATCTGATCATCGACCAGATCTATGTGATGCAGGGGGATACGGTGAAGGTTGGAGACCCACTGGTGTCTTTTGACACGACCTTGGTGGAGATGGAGTTAAATATTGCGAAGCTGAAAAAGCAAAAGCAGGAACAGGACTTAAATAAAGCAGTCAATCGGCTCAATAGTTTGCAAAATGGCGGACCTGTGGAGGAGTCGGATGGATCTGCAAGCGCAGATGATATCAACTACAGCATAGGAGGCAGCAGTTCCGATGATGATCTGCAGCAAGATACGACGATGTCTTGGGCAGGAGATCTAGGGGGCAATTATCTGGTGGCTGTGAGCTGGCCGCTTTTGCTGACGAGCTTTACCGACGGAGGGCAGGAGACTATGGAGGCGGATGAGGAAACATCTGCGGAAAATGAGATGCCGTCATATACGGATCCTTCTGCCAATGATTTTGGTGACGGTGAGGATTCTTTTTATTCTGGAGAGGATGATGCGCCGGTGCCTTCGCCAACTCCAACACCTGTGTTGGATGACCGCACGGACTATTTTGATCCTTATTATCAGAAGGGGGATCCCAACATCACGGATGGGAACGAACCTTTTTATCAGAAGATAGATGGGGAAACAGAGCCATTTGCCGGAAAAGGAACAAAGGAAGATCCTTATATTTTCCTGTGCAGCAGTGCTAAGGAGAAGGTAACAGTCATGGGTTCTTTTTTCAACAGACTTGCAGGATACAGCGCAGACGGTACGAAAGTGGTGCATGAAGGCGGATATTGGTATCAATTTGAATTCCATCAGAACGATACGATTGGAGATTATGAAGACAGAAAAGGATCCTGTACGGGATATTATCTGATCAATGGCAGTCTTTTGGAGAAACCAGTTTATGAATTTGCAGAGGTAGAGTTTACTCTGGCAGAGGCAAGCAGATATGAGGAAGAACTTCCAAATGATGGCTATGATCCGGGCGGCGGTACAGACACACCGGGAGGAACAACGGTTTCCAGAGCGGATGCGATCAAATATCAAAAAAGTAAGATCGCCAGCTTGAAACTGGATATCCAGGAAAGTGATATTAAAATCTCACAGCTTGAGAAGAAAGCCAATAAAAAGCTGATCAGCAGTAAGCTAGACGGGACAGTTACCTATGTGGGCGACAGTACTGCAAATGGGAACGCACTGATCAAAGTAAAGAGTGCAGACGGATTTTATGTGATCGGTTCTGTCAGTGAGCTTCTTTTGGATCAGATACAGGAAGGCACGGTCTTAAACTGTAGCAGTTACACCAGCGGAATGTTTGAGGCGGAAGTGATGGAAGTTTCTGAATATCCTGTCACTTCAAATAGTTACTATGGGGACAGCAATCCCAATGTTTCTTATTATGCATTTACAGCGGTTGTGACAGATAAGACTCTGCAATTAGAGGACATGGATTGGGTAACGATCAACTTTGAGACGGCTTCCTCGGATGGAGATCTGGTGATCCAGAAAGCGTTTGTGCGAAATGAAAATGGAAGTTTTTATATGTACAAAGATGACAACGGTATCTTAAAGAGACAGGAGCTATCTGTAGGAGCTACGGTTGACAATGGATACAGCATTATCATCAAAGGCGGGATCACTTCGGATGACCTTGTTGCTTTCCCATATGGCAAGGAAGTCAAAGAGGGTGCGAAGACGGTCGAGGTTACTTTAGACGAAATGTATGGATATTGATGAGAAAGGAGACATTTTATGTTTGAAAATATACGCCTGGCATTTCAGGGGATATGGTCACATATGATGAGATCCTTTTTGACAATGCTTGGCATCATCATAGGGATCGCGTCTATCATTGCGATCGTTTCCACGATCAAGGGTACGAGTGAACAGATCAAAGAAGATTTGATCGGTGCAGGTTCCAATACGGTAAATATTTATCTCTATGAAGGAGATAATCAGTATGACGCGGAATATGGAAATGCTACAAATGCCCCGATCCTGACGGATGAGGTAAAAGAGGAGATCAGAGATCTGGAACACATTGAAAATGCTACATTTTATTATAATAGTTCCAGTGCATCGATATACAATAACAATAATAGCTTGCAGGGAGGAAGCGTTTACGGGATCGATGTAAATTATCTTGATACCTGTGGATATGTGATCCAATCTGGCAGAGGCTTTGTCAAGAAGGATTATGACAATTACAATAAGGTTGCGATGATAGATGACAATGCAGCTCAAAATCTGTTTCCTTCGGAGAATCCGATCGGAAAGACTGTGGAGATCAATCAGGAACCTTATACGATCGTAGGAGTGGTCCGTCAGGATGAAAATTACCAGCCGACGATCAGCAATATCAGTGAATATTACACATATTATCAGGCGATCGTGGGAAGCGTTATGATCCCCGATACTTGTTGGCCGATCTCATTCCGGTTTGATGTACCGCAAAACGTTATCGTCAAAGCGGATAGCACAGATAATATGAGCACAGCAGGAAGTGGAGCGGCGGATCTTTTGAATGAACTGGTCAGTGCTCTGTCAGCAGGTGGAAGCTCGACGATGAAATATAAAGCTGAGGATGTGATGGAGCAGGTAAAGAATATGCAGAAGCTGAGCGAAAGCACCAATAATCAGCTCATCTGGATCGCAAGTATTTCTCTGCTTGTCGGAGGAATCGGTGTGATGAACATCATGCTTGTCTCTGTCACAGAACGTACAAAAGAGATTGGATTAAAAAAGGCGATCGGAGCGCGCAAGAAAACAATCCTTGCACAGTTTCTCACGGAAGCTTCTGTACTCACCAGCATCGGAGGGATCATTGGCGTTGTGACGGGTATTGGTTTGTCGAAGGTGGTTGGAAAGGTGACTGGTTCACCAACTGCGATCAGTGTTCCTTCGATCGTGATCGCAGTGCTGTTCTCCACGATCATCGGTGTGGTATTTGGACTGCTCCCTTCTGTGAAGGCGGCTAACTTAAATCCGATCGATGCACTGAGAAGTGAATAGGGATTAAAATGGGCAGAATGCACAGAAGTTCGTGAAAATGTCCAAAAGAACTCCCATATTTTGTATAAAAA
>CAZSTD010000022.1:0-21445 GCA_964609645.1 uncultured Blautia sp.
CCCATCGCAATGATCTTACGTCCTTTAGACGCGATCATATTTTTTTCAATATAACTTTTGTTTCTAAAAAAAGAATAGACCTTTACGGAACTGCTTCCTAAATCTATCCCATATGTTTTTTCAAACAGCATATATCTGCCCCTTTATCCTGTACATACCTCCCAGATCCCTTCCTCTCGAAAGCTGCAGTATCTCTGATCTCCGATAATGATGTGATCCAAAAGATGAATGCCCAGTATTTCTCCTGCCTGATAAATTCTGGCAGTGATCTGCATATCGTCCGGACTCGGAGTCGGGTCTCCGCTTGGATGATTGTGGAGCAGTATCAGACTGACTGCGTGTCGCCGCAGCGCTTCCATATAAATCTCTCTTGGTGTCAGGAGCGATCCTGTTGCAGTTCCTCTGGTCAATAATTTGTCTCCCAGGAAATGTCCCTTCGCATCCGACATCATACAGATCACGATCTCCTGTTCTTCATGGCGAAGTTCTTCCATATAATAAGCTGCAACAGAAGACGGATCATTCATGGAAAGCTGTGGCCTTGCCGCTGTTTTCGCGATTCTTTTGGAAAGCTCTCCGATACACTTAAGCTGGACTGCCTTCACCTGTCCGATCCCATGGATCTTCATCAGATCTTCTACCGAAATATGTAAAAGCCCCATCAAGCCTGAATAGGAAGATGCTTCCATACACTGCAAAAGTCTCTGCGCTAAAAGCAGGGAATTTTGTCCCTGTGTTCCGCTGCGTAAGATCACTGCCAGCAGTTCGCTGTCGCTTAAACATTCCGCACCATAGTGGAAGCATTTTTCATAGGGTCTTTCTGACTCCGGCAATTTCTTCATAATACTGTTTTTCATCATCCTGCCTGCCGCTCTCTAAAGCATCCGGGCAAATTGCATTCTATATTCTAGCATAAAAAAGGGGAGATGTACACTCTCCCCTAAAATTTTTTATACAAACTTCATATTTAAAGGTTGACAGAACCTTTTTCGAAATCTACCGGAAAAGTTCTATTTCTTTGGAATGGAATACGTTTTGGCGATCATTTCCGCGATCTTGATCCCGTCCATCGCGGCACTTGTGATCCCACCTGCATATCCAGCTCCTTCACCACAAGGATAAAGCCCTGCGATATTTGATACCAATGACTGATCGCGTACAATGCGGACCGGTGAGGAGGTCCTGCTCTCAACTCCACTAAGGAGTGCGTCTTCCCGGTCAAATCCTTCAATGCGGCTGCCAAATGCCCGAACACCTTCTTCGATCGAGTCACCAACTGCAGCAGGAAGGATCTCGCGGACATTGGTAAGGATATATCCACCTTTCATACAAGGTAAGATCTCACCAAGTTCACTACTTGGCTGATTTTTGCAGAAATCGCCAAAGAGCTGCAGCGGGATCTTTCCTTTTCCAAGCTCCCAGGCTTTTCGCTCAAGATCTCTTTGGAATGCAACTCCGGCAAGCGGCCCTTCGCCGCCAAAATCTTCCGGTGTCACAGTTACGATCATGGCACTGTTTGCATTCTTAGAATCTCTTGCCTGGTAGCTCATGCCATTGACTGCCAGCATTCCTTCTTCAGAAGAAGCGTTGACTACATAACCTCCCGGACACATACAGAAGGAATACACGCCCCTGCCATTTGCACATTTATGCGTAACCTTGTAGCTGGCAGCTCCCAAAAATTCATTTTCTTCTTCTCCGTAAAGATCCAGATTGATCATCGACTGTGGATGTTCGATACGCACTCCCACGGCAAATGATTTCGGTTCCATAAAAACTCCTCGGTGAAAGAGCATATCAAATGTATCTCTCGCACTGTGCCCGATCGCAAGGACACAAACCTGCGCTGGGATCTGTTCTTTGCCGTTGACCTGCACAGCCTGCAAAGCTCCGTCTTCAAAGATAAGATCTGTAACCTTGGTGCGGAATCGGAAGCTTCCGCCCATCTCCTCGATCTCATGTCTCATCTTCTGCACAATGCCAACCAGCACGTCCGTTCCAAGATGTGGCTTTTGCTGATAAAGGATCTCCTCTGGTGCACCCGCCTGTACAAATCGCTTCAAAACTTCG
Source organism: uncultured Blautia sp. (assembly GCA_964609645.1). GTDB lineage: Bacteria > Bacillota > Clostridia > Lachnospirales > Lachnospiraceae > Blautia_A. The sequence goes on from CAZSTD010000022.1 coordinate 2,071, forward strand.
TGATTTCGTCCAAAAGGATCTTTGACCAGGGTATTTAACTTCCCATCCGAAAAAGTTCCTGCACCGCCTTCTCCGAACTGTACATTCGAATCTGGATCGAGGATTCCATTTTTCCAGAAAGCTTCCACTGTCTCCTGACGCTTTTGTGCTTCCTCACCGCGCTCTAAGATCAGTGGGGCATATCCAGCTTTTGCCAGATACCATCCACAAAACAATCCTGCTGGCCCGCTTCCGATGATCACTGGAGCAGTTTTAAGAGGTGTTTCTCCAGGCAGCGGGAATTGATAAATCTGCTCCTTAGTTAACGTAACATTGTTATTGTTAACTTTTTTTACGATCCTTGCTTCTTCTTTTATCTTTATATCTACCGTGTACACAAATTTTTTATCATTTTTATGTCTGCAGTCTAAAGATTGTTTTTTTATCTCATAAGTAAAAGAGTTTCCTGTACTTTTCAAAGTCTTTGCGATCTTTTTCTCAAGCTGTTCCCGCGTATGTGCGACAGGCAGCTTTAACTGTGTGATCCGAATCATAGCTTTTCCTCCTTCGCAGCATGGATCCCCGCAACAGCGCCGCTGCTCCATGCCCACTGCAGGTTATATCCCCCACAGGTTCCGTCAATATCTAAGAGCTCTCCTGTAAGGTAAAGATCCCTGCACAGCAACGACTCCATAGTCTCAGGATCGACCTGTGCCGTATCCACTCCGCCTGAGCAGACCTGAGCCTGCGCAAAGGACAGCCCATCCGTTACCTCAAGAGAAAATCCTTTGATCGCAAGAAGCAGATCTTTTTGCGCAGTCAATACTTTGATCAGCTTCTCCGGGAACAGTCCTGTGAGGAGTTCTTTTTCTTTTTTATATGGGCAGGCATTCTTTCGGAATTCCAGAAGTTTCTTCACGTCTTCTTTGGATGCTTCCGAGAAAAAATCTACTCGCAGTTGGACTTTCTTTCCTTCCTTCACTGCACGTATCGCAAATCTGCTGATCTGAAATACCGGGATCCCAGATATTCCATAATCTGTAAGCTGCAGTTCGCCCTGCTCGCTTTTGCAGATCTTGCCATCGATCAACAGGGTGATCTTCCCTTCTGTGCGTACACCAGCCCAAGTTTTAAATGTATTTCCTTTGCATTTTAAGGCAGTCAATGCCGGATAGACCGGTATGATCTTGTGGCCAAAGCTTTCAGCCAACGCATACCCGCTTCCGTCAGATCCTGCGATCGCGGATGCCTTTGAACCATTGGCTAGGATCAAGGCATCTGCCTCATAATGCCAGCCTTTTGTTAAAACACAGAATTTCTTTTCATCAGATTTTCTTATTTTAACAGAAACAACTTGCTCGTTGGTTTTGATCTTTACCCCAAGAGCAGACGCTTCCATGCAAAGAACATCCACAATACTCTGTGCCTGATTGCTCCTCGGGTATAAGTATCCATGTTTATCTAACGGATAGATTCCAAGCCTTTCAAAGAAATCCACCGTATCCTTGACCGAAAACTGAGAAAACGCTTTTTTTACAAACTCTGGATGTTCTCCTCTGTACGCATCCTCTGGCATCATCAGATTAGAAAAATTACATTTTCCATTTCCAGTCGCACAGATCTTTTTCCCAGGCTTCTCATTTTGTTCCAGAATAGTAACTGCTGCACCACTTCGCGCAGCCATGATCGCAGCCGTAAGGCCCGACGCACCGGCACCGATGATCAGCACCTGTCTTTTTTTCTGTCGATCCACTAAAAAACCACTACTTTCTTTTATTTCTTATCTTCTGCTTTTTCGTAATCCCTTACATCGGCAGAGTTACCAGATTTTTATCTACCAGTTTCTGCAGAGACATCAGGATCCCCAGTTTGGCGTGCTCCCATGTCAGTCCGCCCTGGAAGTATACCGCGTACGGTTCTTTCATCGGACCATCTGCGGACAGCTCGATGGAGGATCCCTGAATGAAAGCTCCTGCTGCCATGATCACCTGGCTGTCATATCCCGGCATATCCCATGGCTCTGGATCTACATAGCTGTCAACCGGGGCAGCAGCCTGAATCCCTTTACAGAATGCGATCAGACCCTCCGGTGTGCCAAGGCTCACTGCCTGAATGATATCCTGACGGTCTTCCGTTGAATTTGGGATCACCGGAAATCCTAATTTTTCATAAATGTTTGCCGCAAAGACAGCGCCCTTTACAGCTCCCTTGGTGACCATCGGAGCTAAGAAAAATCCCTGGAAGAAAGAACGGTTTACACCAAGTGTTGCTCCAACTTCACTTCCAAGTCCTGGGCAGGTCATTCGGTAAGAAGCATTCTCTACGCATTCTTTTGTTCCGGCAATATATCCGCCAATCGGTGCCAGTCCGCCACCTGGATTTTTGATCAGAGAACCAACGATCATATCTGCGCCCACATCGCTTGGCTCGATCGTATCTACAAATTCTCCATAACAGTTATCTACCATACAGATCACATCTGGTTTGATGCTCTTTACAAATGCGATCAGCTCACCGATCTGTTTTACAGAAAATGACGGACGGGTCTGATATCCTTTGGAACGCTGGATCTCTACAAGACGAGTTTTTTCGTTGATCGCTTTTTTGATGCTTTCGTAGTCAAATGTTCCATCCTCGAGAAGCTCCACCTGGCGATAGGTCACACCGTATTCTGCAAGAGAACCCTTAGATGGACGGATGCCGATGACTTCCTCAAGTGTATCATATGGTTTTCCAGCAGGTGCCAAAAGTTCATCTCCCGGACGAAGATTTCCAAATAAGGCGATCGCGAGCGCGTGTGTTCCGCAAGTGATCTGTGGACGCACCAGACACGCTTCTGTGTGGAAGGTATCTGCATAGACTTTTTCTAATGTCTCACGTCCGATATCATCATATCCATATCCGGAAGAGCTTCCAAAGCACTCTGCGCTGACTTTATTTTTCTGCATTGCGAGCAATACTTTCATCTGATTATATTCTGCGATCTGATCAAATTTCTCAAATCGTTCTTTTAAGGATTCCTCGATCGCATGACCAAAGTCATATACTTCTGAGGAGATCCCAAGCTGTTTATACATTTCTTTCATAAGATAAATCCTTTCGTTTGTCTCGTGATTTTGTAATAAATTTATTGGTTTATAAAGATCATTTCAGGATCTTTTTTTCTTTACAGATCGTAATCATATCTTCTAGGATACGGTCTTCCTGGTAATCATAGACTTCTTTATTGAGCCAGATCGTATCCTTTTCCCGGCGAAACCATGTAAGCTGGCGTTTAGCAAAATGTCTGGTATCTCTTTTCAAGATACGGATCGCTTCTTCCAGTGGATATTCACCGTCCAAATATGCCAAAAGCTCCTTATATCCAAGTCCCTGCATAGATACCATTCCTCTGTGGTATCCCATCTCTTTTAGTCTCTTGACCTCCTCGAGCAGCCCTTCCTGCATCATCTCATCGATCCTGTCATCGATCCGTTTATACAGAAGTTCCCTTGGCACATTTAGAACGAAATATACCAGATCATAAGGTGTCTCATGTTCTTTCTGCTCCTGGTTATGCGCAGAGATCGGACTTTGGTTCTGATGATAAAACTCCAGTGCCCGGATCACACGCTTTACATTGTTTGCATGGATCTCCTGTGCACTGACAGGGTCTACCTTCTCAAGCATCTGATGCAGATATTCTTTTCCCTTTTCTTCGGCGGCTCTCTCTAACTCCTGTCTGTAGCCGTCCTCCTGCTGCGCCTGGGTAAAATCGATCTCTTTGGTGATCGCCTGGATATAAAATCCCGTTCCGCCAACTAAGATCGGGATCTTACCTTTGGCGTAGATTTCTTCCATGGCTGACTTGGCCATCTGCTGAAATCTCACGATATGAAATTCTTCTTCCGGCAGCAGTTCATCTACCAGATAATGTTTCACTCCCTGCATTTCTTCCGGACGGATCTTTGCAGATCCGATGTCCATATATTTGTAGACCTGCATGGAATCCGCGGAAATGATTTCCCCGTTCACTGCCTTGGCCAGTGAAATAGACAGATGCGTTTTTCCTGCTGCGGTTGGTCCGGTAAGAACGATCAAAGGCTTTTTCATCGTTATCTCTCTCCCTATATGATTCTTTTAAATTTCTTTTCTAATTCTGTTTTGGTCATGGAAATAATGGTCGGTCTTCCATGCGGACAATGATAAGGATTGTCCAGAGTCAACAGTTCATCGATCAGTTTGTTCGCTTCCTGCGAGGACATCTGATGATTTCCCTTTACTGCCGCCTTACATGCCATAGTCGCAAGTCTGGAGGCAAAGATCCCCAGGGGATCTTTTTCCTTCCCTGAACCAAGCTGATCAAGCATTTCCAAGAATAAACTTTCTTCTGTCAATCCATAGAGGTTTGTCGGCACTGCGTTGATACAGTATTCTTTTCCGCCAAACGGTTCGACCGCAAAGCCAAAATCCTTGAAATATTGCTGATTTGCCTGCAGAGTAGCTTCTTCTTGAAGATTCAAAGAAACGATCAGCGGCGGACTCAAATATTGGGATTCGATCGTCTGCTCACGAAAACGCTTTACAAACCGTTCATAGTATACTTTTTCATGTGCAGCATGTTGATCAATGATAAAGAAGCGATCCTCAAACTGCACCAGCCAATAAGTGTCAAAAATCTGTCCGATAAGCTGATGACGGCTTCGAGATTCCGGTGCCAGAAGTTTTTCTTCAAACAACTCCAACTGTTTCGGGGGTTCTTCTTTGGGGATCTTTTCTTTTGGCGTTTCTTTTTTGGAAGTTTCTTGTTTTGAGACTTCTTCCTTTTTCTCTATGTTTCTTGGTACTTTTGGCGCAGCACTAGGAGCTGTGCTCTTTTCTGTATTCTTTTCAATACTTTGCTTTGGCGCTTGATCTGCTTCTAACTTTTCTTTTAAAGTTCCGGCAAAAAGCTGTTCCTCTGCTTTCGAAAAAGGAGCTTTTGCCTGATAGATCTGCTGCTCACGCACAGCCTGCTGCTCCATTGTGATCGTGCCCTTCGCAAGCTGGTTGCGGCGATACTCCGGCATGGATGCACGGCGTTTTGCCTCGAAAGGCTCCGGCACATCCCCAGATCTTACCAAAGACGCAGACTTTTGGGGTGCTTCTTCTTTTCCAAACGGCACATTCTGGATCATCTCACGTGTGGTCAATGCCTTGCGTACTGTTTCATAGACAGCATCGTAAACTTCCGTCCCTCTGGCAAAGCGCACCTCCATCTTGCTTGGGTGTACATTGACATCTAAATCATTTCCCTCCATCTGGATATGCAAAGAGACAAACGGAAATTTGTGCTGCATCAAAAAACCTTTATATGCATCTTCGATTCCCTTGGAAATGATCCTATTTTTGATAAAGCGTCCATTGATATAATAGTTTTCAAAATTGCGGTTTCCTCTGGAGATCTCCGGTTTTCCGACAAATCCCTCGATCTTCATAAAATCATTTTCGTAGGAAACCTCAAGGAGCGCTTTTGTGATCTCTCGTCCGTAGATGTTGTAGATGACATCCTTGACATTGTAATTTCCGGATGTATGAAGTTTCACCTGTTTATTTTGAATATATTTAAAAGAAATCTCCGGATGGGAAAGCGCAAGCTGTTCCATCAGTGTGCTGACATAGCTTCCTTCCGTTGTATCTGACTTTAGGAATTTATTTCTCGCAGGCGTATTATAAAAAAGGTTGCGCACCAGAAAAGTAGTTCCTTCCGGAGCGCCCATATCTTCGAAGGCTTCCTCCACACCGCCGTTTATCACATAGCGCACACCGCTTAGCGCGGAGGGTGTCTTTGTGATAAGTTCCACCTGTGATACCGCGGCGATACTTGAGAGTGCCTCACCTCGAAATCCCAAAGAGGCGATCTGTTCTAGGTCCTCCACACGCTCGATCTTACTTGTTGCATGACGCAAAAATGCCAGGGGTACCTGATCGCGCTCCATACCCCCGCCATTGTCTGTAATACGTATCATTTTTTTACCGCCGTCTGTGATCTCCACAGTCACAGCCGTAGCTGCGGCATCGATGGCGTTTTCGACAAGCTCCTTCACTATGGAAGAAGGCCGTTCCACCACCTCGCCGGCAGCGATCTTATCTATGGTCTGCTGGTCTAATACTGCAATTTTTCTCAAATTTTATCACCATCTGTTCTTAATCTTGTTCTGCAGGTTGTAGAGTATGTTCATCGCCTCCATCGGGGTCATATTTCCCATGTCGAGACTTGTGATCTCCTCTATGATATCATCATTTTTTACCGTGTCAAACAAAGACATCTGCGCCATATCCATTTGATCATAGACTTTTTTCTTTCTTTTTGGTGCAGTCAGATCTTTCACTGCTGCTGTGATATCCGCATCGCTCAGTTCTTCTACCAGCTCTTTCGCACGCTGGATGACAGAATCCGGCACGCCGGCAAGTTTTGCAACCTGGATACCATAGCTCTTATCCGCGCCGCCCTGCACGATCTTACGCAGGAAAACGATATCGTCACCCTTTTCTTTCACGGCGATGCAGTAGTTGTTCACACCTGGGATCTTTCCTTCCAGTTCTGTCAGTTCATGATAATGTGTCGCAAAAAGTGTTTTCGCTCCGCACAGCTTGGTATTGCTGATATGCTCGATAACTGCCCAGGCAATGGAAAGTCCATCAAAGGTACTAGTTCCTCGGCCGATCTCATCTAAGATCAAGAGGCTCTTTGATGTAGCGTTTCGCAAAATATTGGCAACCTCTGTCATCTCCACCATAAAGGTACTCTGACCGCTTGCCAAGTCATCAGAGGCACCTACACGGGTAAAGATACGATCAACGATCCCGATGTTTGCCTTCTCAGCCGGGACAAAGCTTCCGATCTGTGCCATCAAAACGATCAGCGCAGTCTGGCGCATATAGGTAGACTTACCGGCCATATTTGGACCTGTGATAACAGAGATCCGACGTTTCTGATTGTCCAAGTATGTGTCATTGGCGATAAACATATCGTGTTCGATCATCTGCTCCACCACCGGATGACGGCCATTTTTGATATCGATCACACCGTTTTCGTTTGTCTTTGGGCGCACGAAATGATTTCTTTCTGCAACCAGCGCAAGGGAAGCAAAAACATCCAGCGCAGCAACTGCTTTTGCAGTTTTCTGAATGCGCACAACTTCTTTTCCGACAATGTCCCTTACCTCGCAGAACAGTTCATATTCTAAAGCGTACAATTTATCCTCAGCGCCTAAGATCAGTTCTTCCAGTTCCTTTAATTCCTGTGTGATATATCGCTCTGCATTTGTCAGTGTCTGTTTTCTGATATACTCTGCCGGCACCTGGTCTTTAAAGGTATTGGTAATCTCAAGAGAGTAACCAAACACACGATTATATTTGATCTTCATGGATTTGATGCCTGTGCGTTCACGCTCCTTTGCTTCCAGCTCGGAAAGCCATTTCTTTCCGTCTGTTCTGGAACGGCGGAATTTATCGACATCCTCATGGTAGCCTTCCCGGATGATCCCGCCTTCTTTTTGCGCGAGCGGCGGATCTTCTACGATAGCACGTTTGATCAGCTCTGTCACATCCTCCAGTGGATCCATATCTTCATAGATCTGCTGTAGCAGGGGACTCTTAAATTCTTTCAGAACCTGCTTAATGTAAGGAAGCATCTCCAAAGAGGAAGCAAAAGCTACCAAGTCTCTTGGATTGGCTGACTTATAACTGATACGGCTGATCAGACGTTCCAGGTCATAGATTGGTCCGAGATATTCACGTATCTCATCTCTGAGCATTCCGTTCTTATTAAATTCTTCCAGCGCTTCCAGACGCTTCTCGATCTCCTCTCTGTCGATCAATGGCTGTTCCACGTAACTGCGCAGGGTTCTGGCACCCATCGCCGTTTTGGTCTTATCCAGCACCCACAAAAGGGATCCTCTTTTTTGTTTTTCACGCAGCGTTTCCACCAGCTCCAGGTTTCTGCGGCTGGAACTGTCGATGAGCATATATTTTTCTGCGGCATAAGGACGGATCGTTGTCATATGGGAAAGTGCTGTCTTTTGTGTTTCTTTCAGATACAAAAACAAAGCACCTGCTGCGATGATCCCACAGTCATAGTCCCCAATCCCTAGCCCCTCCAGAGATCCTACGTGAAAATGCTCGCGCAGGGTACGACGGCACAATTCATCATCAAAATACCAGGAATCCAGTGAAAAAACACAGATTCCCAGGCGATCATGCAGATCATCCGTATCTACATTGGATACATAAAAAGAATCATTGCAGATGATCTCCGCAGGAGTGAATTTGTTGATCTCATCCAGCAGCTTCTGCGGTTTATCTACCTCTGTCAAAAAGCAATCGCCGGTTGTGATATCCGCGATCGCACATCCGAAGTGTTCCTCGATCGACACGATCGACATCAGGTAATTATTTTTAGTCTCATCCAAAGAAGCGGCATCCAGAGTCGTTCCAGGTGTAACGATGCGCACAACTTCTCTCTTTACCAGCCCCTTAGATTTCTTCGGGTCTTCCACCTGTTCACAGATTGCAACTTTGTGACCTTTTTCGATCAGGCGGTTGATATATGTCTCTGCAGCATGATAAGGGACACCACACATGGGTGCCCTCTCCTCTAATCCGCAGTCTTTTCCTGTCAGGGTGATCTCAAGCTCTTTGGTGACCAGCAATGCATCATCAAAGAACATCTCGTAAAAATCTCCCAGACGGTAAAATAAAATACAGTCTTTATATTGTTCTTTTGTTTTGCAGTATTCCTGCATCATAGGGCTCATTGCCATTTTTATTTATAATCTCCTATCCTTTACGACAGCTGCCGCTTTTATCTTATATCCGGTATCCGGCAGCGTCTTTTATTGAACACGCTACCAATCCTAGTTATTTTTGTGCATTTATTTGCTTTGAACACGTTTCCAATTCTATCATGAAAGGGTAAAAGTTGCAAGATTTATGAAAGTAGCTCAACCAATTTCTTTGCTGATCCTTTTGTATCTTCCAGCGATCCTATGAATTAAGGACATCATTAAGGACATCCGCCATCATCTTTACATTGACAGGCTTGGTCAGATAGCCGTCCATTCCGCATGCTTTAGCTCTCTCCCGGTCTGAGGAAAAAGCATTCGCCGTCATAGCGATGATCGGTACTTGTGCGATCGCAGAGTCTTCCATACTGCGGATCTGTCTGGTGGCCTCGTATCCATCCATAAACGGCATCTGAATGTCCATGAGGATCACATCGTATTGTCCCGGAACAGCATTCTTTAATTTTTCTACAGCTTCTGTTCCATCATCTACAGTTTCTACGATCAATCCCATTTCTTCTAAGATCGTAGCTGCGATCTCCTGATTTAACTGATTATCTTCCACAAGCAGGACTTTTTCTCCTGAAAAGTCCACTTTCTTTTCCTTCACAGGTTCCGTCATGCGGAAAGGCTGTGAAAGCACATCCCGCAGTTCAGACATAAATAACGGTTTTTCACAAAATGCCGTAACACCGGCTTCTCTAGCTTCCTCCTCCACATCTGCCCAGTCATAAGCAGTGAGGATGATGATCGGTTTGCCATCTCCGATCACCCTGCGGATCCGTCGGACAGTCTCAATACCGTTCATATCCGGCATTAGCCAGTCAATGATATATGCAGAAAATTCATCTCCAATCTCATAAGCATACTTTGCACGGATCACGGCTTCCTTACCGGAGGCAGTCCATTCTGGGCGCATACCAATATCTGACAGCATTTCTGAGATATTCAGGCAGGTATCCGTGTCATCGTCTGCCACTAACACACGCAGACCCTGCAAATGTTCCAGTTTTTCATAGACTACCGGCTCGCCGCTGAGTTTAAAGGTCAAGGATACGGTAAATTCTGTGCCGATCCCTTCTTGACTCTTTACATGTATCGTGCCGCCCATCATATCTACAATATTCTTCGTGATCGTCATGCCAAGTCCGGTACCTGGAATACCGCTTACCGTGCAGGTTTCCTCTCTGGAAAAGGCATCAAAGATCTCATTTAAAAATTCTTGTTTCATTCCGATTCCGGTGTCACGGATGATAAATTCATAATTTGCATAGCCAGCAGGTGCTTTGTGGAGCTGTCGAATCCGAAGACTGACGACACCTCCAACTTTATTAAATTTCACACCATTACTCAAAATATTTAAAAGAATCTGATTGAGCCTGAGTTTATCGGTAATGATATTTTCGTCACGCACATCAACCGTGTCAATGACGAAGTCCAATCGCTTGGAACTGATGGTTGGCTGCACAATCGTTCGGATATCATGCATAAGATCCGGCAGATGCAAAGGCTGTTCATCGAGTTTCACCCTACCACTTTCAATACGGCTCATATCCAGCACATCATTAATTAAAGACAGCAAATGTTCACTGGATACGGAAATTTTTTGAAGGTATTCCTTTACTCTCTGTGGATTATCCAGGTGAGACGCTGCCAGAGAGGTAAACCCAATGATGGCATTCATCGGAGTGCGGATGTCATGCGACATATTGTTGAGGAACATGGTTTTGGCCTGATTTGCATGCTGTGCTGCTGACAAGGCATTTCGGAGCAGATTGATCTCTGAGATATCCATGAAAGTGGTCACTGCTACGCGCTCCCCATCTCCGCGGTAGAGCACGTTTGTACTTGCCATGATATGCCGTTCATTTGGCTGGCCACGGTATACGATCGCCTCATAATTTAGTGATCCATCACTTGTTCGGAATTTTTTTAATTTTTCCATGGTTTCTTTTTCTGGATAATATACTGCAGCTACTACTTCTCGCAGCTCCTGTTGTGCCTGTTCAATGGATTCCATACCGTAGATCCGCAGAGCTTCTGTATTCATATGGCATAGTTTATAAGTTGGGATCGTATATGCCATGACTGCGCAGCTTTGCAGATCCAGAAGTTCCCGATAGTAGCTCTCCTGTTGTACCTGTTTTTCAATTAAGTCACTATTTCTTTCTGCTAGGCGCTGTTCTGCCTGGTTGTTTCGTTCCATACGGATAGTTTCTGAGATATCCTGGTGTGTTCCCACGATACTGCTGTATGTATCCACAGACATATCTCTGACACCAGCACATCTAACAAACATCTCTCCTCGTTCCGGATGCAGATAGCGGTATACGATCTCTACCCGGGTCCGATGCAGTCCATTGGAAAATTCCTCAAACATTTCTTCATCTTCTGGATGGATATGTGACCTATGAAGCAGATATCGTTCTTCTGGTGTCACAGACGTTTTTATCCCAAGTAATTCATCCATGACTTCATCCGCATAAAATCTAGGATTTTTACCTTCTTCCATCTCCACACGCCAAAGTCCGATCTGTGTTGTACGGAGGATATATTGATGGTCGATCTGTTTGGTAAATGAATCATTGCCTAATCGCAATTCATTACTCATATTATTTTTTCTCCCCTTTTATGTAAATCCTATCTTTTTAAGAGTTACCTGGTATTCTCGAGCATATATTTTTATCTTGCAAACATCGCATCTGGGCAAGTGTCTGCAGCAGTAGTTCTACATCTACTGGCTTAGAGAGATGCTTATTCATACCTGCGCTTAGACAGTTTTTAATATCATCTTTCATTGCATTTGCTGTCATTGCAATGATCGGTATTTCTTTTGCCCATGGCAGGGGAAGTGCACGGATCTGTTTCGTGGCATCAATTCCATTCATAACTGGCATCTGCATATCCATCAAAATAGCATCATAGGTCCCTTCCGCTGCCGCTTGAAAACGCTGTAGACAGAGGAAACCGTTTTCGGTACACTCACAGGTAATGTCATACATTGCCAGAAGCTCTGTGATGACTTCTCGGTTCAGTTCATTATCCTCAGCAACTAAAATATGCATTCCTGCGCACTGTGCAGCATAATCCACCTGTGGTATGTTCGTTTCTGTTGTTGACTGCTCTATATAAGGAACTTCCAGTGTAACGGTGAATGTACTCCCTTCTCCAAGTTTACTCTTTACGTCGATCGTTCCGCCCATTAAATCTATCATTTGTTTTACGATAGATAGTCCTAATCCATATCCATGCACTTTGTTGATCCGGGTATCCGTGCCGCGCTCAAATTTAGTAAACATCTTTTCCATAAACTCTTTAGACATTCCGATACCTGTATCTGAAATAGACGCCAGGATGCGAACGCAATTTGAATTTGGTATTTCTTCCTGATATACTGTAAAGTCGATCACACCACCATCCGGAGTATATTTAATGGCGTTGGATATGATATTAGAATAAATTTGTTTCAGACGTAAAGGATCCGCAAAAATGTATTCATGTGAGATATTGTGGATATCTATATGAAAAGTCTGTTTCTTTTCCGGCTTAACATTCTGCATAGATACCACAAATTCATCCAGCATTTCAGAAAAATTCAAAATCTCTGGCTGCAGAGTCATTCTTCCATCTTCCATGCGAGTAATGTCCAGCACTTCGTTGACTAGTTCTTTTAGGAACTCTCCGGCTGTGCGAATTTTTTCAAGACTATACTGAACCTTCTGGGGATCTTGGATATTTGCTTCTGCAATTTCCAAAAAACCAAAGATTGTATTCATTGGTGTTCGGATATCATGGGCTACTTGAGAGATAAAAGCTGTTTTAGATTGATTGGCATAATCTGCATGCTCTGCCTGTGCAAGCAAATGTTCTTCCATCTGTTTTTCATCATCAATGATCTGTGTTACATACAAAACGCAGGTAACCTTACCAGTTTTCTCCCGCCGTTTTACGATCATTTTGATCCGATGCCAATTTCCATACTTTGTGATGCATTCTGTTTCCACAAACTCTCTGTTTCTTAAACGCCAGGACAGTGTACTTAAATCAAAGAACTGATGCATTTGAGCTATATATTTATTATCTACGATATTGTTGCACAGATTTGACAATAGTTTCTCTGCAGATGATTCATGAAAGTCATAGTAAGCTCTCATTTCTTCACGACAGGAGATTTTTGTATATGTATCTGTTTCCAGATCGATCTGAAAGATCGTGTGGTAGTTCTTTCCAAGAGCTGTGAGCACTTCGTTTTGTTGTCTCTCACGTTCTAAACGAGCCAGTTCGATCTTACGTCGTTCTCGTTCTTCAATAAAAGGAGTAATGTCTGAGATAAATCCTTGATAAAAAATTTTTCCATCTATATTCATCTGCATCGTGGTATCTGTAACCCAACGATATCCAGATTTTCCACGCAAGCGGTAGATCTGTTCTTGATATTTTCGACCATTTTTTGTTGCGGAAATACGCTGTATATAATCTGACACAAGATGGCGGTCTTCCGGATGCAGCAGATCAAAAAAAGAATTGTTAAATTGTTTTTTCAGTTCTTCTTTTGTCCAGCCAAGTATCTCTAAAAAATGCTCTGTAACATAAGTGAGCGGATACCCTTCTTCTGCGGAACAGCAATGATAACCACCCGGAAGATTTTGAAGCATAGCCTCACTGATAAAGTTTTTCTTTTCCAGCACCTGCTGCTCTTGTTTTGTCAGCTTATGGTGCTTTGTTTTGTTTCCCATATGTGTCAACCTTTCACATCTATTTTTATATTTTTCTGTTTTACATTGATCCACATTGATCTATTTTTTGTTTATTCTCAATGTGACAATGTATCATCAGATATTTATTTCTGCAAGAGTCTTTAATAATTGCTTCATATCTACTGGTTTAGAGAGATGACGGTTCATTCCCGCATCCAGACATTGCTGAATATCACCTTTTAGCGCGCTGGCAGTCATTGCAATGATCGGAATCGTTTTGGCATGTGGCAAAGGTAATGCACGGATGTTCTTGGTTGCTTCCATTCCACTCATCTTTGGCATTTGCATATCCATAAGGATCGCATCGTAAGTTCCGGCTTTTGCATTTTTAAAGCGCTCCACACATAAAAGCCCATTCTCCGCACATTCACAGGTGATATCATACATAGCAAGAAGCTCTGTGATCACTTCCTGATTCAGTTCATTGTCTTCAGCAATTAACAGATGCATTCCTGCGCAGGCAGCAGAATGATCCTCCTCAGATGCTGTTTCATTTATAGTATTTTTTTCTACATAAGGAACATCCAGTTTAATGCAGACGGTCGTTCCTTCTCCCAATTTGCTCTGTACTTCCATAGAACCATCCATCAGTTCCACTAACTGCTTTACAATGGATAGCCCCAGACCATGGCCACTAACTGTATTGATACGAGTATCTGTAGCTCGTTCAAATTTATTGAACATTTTTTCCATAAATTCTTCGCTCATGCCAATGCCATTGTCTACTATCGTAGCAATGATCCGAACATGACCCTCGATCGGAAGTGCCTCCTGGCATACCGTAAATGAAACACGTCCTCCATCTGGCGTATATTTGATCGCATTCGATAAAATGTTTGCATATATTTGTTTTAGGCGCAAAGGATCTATGAGGATCTGATCGTGTAATATATGATGGATATCGAAAAGAAAATCCTGTTTTTTGTCAAATTTGGCATTCTTCATGGAGACATTAAACTCATCCAAAGTCTCTGTAAGATTTATCTCCACCGGGTTAAGTTTGAGCATGCCGCGCTCCATGCGTGAGACATCCAGAACGTCATCCACCAGATCTTTCAGAAATTGACCAGCAACACGGATCTTCTCGAGACTGTACTGCACTTTCTCCCAATTTCCCATATTGGCTTCTGCAATCTCCAGAAATCCAAAGATTGAATTCATAGGAGTACGAATATCATGAGCCACCTGAGAAATAAAATCCGTTTTCGCACGATTTGCGTGATCTGCATCCTCTGCCTTGGCGATCAAATGTTCTTCGTGTTCTTTTTCTTCATCAATAAGCTGTGTCACATACAAAACGCGGATGACATTTCCTGCTTCGTCACGACGCTTGGCGATCAGTCTCGCTCTATGCCAGTTTCCATCTTTAGTGATACATTCTGTTTCTACAAATTCACGATTGGCAAGTCTTTGTCTTAGTGTACTCATATCAAAAAAGCGACGCATACGCGGTGCATACTTGCTATCTACTATATTTTCACATAAATGTGTGAATGCTTTCGAAGCAGAAGGCTCACTTGCATCATAATAGTGGCGGATCTCCTCTCGACAGGAGATTTCAGTATACGAATCTGTCAAAAGGTCGATCCTAAAGATCGCATGATAATTTCGTCCGAGTGCAGAGAGAACTTCGTTCTGCTGCCGTTCTCTTTCCAAACGTTCCTCAAGCTCTAACTGATGCTGCTGTTCTGCAGTAACAACATCATCGATATCTCGAAATGCGATCATGATATTTTCAGAAAGGTCTTCACCCATCCGAAAAGCATTTGCCTCAAAATACTTAGGCCCACCGTCTCTCTGGAGCGTTCGATAGCGATACACAAATCGATTTGAAGAACTTAATTTTTTCAGAAGATTTTCGGAATCCATGACACGCCGAAACTCTTGCTGAAAGCTAGGAGCCACAAATTTTTTACTGTACATATCCACACGTTCAGAATATTTATTTACCTGGCGCAAGGACACCTTCGCAACATCATAACATATGACCTGTGAATCTACTTTGATCAGTTTTGAAGTATCTTCCATCAGATTTACGTCATAGACCACTGAAAAATCGTGTGTCAACACATCCAGATACTTTCGCTCCATGTCAAGCTGACTTGCCAGAGAATTTAACTGTTGTTTGCGAAGCATCTGCAGCTCTTGTTCCTGCTGCTCTCTCTTTTCAATAAAAGGAGTGACATCAAAAATAAATCCCTGATAAAAATTATCTTCTTTTAGGTTCATATACATAGAAGTCTCTGCGATCCAGCGATATCCATCTTTGCACACAATGCGATAAATCTGCTCCTGATATTTATACTTTTGACTATTTTCAACAGAAGCGATCCGATCCGCGTACTGCAGTACCAACTCTTTATCATCAGGATGGACCAGATTAAAAAAACGATTATCGAACTTCTCTTTGATTTCCTCCTCTGTCCACCCAAGCATATCTAAAAAGCGTCCGCCAATATAAAGAAAAGGAAAACCTTCTTCAATGGAACAGCGATAGTATCCCCCTGGCAGATTTTTTAGCATCACTTCGCTGATGATCTTTTGCTGTTTCGCTTCTTTTTTTTGCATCATAAACTCAGACATATCCATATACATATCGTTTTTCTTCTGGGAAAGTTTCGCTTCCACCAGCTCCTTTCTTTATATTTTTCTATTCTAATATTTATCTCAGACGCTCGTAACTTTGTTAATTTTTTTAAAAAAACATACCATGCAACTAAGGTTTGTATGACTATAACAAAATTATATGCTATCACCTACGAAATTGCAATGATTTCACGAGACCGTCGCATTCTGTGGAGATTATTTGTGGTATATGATATCGCTCAGGACTTTTTCCAGAAGCTGTGTATCAATTGGTTTAGAAATATGTGCATTCATACCTGCTTCTATGCTGCGCTCCACATCTTCTTTAAAAGCATTGGCTGACATTGCAATGATCGGGATCGTTTTTCCAAGGCGACGATTTCCTGTTCGGATCGCTCTCGCTGCTTCAAGTCCATTCATATTTGGCATCTGAATGTCCATCAGGATCGCATCATATTCGTCCGGTTCTATCGTATCAAACATTTCCACCAGCTTCGCACCATCTGGACAGATCGTGCAGGAAGCACCGTACATATCCAATATAGCCTCTAATATCTCTGCATTTAATTCATTATCCTCCGCACATAAAAAGCGCATTCCCTGTAAAACACTCTTTTCTTGAGGATTTTTGTCATCTGTTTGTTCCTTTGAGGTGATCGGCATAGTGAGGATCACTTCAAAACAAGTACCTTTTCCCAATTCACTGTTTACAAAAATCTCACCATTCATAAGATCAACGATCTTCTTCGTGATCGCCATTCCAAGACCCGTTCCCTGTACTTTATTTGTCACAGAAGCTTCGTTTCTTACAAAAGGCTCAAAAATATGTGACACAAACTCCTGTGACATACCACAGCCATTATCGGTCACAGAAAAGTGGAATTTAGCATATCCTTTCATATCACATGGAAGTTCTTCTAGTTCTAGCCGGATCAAACCATGTCTTTCTGTATATTTGACCGCATTAGAAAGAAAATTTAATAAAATCTGACGAAGCCGCACTCCATCTGCGATCACGGTACAGTGTGACAATGTATGGACCTGAACCTGCAAGGTCTGTTCCCGCTGGTCAGCTAGCTCCTGTGCGATTGCTTCCACTTGGTCGATCTGATCTCTCAGATCGATCGGTTCCAATGACAAGCTAACTCTATTAGCTTCGATCCTACTCATGTCTAACACATTGTCGATCAGACTTAGCAGATGGCTGCTTGCGCCTCGAATCTTTCGGATATACTCATGCAGCTTTAGTGTCATTCCCGGTTCCTGTTCCATCAGGTTTACAATCCCAACGATCGCGTTCATTGGTGTTCGGATATCGTGGGATACATTTGCGAGAAAATCACTTTTGGCGTGATTGGCACGTTCTGCCTGAGCCGCAAGCTGGCGTGATTCCGTAGAACGCCTCTGCTCCAGCCTGATCACTTTTTGGCGCTCAAATAACAGCACAGCCAACAAGATCAGCAAAAAAAGTCCTACGAGAAGCACCACCATATGAAGCGGATAGATCTTGATCCAAGTGAGCAGATCAATATCCTCTGCCTTATAACTTGTATACTGAGAAGCAATTTCCTCAAAAAG
Source organism: uncultured Blautia sp. (assembly GCA_964609645.1). Classification (GTDB taxonomy): domain Bacteria; phylum Bacillota; class Clostridia; order Lachnospirales; family Lachnospiraceae; genus Blautia_A. Next base: position 19,775 of record CAZSTD010000022.1, read on the forward strand.
ACCTTCCGGCATAGCATAGATCGCTTTTGTAAAAATCCCTGCCAGTTCATGGCTGACGGACGGAGTAAAAGCTACATGATAATCGTAGGTAGGTTCTTCCAATAAAGTATATGTCAAAAGTCCCCTCTCATCCTGATTGACAAACTGTTGTGCTGTATAAAGGTATACGATAGCTGCATCTGCTTTGCCATCTAAAACCGCCTGCATCCCTTCCTCACGGGTAGGCACTTCAATCTGCTGTGCCTCTGGAGCGATCCCCTTCTCAAGACCAAACAATCCCTGTGCGGTTGCCACTGCAAGTTTCTTAATCTCACCATTAAAGTCTCTTCGTGTCACCATCGCAAGGCGCATTGTTGTGTAAGCTCCCGAAAAAGAATAACTGTTTTCTTCTACCCATCGCTCAGAATCGACGCGCGCATCCATCGTTCCATCGATCATACCCTCCATTCGCCACTGTTCATATTCCGCCCTGTTGCTGGGAGTCTTAATCTCATAAGGAATACCGATGTATTCCGCAAGGCGTGCAAAATAATCTATGATGATCCCTTTCAGTTCTCCATCTTCAACATAAGAATACGGTGCACGGTCCATACTTGCTGACATTACCAGCTTTTTCTCTCCGCTGGTGTATTGGCGGATCAGTTCCTGTTCTTCCTCGGTAAAAGACAGATTCTTTTCATCCAGGTGATTATAATATTTATTGTTTAAGCGAGTTTTCCAGTCTCCTTCTGTAGAATTGATCTGATCGATCGCATAATTGATCTTGTCTAACAGTTCCGTGTCCCCCATACGAACGATCACATAAAAATCACTTACCGCAAAGGTATCCAGAACTTTCTCCTTCTCTGTCTGGCGCAATGAACTTGTCAAAGCCGCATCTACTGCACCAGATTGGAGTGCCTCTTCTAATTGTGTGTGCAGCGAAAAGTACACAGGTGTAAAAGAAAATCCATGTTCCTTCGCATAGTTTTCCATATCTTCATTCCGGCTGTTTCCCTCAAGCATACCAATGGAAATGCCATCATAAGTACTGTAATCAAAAGCGCTGATCTCATGATTATCCTGTCGAGTCGTCAACATAGCGCAGCTCGTACCAATGGGCTTAGAAAATTCAAAATCTTCTAAGCGATCTGCAGTCACTTGTGCTGAAGTTACCATATCGATCTCGCCGCTTCTGAGCATATCTGTCATATCATCCCAACTGTTTTCATAACCAACATACTCATAATCTACATCCAGATAACGCGAAATAAGACGCAAAAAATCATATCCATATCCTCTGCACTCTCCATCTTCATCTATCATATGATAACCATCAAAGGCGAAAAATCCGACCTTAATAACCTCACGTTCTTTATTTTCTATGGCTTCCGATGCTCTAGTCACATTACCAGATACAAAAGCCCAAAAGATGATCGTCAATATAAGAATCACGGAGCTCATTTTACGCCATATATGTATTTGCTGTTGTCTCATCACAACGCCTCCTAAATATTTTTAGATTGCTTTCGCTCATTATATCACGATTCGCACTTTGTGCTTGACGATTTCTTCGAAATCTATCGTGATTGCCATTCGCCGTTCGCTATAAATAAGCTATGCTTGTTCCAGCTCACTTTCGCTCATTATATCATAGCTTTGCTTAAAGTGAAATGAATTCCTTTCTATTCT
>CAZSTD010000023.1:0-21441 GCA_964609645.1 uncultured Blautia sp.
AAAGAAAGTGTCCTGCTCATCACGTGCCGGATGATCTTCCGGAATATTTAATTTTGTAAAGTTGTAGTCCGCATATTCTACCTCCGGACCTTCCACCACTTCATATCCCATACCGATAAAGATACGCTCTACCTCTTCCAAAGCGATAGTATTTGGATGACGATGTCCGATCATAGATTTCTTTGCAGGCAATGTAACGTCGATCACTTCCTGTCTCATTTTTTCTTCACGGACTGCATCTTCGAGTCTCTTTTTGGATTCTTCAAGCAAAGTCTCGATCTTTACTCTTGTCTCATTTACAAGCTGTCCAACTTTCGGGCGATCTTCCGGAGCAACATCTTTCATACTCTTTAAGATGGCTGTCAGTTCTCCTTTTTTTCCAAGATACGCTACACGTACCTCATTCAGTTTGTCCAGGCTCTCGGACTCATCGATCCGTTTCTTGGCTGCTTCAGCCAATTCCTGAAGTTTTTCTTTCATGTCCATGCTCTCTTTCTCCTTTATTATCATTGTAAAAATAATTTCCAATAAATAAAAAAACTCCATCCCAAAAAAGGGACGGAGTATCATATCCGCGGTACCACCCTGCTTCCCGTATCTTCATACAGGCTCTCGGTCTGCTTAACGCGCAGCAACGGCATTTCCTACTGATAAGATCTTACGTTCAAAAGTGCAGCTCCGGTGGGAAATTCAGGAAATATCTGAACCTGAGAAAGCTTCCAGCCGCCGACTTTCTCTCTCTGAAGGAAAATAAATCCCTAAAAACACCTTCTAAGCTTTTTGGTTATTAACATCCTTAACTATGCCACAGACTGAAAAATCTGTCAAGAGTCATTTTTTCAGAAAAGAATCTGATGTCTCCTGAACCTCCATTTTCTCTGGCTGTGTTTTATCTTTTTCACGATCAAACATCCACTTTACAGAACGATGCGCCAACCGAAACTCGTGCTCAAAATAAGCATTGATCTCTGCTCCATACAGCAAAAGGTTCATGCAGATATAAAGCCACAACATGACCATGATGATCGTAGTCAGGTTTCCATACATATTGCTGAACCCCGGAAATATCTCAAAATAAAAAGAAAATCCGTACGAAAATGCCGACCACGCCACAGCTGTGATAAACGCGCCCGGTATCTGGCTCTTAAACGTCGCCTTTCTATTTGGGAGCACTTTATACAGCAATAAAAACACACAGAACAATACACCAAACACCAAAAACGCTCTTGCTCCAAGCACACGCCCCAAGATCCTTCCCAAAAACGGGATATATCTATATAGCGCAGACTGGATTCGATTTCCCAAAACTAAAAGCAGTAAAGAGATCACAAGCGCGATCACAAGAGACGCTGTATAAAACACCGCCGTCAACCTTGTCCAAAACCAATTTCGAGTTTCTTTTACATGATAGATCGTATTTAGCCCATTGATAAGCGCCTGCAAACCTTTCCCCGCTGACCACAAAGCCACCACCGCGGAAAGCGGAACGAGCGCCGTGCTCCTTTTGTAGACATCCACCACGATACCCAGCACAAAGCTCTGGAGATTCTCGGGAATAAAAGCTATGATCGCATCTCTGACGATATTGTAAGTAAGAGGTGTGTATCTCACTAAGGTGGTCAAAAACAAAGTAAACGGAATAAAGGCCAAAAATAAAAAATATGCAGCCTGTGTTGCATACGCCCCTACATGGTCGCCGGATACTCGTTTCATAAAGCCAGACAAACGTGCATACAGTGACCGCCTTTCTTTTTTCCTATTCATAATTTTCTCCATTCTATGTTTCACAAGGGTATCATACCATGAATCCCTCTCTATGACAAATATGAATTTATCCATCCACATCCGATGGGATCAGTCCAGTCGTAACCTCATTAAAAAAATAATCCAGAATCTCCTGATACGAATACCCTTCCTTTGCCATCTCATTTGCAGCAGTTTGGCTCATTCCAACCCCATGCCCGTATCCACCACCCGTGATCTCAAGCCTCTCACCTTGTGTTTGTCGCAGCGTAAAATATGCACTGGGCAAAAGTTTTCCGCCTTGTGTTTGTGTTCCATCCTTTTCTGTGATCATACATCCTTCCGGGGAGAGAAATTCTCTGACTTCATACTCCCGATCAATATAAAATACATCTGTCTTCGTCACTGCCTGAATCCTTGTCACCGCACCGCTTTCATTTTTCCGCACCGCCTCCACGGAAAGAAGCTCCTGCTCTCTCCCTGACAATGCAGCAACCTTCCTTTGAAGACTTTCCCATGGAATCGTCACACTCCAGCTTCTCCATGGTGACTCTTCATCAAAATCACACACCACACGCTTCAAATAAGAAGCTGCCTCCTGCGCACCCCACACTTCATCTGTGCTTGTCATCCCTGCGGAGGTCGAAAAATAATAAGCCTCTATTGGCTCATTCTCTTTCATCATGATCAACCCTTTTGTCTCCTCCACCGCCTCATCCGTGGAATCCTGAGGCAAAATATTCCCATAAACCTGATAGCTGACACTGTCATCCACATCCGCTCCATATTCTGAGATCCCTCCGTCCAAAATTTGTTTCCATGCATACGTGCGTGCACATATGGCCTGCGCCATCAATGCCTGCTTTTCATAGGCAGACGGCATTTCACTCGGCACAACCGCTCTCAGATATTCTTCCAACGACAGTTCATTGATCAAATACAGCTTTTGTCCCTTTTTCCGGATCGTGAGTTCCCCCTGATATACAGGTTCCTTACACTGGCGTTCTATAGAAGTGATCGTGATATTTCCGTCTTCCGGACGCAAGATCAATTCCCCACCCTGCATCTCCTGACTCTCCGCAGTATAGAAAAACTCTTTTCCATCATATCTGCCAGATACCACTTCATGTTCATAAGTTGTATGATCGCTATCCATCAACAGCACCCTGATCTTAATCTCTTTTTGATCATCCTGCACTGCTGCTGTTTTTGTTTCTTTTTGCTTTTCAAGAATGATCGAAGGTGTAGCCGTCGGTGAGAGCGCCGCTTGTACAGTCATAGACATACCTTGCTTTCTTCGAGCTCCTTCTCTAAGCATAGCCTCGTTCAATAAGCATCCCCATCCTAATAAAGCTAGGAGCAGGCAGTTTGTCCTATAAAAAAATCTGGTTTTCCTCATACATAAATATATGAAAAAAACCAGAAAATATGTTTTATATATCGTTTATCCTCTTACATAAAAGCGGTAAGCGGTAACCGAATCGTAAGATTCACCTTTTTCCAGAATCGGAGAATGGAATTTTTCTTCGTTGACTGCGTTCGGCTCTACCTGTGTCTCTAAGCAGAATCCATCTCTCTTAGCATATACATGTCCGTTTTTACCACGTTCATCTTCAATGAAGTTTCCTGCATAAAACTGTACACATGGGCAGTCACTCTTTACATCCATTGCGATCTTTGTCAGTTCGCTGTAGGCAGATGCGATCAGGCGGACTATTCCTTTTTCATAATCATCCGTCACGTAATTGTGGTCATATCCTCCGGTAAACTGTAGCTGATCAAATTCTGCGTCAATACGTTCCCCTATCGTTTTTTCTGTAGTAAAGTCCATCGGAGTTCCTGCAACTTCTGCGTACTCTCCTGTAGGGATAGAATGGCTGTCAGCAACCGGTGTATAGTATGTCGCATGGATCGTCAGATACTGATCCATCGCTGTTCCGCTTCCCTCTCCGCTCAGATTAAAGTAGGAATGGTTTGTCATATTTGCAACGGTCGGCGCATCAGAAGTTCCATGATAATGGATCTTTAATTCATTTTCTTCTGTAAACTCATATGTCACATAGATATCAAATTCTCCCGGATATCCATTCTCACCGTCCGGACTGATGCGATGAAAAGCGACGCTGTTTTTCTCCTGTGAGATCTCAGATGCCTCCCATAACTTTTTCTCAAATCCATTCGGACCGCTGTGCAGATTGTTGTCGTTTTCATTCTGCGCAAGTGTCACTTCCGTTCCATGGATCTGGAATTTCGCACCGCTGATACGATTTCCGCTTCTTCCGATCGTCGCGCCAAAGAAGCATCCATTCACCTCATAAGATGCGGCATCATCGTATCCAAGGACCACATCTGTGAGCTTGCCATCCTTATCCGGCACACACACTTTCACTAAGATCGCACCAAAGTCTATGACTTCCGCATAAGCTCCAGACTGATTTTCAAGGCGAAAGATCTTTACTTCTTCACCGCTCTTTAATACGCCAAATCTTCTCTCTGAAACACCCATTGTTTCAAAACTCCCACATATTTTTTAATTTCACGATCCCAAGGCAACTTCTATTTACCAGCACCCTGAGAACTTGCGAAAAAAAAGAGCCTTCAACAGGCTCTATCTCTTTTTATTAGTCCCGAAATGCCGTTCCCTTCCCATTGACGCCTAGCCGTAGCTAGGTGGGTATCCTCAACAGCAATTCTGTCTTCCGCTGCGTAATGACGGCCTGACATCCTTGCGGCGATCTTGGATTCCCGTTGAAGTCGATGTAGGTTCAAAAAAATAAGGGGCCTCGCACATTTCAGGATATTCACTTTTCTTATCTGCTTTTTATTATAACCTAGTATATGTCCTTTTTCAACATAAAATTTATGATTTTGCAGAAAAAATCGTCTTACTCGATCCCAAGGATCTCTTTAACTGCTTTTGGCATATCCGGTGCATCCACCACACGATCATGCAGAACTGGCGCTGTTCGGATACTCTCCACTGCCTGCGGAAGTTTCACTCCGGATAATCCGCAAAGCTCATCTGCCAGAGCAAAATCATCTTTTCCTTCTGTCTCTACTTCCAGAGCATCCATAACGCTTCTTGTGAATTTATAAGGACTTGCTGTGGATGCGATGACAGTTGGTGTCGTATCCTTTGTCTCTTTTACATATTTATCATAAACACCTGCTGCCACAGCCGTATGTGTATCGATCACATAATGGCTCTCTTTAAAGATTTTGGAAATCGTATCTGCTGTCTCCTTTTCTGTGCAGTAGTTGCCATAGAAATCGTCAAGCTGTGCTTTCATTTCCTCTGTAATGCTATACTCACCACCTGTGCTCAAAGATGCCATCATCTGTGCACACTTTTCGGCATCTGCGCCTGCAATGCGATAGATCAGACGTTCCAAGTTGCTTGAGATCAGGATATCCATGGAAGGAGACGTTGTAAGAATGAAGTCTCTCTTTCTATCATAAGTTCCTGTACGGAAGAAATCATAAAGTACCTTATTGTCGTTGGATGCACAGATCAGCTTGTTGATCGGAAGTCCCATCTGTTTCGCATAATAGGCTGCAAGGATGTTTCCAAAGTTTCCTGTCGGAACAACCACGTTGATCTTTTCTCCGTCTGTGATCTTTCCTTCTCTTACAAGGCTTGCATATGCATAAACATAGTAGACGATCTGCGGAACCAAGCGTCCAATATTGATCGAGTTCGCAGAAGAAAACTGATAGCCAGCTTTATCTAATTCTGCCTCCATCTCCTTATCATTGAACATTTTCTTAACTGCTGTCTGAGCATCGTCAAAGTTTCCTGTGATCCCCACAACATACGTATTCTTTCCCTTCTGTGTCACCATCTGTTTTTCCTGGATCGGGCTTACTCCGTTCTTCGGATAAAATACAATGATCTTTGTTCCAGGAACATCCGCAAAGCCTGCCATCGCTGCCTTTCCTGTATCGCCGGATGTCGCTGTAAGGATCACGATCTCATTCTTTACCTGATTTTTCTTTGCAGCTGTTGTCATAAGATGAGGAAGAATCGATAATGCCATATCTTTAAATGCGATCGTTGCTCCGTGATACAGCTCTAAAAAGTAAGCGCCGTCCGCTTCGTGAAGCGGTGCGATCTGTTCTGTATCAAATTTGGCATCATAGGCATTGTTGATGCAGTTTTTTAATTCATCCTCTGTGAAGTCTGTGAGAAAACGTTTCATAACTTCATAAGCTGTTTCCTGATAAGTCATCTGCGCCAATTTATCCATAGGAACATCCAGTTTCGGGATCTGTGTCGGCACAAATAAACCGCCATCTTCAGAAAGTCCTTTTAAAATAGCCATAGAAGCTGTTACTGTCTCTTCTTTTCCTCGTGTGCTTTTGTATAATACCTGCATGGTGTTTCCTGCCTTTCCCAAATAATTAAGTTTGTCAATTGAGGACATTATAGCATATGCTTTAGCAAAATACCATCCTAAAATATATGTCAGAATCCAACAAAAAAATCACAAAAAACAAAAGAGATACAGCAACTTTTACAAGTCGCTGCATCCCTCTTAACTTTCCGCTACATCCGGATATGTATAAAATTCATGAACCCCATGCTTAAACAGTTTCTTCAGATCCTGCTCAAACCAGGTCACATTGTGCCTCTCAGCCTGTGATTTCTGTATAAAAAACAGCGCCCCCTGTGAATGATCCACACCGTTCAGAACCTGCTTTACCGCCTCTTTCGTCTCCTCCGAAATGCTCACCTCATGGATCCGTCCATCGTAAGTCGGAGAAAACTGAGGAACTCCGTTGACTGTCTGCCACACAACCTCTGTGACTGTGTTTGGAAACTCTTCGTTCTTCACTCGATTCATGATCACATTTGCGACAAGGACTCTCCCCTTGATATCTTCCGTTCCGGCCTCAGCCTCCACGATATGCAGAAGCGTATCATAATCCTCATCCGACATGATCGAAGCTTCCTTACACATAGCAGCCGCCTTCGCATCCAATGCTGTGACATTATCTTCCATAGAAGAGCTGACATCAAACTTTGCCACTTTGTTCTCGATACTCTTGACTCTCTGTCCTACCATAACCTGTTCGCAGGAAGTCCCGATCCTCTCAACCAATTTCTTTTCAGAAACAGTTTCCCTCACTCCTGATACCACACCTGAGATCCCTGTGGGAAGGATTTCCATCCCAGGTCCGCCAGACCAGGAAGTATAAATTTCATTTTCATTTGCAGAAGCTGCATAAACTTCCTTTCTGTTGCTGCGTTCTGTCACTCTGACTGCTACGGCCAAGGCGACCACGGCAAAGACACAGACCGTGACCATGATCAGATTTTTGGCAGGATCTTCGCATCTTCCTAAATTTTTTTGAACCTTCATACTTTCCATTCCTTGTGTTCTTTCATTACGTAAATGTAATATTTTTGTAACTTATAGGAAAATTATACTTAATATTATTATAAGTGTCAAGGTTTTTTTACATTTCTGTAATATTTAGTCACAATTCGTATGATTTCGTATCTTATTTACAAGAATCTGCACAGGAAGATTTGCAACTCTATGTCCTAATTTTTATCTAATTCGACGGTAATCTCATAGTAATCACAAGGATGTGCCTGCAGTCCTGTCACCCCTGCCCCGGAAACGATCGTCATCTTCAAATGGGAAGCAAAGAAAAATGCATGATCATCCAAGATCGTCTGTGTCATCTCTGTCGCCAATTTTGCTCGTTCCTCCAGATCAAATGTAGAGGACATCTGTTTCTCTAAGTTTTCCAGCACATCGCTGCGATATCCACCCCGGTTTTTAGAAGATCCATCCAGACAATGTGTGGTAAAAAAGTACTCCGGATCACCAGTCGGCGCAGTCACAAACGCACTCGCATAGATATCCCACTCCCCATTCTCAAGGACATCCAGATGATTTGCCGTACAGTTAACCTCTACTTTAACCCCAATCTTTCCCAATGTACTCTGTGCGCTCTCTGCAAGGAGCGGAAGTTCCTGACGGCTTGGATAAGTCAGCCAGCGGATCGTAAGATCCTCCCCATCCTTATCCACGTAACCATTTCCATCCGTATCTGTCCATCCAGCTTCCTCAAGAAGCTGCTTTGCTCTATCTTCATCATAAACCGGCGCACTTACCGTTTCATCTCCGAAGGAAAACCCCGACGGAAACGGCCCCATCGCTGCTGTACCATTGCCATTCAAGAGCACTCCTGTAAAGCCGTCCTTATCGATCGCACAAACGATCGCTTCTCTTACCTTCTCATCCTGAAGAGCCTGTGTCTCATAGTTCATCGCTCCAAAGAAAGAACGTGAAGTCTCGCAGGAAGAAATCGTATACTGCTCATTTTCAAACAGCGGAAGACTCATATATGGAAGACCATAAGCACCATCCAGTTCTCCCGACTGCATCGCCATCGTCATCGTATCTCCATCACTGATCGTCTGCACATAGATGGTATCAAGTTTCGGCATTCCATCCCAATATTCCTCATTCTTTACAAGTGTCAGACCTTTGTCTGTCTCGACCTTCACAGCCTGGTAAGGACCAGTACCAGAGACATTTCCATCTTCTGTGATCCCAGCTTCCATATCAATGATGCAGCCATACGGATCGGACAGATAATTCATCAGCGCAGGTACCGGAGCTTCTGTGACTATAGTCAATTCCTGACCATCTGCTGCGATCTCTTTTATCTTCAGATCTCCTTTTGCACGCTCATGAGATTCGATCAAATGCTCTAGACATTCCTTCACAGACTGCGCGTCCAAGTTTCTTCCGCTTGTAAATTTCACCCCATCGCGCAGGGTGATGATCCATGTATTTTCATCTACATTTTCATACTCCGTTGCCAGCCACGGTGTCAGTTCCATGGAATCAGAATATTTAAACAATGTCTCACCGATCCCGTAACGGATACACGCCCATCCCGCATATCCATGATGCGGGTTCACATCCGCCTCGTCGTTTTCTGCATTAAATGTAGTGTCTCCGTAATAAAACACCTTTTCTCCCTCTGCATAGGCAGGCAGCGCAGTCATTCCCAGCAATACAGAAGTGCTCATCACCAGGCTGATCCACTTTTTCCATGTCTTGTTTTTCATTCGCTTTTCTCTCCTTATTTCAGTCAGTTTCCAAGTTTCACTAAAAGACTTTTATTTATGCTCAAACGGATCGCGCGCTCCGCTTTGCCCCAATCAAAAAACAGAATCCACCAAAAGTTTGGTATATTCTTCCTGTGGATGCATAATGATCTCATCCGGTGTTCCCTGCTCTACGATCTTCCCCTCATACATGACCAAAACTCTGTCGCAGAGCCTTTGTACCAACGCCAGATCATGGGAGATGATGATAAACGAAAGTTTCATCTCCACCTGAAGTTTTTTGAGCAGCGAAAGGATCTGCTGCTGCACGGTTACGTCTAACGCACTCGTCACCTCATCACAGATCAGTAGTTTTGGATCTGTCGCAAGTGCCCTGGCGATCGCAGCCCTCTGGCATTGTCCACCGCTTACCGTGTTCGGATAACGTCTCGCAAACTCGGAAGGCAGTTCCACCATTTCCAGCAGCTGAGCTGTGCGTCTTATGGCATCCCTTCTTTTCATGCCTCGATTGCGCATTCCCTCCATGATCCCGTCCCCCAAGGTATATCTGGGATCAAAAGAGTCCTGCGGCATCTGAAACACCATAGATATCTTCTGATACCATTTTCGAAGTTCTTTTCCTTTTAGTTCTGAGATACTTTTGCCCTCAAACCAGACACTGCCCTCATCTGCTTCTTCCAGACGGGTGATGATCCTAGCGATTGTACTTTTTCCGGAACCACTCTCCCCCACGATCCCGAGGATCTCTCCCTCTCTTAGCGAAAAACTGACATCATCCAGCGCCGTAAAAGAAATGCCTTTTTTATAAAATTTTTTTTTCAGATTTTTTACTTCTAAGATCATCTCTGCCATATCTTCTCTCCTGACGGACCATCTGTTTTTTATCCACGATCCAAACGAAGCACCGCCCGGATCAGCTTCTGTGTGTATTCCTCCTGTGGATGATAGATGACATCCTCTTTCCTTCCATATTCAACCAGTCTACCCTTATGCATGACGGCGATAAAGTCCGCCATACGTTCCACAACTCCAATATTATGTGTGACAATCACGATCCCTGTACCATAAGTCTCCCGCATCTGCATCATTTCCTTCACCACCTGCGCCTGCACAGTCACATCCAGCGCACTTGTCGGCTCATCAGCAAAGAGCAGTCTGGGATTTAGGATCATCGCCATCATGATCCCCACCCTCTGGTTCATACCGCCAGACAGCTCAAACGGATAGCTTTTTAAAACACGCATCCCATCCTGGAAGCGCATCTTTTTAAACAGATCCAGCGCCCGCTCGCGGATTTCTTTTTTGTCTATCTTTTCATGCTGCCGGACACTTTCATATAGCTGTTCCTCGATCGTGCGGATCGGGCAAAGCGACGTTCCCGTGTTCTGAAAGATCATCCCCATCTGAGGTCCGTGCATCCTGCGAAGTTCTCTGGCGGATGCTTCCAGGATATTTTTCCCCTTATAAAGAATCTCTCCTTGGGTAATCTGCGCTTCCTCACCCAAAAGTCCCATTGCCGCTTTGATCAGCGTACTTTTCCCAGAACCACTCTCCCCTACGATCCCGAGGATTTCCCCCTCTTTCATAGAAAAAGAAACATTCTGAACAGCCAGCGTATCATCATAACAGATATCTATATTCTTTACTTCCAGTAAATGTTTATCCATTCTTTCTCCTCATCTGTGTGCCGGATCCAAAAAGTCACGCACCGCATCCCCGGCAAGATTAAAGATCATCACCGTGACAAAGATCGCACATCCCGGTGCAAGGATCGTCCAAGGACATATCTGCAGCATACTCCTTCCATTGCTCATCATAGAGCCCCACTCCGCGGTCGGCGGTGTTGCTCCCAGTCCCAAAAATGAAAGCCCGGCAAGCTCCATCATCATCGTTCCGATGTCAAGGACTGCTGTGACGATGACCGGACCTGCCACATTAGGAAGGATATGTTTTAATATGACCTTCAGCGGACTGCTGCCCGACAATCTGGAAGCAGCAATAAACGTTCTATTTTTTACAGTCATCACCTGACTTCTGGAAATCCTGGCATATTTGGGCCATGAAATACAAGCCAATGAAATCACTGCACTCATCACTCCGCCACTCATCATGCCTGCCACAGCAAGCGCAAACACCATCCCAGGAAAAGCCAAAAACACATCGGAAACCCTCATAAAGAAGGAATCGATCCTACCGCCGCAGTATCCGCAGCACAAGCCAACCGCTGTTCCCAGAACGGAAATGATCACCACAAGAAGCAAAGCCGAAAAAACTGTAGTCTGCGATCCCATGATCACCCGCGAAAACATATCCCTGCCATAACGGTCCGTTCCCATCAAATGCTCCATACTCGGCGGCTTCAGCGCACTCATCAGATCCTGCTCATAGGGATCATAAGGACAAAGATATGGCGCAAATGCCGCGATCAGCAAGATTGCAACAACCAGGATGCCGAAAATCACCATTTTTATCTTTAAGTAATGCCTTTTTTGTTGTTTTTTTCTTCGTTTTTTTCCAACGACCCTCTTCCTCTCTCTCATGAGATCCCCTCCTCGCCAAGACGGATACGCGGATCCAAAAAGTGATACATAAGATCCGTGACAAGATTTATGACCACATAGATCAGGGCCATCCAGATCACATATGCCTGGATCACCGGATAGTCACGCATTGTGATCGCATCTACCGCCATTTTGCCAACACCGTCCCACATAAAGATCGATTCTACGATCGCCGTACCTCCAAGCAATGATCCAATCGAAAGCGCAAGCAGTGTCACGATCGTCAGCATAGATGCCTTCAGAACACTCCTCACAAGGATCACACTTTCCTTCACACCTCGCGCCCTTGCGCCCCTCACATACTCCTTATCCAACTCCTCCAGCACCGTTGCCCGGACCTGTCTAGTATATTTCGATGTCATAGAAAGGGAAAGCGTAAGTGCCGGCATGATCACACCCTTCCATCCGGCCTGATTTGTCATGACCGGCAATATCTGCAGTTTGATAGAAAAAAAATAGATCAGCAGCAATGAAACAAAAAAATTAGGCATAGAATTCCCAAAAAAACTCAAAAGACGTATCAGATGATCCGCAAGTCGATTTTGCCTGACTGCTGCCAGGATGCCAAGCGGAATGGAGATGACCACAGTCAAAAGAACAGACAGCAATGTCAAATACAAGGTCGCCGGCAGCTTCTCCACAAAAGTCTGAAATACCGGCTGTCCGGAAACATAAGAAACTCCCATGTCTCCACAGACCACATTTTTAAGCCACACCAGATACTGCTGCGCAAGAGGCTGATCCAGCCCCAATTCTTTTCTGGCTGCCTCCTTCGCGCTTTCTGACATAACACTGCCTGTGTTTGTCTCCATCATATCGATCGCATCCACAGATGAGGTATGCATAAGCAAAAAAGACAGTAATGTGATCCCGATCAGTATAGGGACCAACTGCAATAATCGTTTCGTTATATATCTTCTCATTCTTTCCTCCCAAACTCAAACAGTTCCTCTTACCAGCCGCAAAAGCCTGCTTTTCGCATCGAAAAAGGCAGTCATAGATGTTCTATAACTGCCTTTTTTTCGGAGAGTGATCCTGATGATCTCTCCCCCTATGATGCTTTTACTAAAGGTCTATCTGCAGCTATATCAAGTGAACTTGCGGTACCCAGTGGTTGTACCGTTACATTTATTCTAGCAGATATCCCTATCAAAACAAGCCACCCCGGGGGTTATTTTTTTAGTTATTTTTTAGTTTTTTGTTCCACAGACCAAAAAGAGCGGTGTTGGATTATAAAACTCGTCGATCTTTGTATAGATCCTGCCACTGATCCCAAGATCGATCGAAAACTGATCCATTCCCAGCTTGCCTAAAGTTTCTAAATCCCACGCTGGACGGACATACGAACTGATCGGAAGCTGGCGCTTGATATCTTCGCACTCCTGCATCATCGCATCTCCAACCGTAAAATGCGCGTGATTGGAAGGAAGTTTGGAAGTATCTGCGAAATTATCACGTCCATAGTTCGCATCCACATTGATCAGGACACCTTCCGGCTTGAGAACGCGCAGCCATTCCTTGTAAGCTTTAGCTGCATCCGGCAATGTCCATGTCAGATTACGGGAAACGATCACATCAAAGGTCTCATCTGCAAAATCCGGATTTTCCGCATCCATCACTTCAAAAGTACATGAAACGCCTTCTTCCTCTGCCAGCTCTCTGGAATGAAGGATCATATCCGGAGTCAGATCGATCCCGATCACATCGTGACCTTTTTTCGCCAAAAGAATACTGAAAAATCCAGCTCCGCATCCAACATCCAAGATTTTCAACGGTCTGTTTGGAAGGAATTTTTCAAGCTCCTGCATCCATTTGTCTGCCATCTCACTGTGCAACTCTGCACGGCGCTGTTCCCTAAAGCTGTCACTTCTCTTTGTCCAATAATTTGCGATCTTCTCTTTTCGCTCATCCTTCTTCTGGCTGAAACTGCCATAAGCGATCATCGGACCATCCTTGATCACCTGAAGGCTGGCTGTCTGATAAAGGATAACACCATTTAGATCCGAAATACTGGTCTCTAAAACATTTCCCTCATAATCCTTCGTGCATCCTAACACTTCCCCGACTTTGATGATATCTCCGGCCTTTTTCCTTGGATACCATAATCCAGATACCGTCGCAGACTGATAGCGGACTTCCTCGATCTCCATCGGATAGTACGTGCTATAGCTTCTCATTCCTTCATAAATGCCAAGAAAACAAAGGATATTTCTTACATCTTTCCAAGTTGAATGAACCTCTTCCTGTGTCCATCCGCCCATCTTTCCTCTCTCGATCAGCACACTCGGAATCCCGCAGAAAGCCGCATAGTTGTAACTGCTTCCGGAAGTCACATTTGAACGCACCATATAAGGAACATCCGCCTGCTCTGCCATTTTTCGAGACATTTTTGAGATATCCTCATCTGCTTCTCCGGCATAATAAATATACGGTGTCAGCTCTTCATAGTCATCACCGCTGTGTAAATCGATATAATAATCTGCCACACCCTGCAGACGCTGCACTACCTCATAGGCAAGACGTTCCGTCCTTGTTCCCTTTGGATTTCCCGGAAAAATACTGTTTAGGTTTTTGTCATCTTCCAGACAGATACTTCCGCTGCGCTCCTCAAACTCTTTTCTGCAGACCGTCTTTACAATGATGATACGACCATTTATATTCTCCGGTTCCAGCTTATCTGCCAATTCAACAGCCGCCTGGATCCCCACATATTCCGCTGCATGGATCGCCGCTGTGATCAGCATCGTTTTTCCTGGATTTACTCCACAGATCACCGTGTAGGGAACTGAAAATTCTCCGCCGCCCAGCTTTAAGAATCCACTTTTCTTCGTTCCCGGAAGTGTCTCTAGCTCCACATTCACATGACTTGCTGCAAGATCTGCATCTCCATCTTCCCACACCGTCTTTTTCTGCGCTTTTATTGCAGAAATCATAAACATTGGTGTGGAATGATAATTGAGCTTTTCTTCCTGGCTCCACACACGCTGCCAAACCTGCGTATCCACTGCCACACAGTCAAAACCATTACCCTTCAGAAATTTTCTGTCCCAAGATGGGCGATCGATCGCTGAGAGCGGCATCTGCAGTGCGATCTTTTCCATACGATCAATATCCGTACACAGATAATGATCATCCAACTGCTCATTTTCTACACTCTTTCGATCTTCTTCGTAGGATTGACGCTTTTCTTCATCATAAAGATATCCATACCAGTTTGCGTCAAAATTCAGCAGCTTTCCGCCTGGTTTGAGCACACGGTGCCATTCCTGGTATGCTCTCTGAGGATCTTTCAGGTTCCATGTCAGGTTTCTGGAGATCACTACATCAAACATCTCATCCTCAAATTCCAGATTCTGCGCATCCATTTTATAAAAAGTGATCCTCTCACACAGACTTCCCGCATTTTTCTTAGCCGTATCAAGCATCTCCTGTGTATAATCCACCGCAGTGATCTGATACCCCGCCTCAGCAAGGATCACCGGGAAAAAGCCAGGGCCAGTCCCGATATCCAGGATCTTGATCTCTTCTTTTTTCTTCTTTGGAAACTGACTCTCCAACGTCTCCAACCATGCATGCTTTTGCATTCCGTTCAGCTCTTTATGGTTTACTTCGGAATATCCTTCCGCACGAGTTGTCCAATAACTCTCGATCTCTGATAACAAATCATTCACAATTCGTTCCTCCACGTTCTTTCGTTACTGCAAATTATAACAGAGACCCATTTGAGCCACAACCCCCATGGGGGGTCCCAATTTACACCTGCGTTACCTGCTGCTGAAAGTTTCTTTTGGATACACGACAAAAAAGGCAGAGCCTATAACAGCTCTGCCTTTCACATTTTTATATTTTAGATCGCACCTAAGATCGCCCGTGCGTGATCGATCCGTTCCTGCGTAGGAGGATTTACCCCTTCTAATGGATAGTCCAGACCCAATTTCTCCCACTTAAATTTCCCCAGTGTGTGATATGGAAGGACTTCCACTCTCTCAACATTGGAAAGCGTTTGGATAAAATCGGAAAGTCTATTCAGATAGATATCCTGGTCACTTCCGCCCGGCACCAGCACATGGCGGATCCAAACTGGTTTTTGCATTTCAGAAAGCTCCTCAGCCATCTCCAAAATGTTGGCATTTGTATGGCCTGTCAGTTTGACGTGTTCTTCTTCATCGATCTGCTTGAGATCCAAAAGTACAAGATCCGTATATCTCATCAGCTCCTGCCATTTGGAATGCCATGGTTCCCTGCGGGTATAAGGATTCCCGCTGGTATCAAGAGCAGTGGTAACACCTGCTTCCTTTGCCTTGCGGAAAAATTCAATAAGAAAATCCATCTGCAGCATCGGTTCGCCTCCGCTCACCGTGATACCGCCCTTCTCTCCCCAGTAGCTCTTATATCGCAGAGCTTTCTTTAGAAGTTCATCTGCGGTATACTCCTGTCCTTCTCCCATCTTCCAGGTATCCGGATTATGGCAAAACTGGCATCTCATCGCACAGCCGCTCAGAAAGATCACATATCTGACCCCTGGTCCGTCCACAGACCCAAAGCTCTCCAGCGAATGAACATATCCCTTTATTCCCTGATCCATCGTTTTCCTCGATCCTTACATCTGAGAATGGCAAGTTCTGGCAATTACGTCCATCTGCTGCTCTCTTGTAAGGTCAATGAATTTTACTGCATATCCGGATACACGGATCGTAAAGTTCGCATATTCTTCTTTTTCCGGATGTTCCATTGCATCGATCAGTTTTTCTTTTCCAAATACGTTTACGTTCAGATGATGTGCACCCTGGTCAAAGTATCCATCCAGAACGTGTACCAGATTATCGGTACGTTCTTCGTCTGTATGTCCAAGTGCATCCGGGCTGATCGTCTGTGTATTGGAGATACCATCCAGTGCATCCTCATAATCCAGTTTTGCAACAGAGTTCAGGGAAGCCAGCAGACCGTTCTGCTCAGCACCGTAGGATGGGTTTGCTCCAGGAGCAAGCGGTTCTCCCATCTTTCTTCCATCCGGCAGAGATCCTGTCGCTTTTCCATAAACTACGTTGGATGTGATCGTGAGGATAGATGTTGTAGCTTTGGAATCACGATAAGTATGGATGTGTTTTAATTTTCCAAGGAATGTAGAAAGCAAGTTTCTTGCGATCTCATCCGCTCTGTCATCGTCGTTTCCATAGCGTGGGAATTCTCCCTCTACCTCAAAGTCTGTAGTGATTCCGTCTTCATCACGGATTGCTTTTACTTTCGCATATTTGATCGCTGACAAGGAGTCAACAACGTGAGAAAATCCTGCGATACCTGTTGCGAAAGAACGGTCAACCTTTGTATCGATCAGAGCCATCTCTGCTGCTTCATAATAATATTTGTCATGCATATAGTGGATCATGTTCAGAGTTCCCACATAGAGATGTGCCAGCCAGTCCATCATCTGATCATATTTCTGGATCACTTCATCATAATCCAGATACTCAGAAGTGATCGCTTTGTATTCTGGTCCTACCTGCTCTTTTGTCTTCTCATCTACACCGCCGTTGATCGCATAAAGGAGACATTTTGCAAGGTTTGCACGTGCTCCGAAGAACTGGATCTCTTTTCCTGTCTCAGTTGCAGATACACAGCAGCAAATGCTGTAGTCATCTCCCCATACAGGGCGCATTACATCGTCATTTTCATACTGGATGGAACTTGTAGTAACAGAAATATTTGCTGCATATTTCTTAAAGTTCTCAGGCAGTTTGGAAGAATACAACACAGTAAGGTTCGGTTCCGGAGCCGGTCCCATATCCTCAAGTGTGTGCAGGAAACGATAGTCACTCTTTGTGACCATGTGACGTCCGTCGATACCCATACCAGCCACTTCCAGAGTTGCCCATACCGGGTCACCGGAGAATAACTGATTATAGGACGGAATACGTGCAAATTTTACCATACGGAATTTCATAACCATATGGTCAACCAGTTCCTGTGCTTCAGACTCTGTAAGTGTACCGTTCTGAAGATCTCTTTCAATATAGATATCAAGGAATGTGGAGATACGTCCTACACTCATCGCAGCACCGTTCTGTGTCTTGATCGCTGCCAGATATCCGAAATACAGCCACTGGAACGCTTCCCTTGCATCTTTTGCAGGCTGGGAAATGTCATAGCCATAAACCTGAGCCATCGCTTTCATGCCTTTTAATGCGCGGATCTGATCTGCGATCTCCTCACGAAGCTGGAAGTCATATCTTCTCATTCCGTGACGGTCGCTGGCTGCAAAATCTTTCTCTTTCTGTTCGATCAAAGCATCGATTCCGTACAGTGCCACACGTCTGTAATCGCCGACGATACGTCCACGTCCATAAGTATCCGGAAGACCTGTCAGGATCTTGTTGTGACGTGCACGTTTCATCTCTGGTGTATAAATGTCAAAAACACCTTCGTTGTGTGTCTTAAATTCATAGTTATTAAAAATATCTTTGATCTTATCGCTTACTTTATATCCATAAGTCTCACATGCTTTTTCTGCCATCTTGATACCACCATATGGCATAAATGCACGTTTCAGAGGTTTGTCTGTCTGAAGTCCTACTACTTTCTCTAATTCCTTCAGATCCTCATCGATATAGCCAGGTCCATATGCAGTCAGAGAAGTCACTACCTCTGTCTCCATATCCAGAACTCCGCCTTTCGCACGCTCTGCTTTCTGCAGCTCCTGAAGTTTGCCCCAAAGCTTGTCTGTTGCTTCAGTAGGACCTTCCAGGAAAGAATCATCTCCATCATAAGGTGTGTAGTTGAGCTTGATGAAATTGCGGACGTCGATCTTCTCTTTCCAACGGTTCCCCTTAAAGCCTTCCCACTGTTCAAAATTTTTCATTCCTTTACCCCTTTCTTTGGTTTAAAAAATATTTCCGCGCATCTCTCACCACTGAGAGGTGAAATCCTAATAATAATTATACTTAACTAGATAATCCTGTATCTACATTTTTAGTATACGAAAAGCAATTTCTCCTGTCAATCGGTTTCAAGGATGAATTAAATTAAATGCAATCCACAAAAAAATATCTGGAAAATTTTAGGATAAATTGTTTTTCAGAGCGCCACAATATAGGAAAATATACCAAAAATATCCTCCAAACATGATTGTAAAAATAATCGAAATAGTATAAAA
Source organism: uncultured Blautia sp. (assembly GCA_964609645.1). Classification (GTDB taxonomy): domain Bacteria; phylum Bacillota; class Clostridia; order Lachnospirales; family Lachnospiraceae; genus Blautia_A. Next base: position 18,548 of record CAZSTD010000023.1, read on the forward strand.
AAACTCTTCTGTTCATTCAAAAAACAGAAGAGTTTTTATTATAGATCAACGATTATTGATCGCTGTGACAAGCGCATCAATGGACGCACGGATGATATCCGCATCCACTCCGGCTCCCCACGCAAGGGTTCCATCTGGCTTCTTGATCCCTACATAGGCGATCGCCTTGGAACTGGAACTGCGTTCAAGCGCATGCTCCTGATAAGTTTCCAATGTATATTTCAGTTCGTATGCTTTCTTCAGTGCTTTGCTGACTGCATCGAGACGACCATTTCCAAATGCTTCCGTTACTGTTGTCTTTCCCTTGAATGTAGAAGTTACCTGTGTCACGATACCGCCGTCTTTCTGCTGGAAATGTACTTCCTCGATGCGGTATGGATCTTTTACATTCTCAAAGGTTGTCTTGAATAACTGGAAGATCTCATCCGGATGAAGCTCTTTATGGTTATGGTCTGATACAGCCTTCGTCGCATATCCCATTGCCTCACGCATTTTCGGCGGAAGGTTCAGACCAAACTTGGTCTCTAAGATATATCCTACGCCGCCCTTACCGGACTGGCTGTTGATACGGATAACATCTGCATCATAGTTTCTTCCAACGTCTGTCGGGTCGATCGGCAGATATGGCACATTCCAATGCTGAGGGTCTTTTTCATCTCTCCAGTGCATGCCTTTGGCGATCGCATCCTGATGAGAACCGGAAAATGCAGCGAACACCAAAGCTCCACTGTACGGGCTTCTCTCGCTGACCTTCATGCCTGTACATTCCTCATATACTTCACAGATATGCGGCATGTCTGAAAAATCAAGTTCTGGATCTACGCCCTGTGAATACATGTTCATTCCCAGAGTAACGATATCCACATTTCCAGTACGCTCTCCGTTTCCAAATAATGTTCCTTCGATCCTGTCTGCACCTGCGAGAAGTCCCATCTCAGAGTCTGCCACACCGCATCCTCTGTCATTGTGTGGGTGAAGGGAAACGATCACATTCTCACGATATTTCAGATGATCACACATGTACTCTACCTGGCTTGCATACACATGCGGCATAGAATGCTGCACCGTTACCGGAAGATTAATGATGCATTTATTGTCCGCTGTCGGCTGCCATACATCCAACACTGCATTACATACTTCCAATGCATAATCCGGTTCTGTTCCTGTAAAACTTTCCGGGCTGTATTCAAACTGGAAATTGCCTTCTGTCTCATCTGCAAGTTTCTTTAACAGTGCTGCACCTTCCACTGCGATCTTTAAGATCTCTTCTTTTGATTTTCTGAAAACCTGCTCTCTCTGTGCCACAGATGTTGAATTGTAGACATGTACGATCGCTTTTGGAGCACCTTTGACTGCTTCGAATGTTTTGCGGATGATGTGTTCTCTCGCCTGAGTTAAAACCTGGATCGTCACATCCTGCGGAATCAGATCCTGCTCGATCAGGGTACGAAGAAATTCATATTCTGTCTCAGAAGCAGCAGGGAAACCAACTTCAATCTCTTTAAAACCAATTTTTACAAGGAGTTTAAAAAATTCAATTTTCTGCTCCAGGCTCATCGGGATCACCAGCGCCTGGTTTCCATCACGAAGGTCTACGGAACACCAGATAGGTGCTTTTTCCACATACTCTTTCTCAGTCCATTTCATACTCTTTACAGATGGCATAAAATACTGTCTCTGATACTTACTTGCATTCATCATCTTTTTTTCCTCCATTGTATGATTCTAGTACTTTTTGTTTTCAGCTGTATCATAAGAATCTCTCCTAGAAGATCCTGTTAAACAAAAAAATCTCCCGTCCCTGCATCTGCATGCAAGAGACGGAAGATCGATAATCTTACGCGGTACCACTCTCATTTATGAACTGTGTCATACACTCACGGGATACGGAATGTGTCAACATCCTTATATCCTCTCCATATAACGGTGGAAACCGTCTGCGTCTACTCTCTGTTGTAAAGCTCAGATTTGGGGCAGCTGCTCAAAGGCGAGTTCCACATCTTCCTTCCACTGCTTCTCAGCACCCAGCAGCTCTCTGTGCTCCAGTCCATGTGTACTATTCCTTATCCTTGCATTTTCCTTATGATATCTTATATACGGTCAAAATACCTGACCATTCATTCAATCGCCAAAAACTTTCTGTTTTCTCTCACTCGATCTCTCAACTCAGAAAAATCTCTGTGTTATTCCAAAAAGATATTAACATAATTCCAAAGACTCCGTCAAGACATTTTTTGTTTTTCTTTTACATTGTTAAAGTGATGCAGGTAAAAAGCGATTTTCCCTAAAAAATAGTTGCAATCACACACTCTCTTTGATATAATTCCTCTTGTTGCGGGGTATGGCGTAGCTTGGTAGCGCGCACGGCTGGGGGCCGTGAGGTCGCAGGTTCAAATCCTGTTGCCCCGATCTATAGATCAATGCACTTCCCCATAATCTCAACTTTGCATATTTGTCCGAAATTTTGTATTATCTTTCATCCAAACGTCTAATACACTTTTCATGAATAGTTCTTCTTTTTGCTTTCTATTTTTACACTTTTGATATTTATTCAAATCCCACAAAAACTCAAACATTTCATTTTGATAATTGCATATTACTTCCACATGTCTTAACCATGTTTCTTTTTGTTCTCGCAACTTATTCTCTTTTTTTAAAAATTCTGCTCCTAAAAAAGCTCTTAAACAATATACAATCGCAAAAAGACTCAAAATACCTAAAACATTCAGTACATATCGAAATGTTCCTATATTCACAAAGTTTGTCTTAAAAAATTTTAAAATAGCATCGATGTTTTTTCCTGTAATAAAAGCAATAAATGTTGTAGCAAGTCCAAATACACGTTTGGTTATCGCAGTAACAGATTCATACCGATTTTGTTTACTTTTTCCAAT
>CAZSTD010000024.1:0-3368 GCA_964609645.1 uncultured Blautia sp.
ATTTATGAAACATAATAAAAATTCAAATCGCCACAGTATCCTGCGCAGACACCTGAATGAGGTCATATACAGTGTTTCACGGTATATTGAGATCGCACTTTCTCTGGTCATTCTGGTGGTCATCGTACTGGCAGGAATGCGGCTGATCCACGAAATCGTTAATACTTCTATTTTGTCCATGGACACAGAATTTTTTACCAGTTTTCTCTCCCAGGCACTTTCTTTGGTAGTCGGAGTCGAATTTGTAAAAATGCTTTGTCAGCATTCTGCCCTGACAGTCGTAGAAGTTTTGATGTTCGCGACCGCGCGTCATATGGTCGTGCAGCATCTGACACTGACAGAAACTCTGATCGGTGTGATCAGCATTGCGATCCTTTTCGCTATCCGCAAATATCTCATGACGGATAACGATGATATGAATCCACATCATCTGAAAGAAAAACAGGAGGCGCAAAACAGCACAGACAAAAACACGCAGACAAAACAGCATAAATAAACTGCTATTTTAAAAATCAATATTTTTAAAATCACCATTTAAGAAATTACTACTTAAAAAATCAATATTTAAAAAACACTACTACTAAAATGTTCTAAATAAGAATTCAAACATATAAGGAAGACATCATGATACAAGACATTGCACCACATATTTATCACAATGAATACAAACCAGTTCCTCCAACTCCAGACAGCACGATCCTTGCATTTGAAGGCGGAAAGATCTTACTTTCTCAAAAAGAAAAAGACGCGGATATTTCTTTTCCAACTTTTCAGGAGCTGGAAGGCAGATCTGAAAATCTCTATACCAACTATATTTATCTTTTCTCTGTGGATGAACAGCGTTTTTACCTGATCCCAGAGCTGGATCTCACTTTACTTCCCGACTATCAGCTTCAGGATGTCCGAGTTCTGCGTACCGCCGCTCCTCAGCATCTGGCATTTGCAGGGATCACCGGGTATCAGCTTTTCCAATGGTACGGGAAACGCCGTTTCTGCGGATGCTGCGGCAAGCCTATGGTCCACAGCCAAAAAGAGCGCATGATGGAATGCACTTCCTGCGACAATCACGAGTATCCTGTTCTTTGTCCAGCAGTTATCGTTGGGATCACCAACGGCGATAAGATCATCCTTTCCAAATATGAAGGACGTAACTTTAACCGCTATGCGCTGATCGCCGGGTTTGCGGAGATTGGTGAGACGATCGAGGAAACCGTACACAGGGAAGTCATGGAGGAAGTCGGTCTGAAAGTCAAAAATCTGCGCTACTATAAGAGCCAGCCGTGGTCTTTCAGCGGTTCTCTTTTGTTCGGATTTTTCTGCGACTTAGACGGAGATGATACACTCACCATAGACCGCGAGGAACTCGCCATGGCACAGTGGGTAGAACGTGATAAGATTCCAGATCAGGGAAATAATATCAGCCTGACCAAAGAAATGATGCTCTTGTTCCGCGATGGCAAAGAGCCGAAATAAATATCATATTCTAAAAAAGATACAGGGCATCGGAAATGATCTCCATGCCCTGTATCTTTTTTCTTACAGAATTTCACGATATTGCTATATTTAATTTTTAAGAACATTTGCTGCTCCTATTCCTCATGTTCTCCTGCTCAAACTCCCTCAGCTTTTGTCGTGCTTTCGGAGTCAGACTTGTAGGCACCTGTATCTCCACAACTGCGTACTGATCACCTCGCACAGAAGGATTGTTCATCTGTGCAATTCCTTTTCCTTTCAATCGAATTTTCGTTCCTGACTGTGTTCCTGGACGGATCGTGCAGAGAACATCTCCATAAATAGTGTGGACTTTCACCTCGCCGCCAAAAACTGCCGTTGTAAATGGGATCGCCAGAGTTGTGTAAATATCCTTTCCTTCCCGTCTGTAACCTTTTTTCTCCTGGACATTCACCTTCAAAAGCAGATCTCCAGGTTCGCCGCCATGGATGCCCGGCTGACCTTTTCCCTTTAATCGGATCGTCTTTCCAGACTCAATCCCGACATGGATATTCACCTCATAAGTCTGCGCACTGCCACGGCTGTTCTGTAGGCGGATAACTTTTTTGCCGCCAAAAGCAGCTTCCTCAAAGCTGATCTCCACCTCCGCGTGAAGATCCTCGCCTTTGCCGCTGTAAGCATTTCCATTTCCAAAATCTGCGCCAGCAGATCCCTGCTCATAAAATCTGCTGCCTGTTCTTCCTCTGTGAAAACCTCCGCCAAATATATGTTTCAGGATATCATCCATATCCCCCATATCTTCGCTGTTTTCGAAATGATACTCATGGTAACCGCTTCCGTCACTGTAACCACTGTGAAAACTTCCGCCAAATCCACCTCCAAATGGATTTCCCTGCGTGTTCTGATAGCTTGCGCTTTCCTCGAAGGCAGCATGGCCAAACTGATCATAAAGCTTTCGTTTTTTCTCATCACTCAGAATATCGTAGGCTTCATTTACTTCCTTAAAACGCTCCGCAGCAACGGTGTTTCCCTCATTGCTGTCCGGATGATATTTCTTCGCCAGCTTCCTGTATGCCTTCTTTATTTCTGCAGCACTTGCATTCCTGCTGATCCCCAAAATATCATAGTAATCTTTTTTCACTTTCCTCACCAGCTTTCTCTGCTATAAATATATAAGATCCATCGCCTGATCATTGTTCCATTTCCCACATTATTTTTAAGATAAGACCTTTGTCACATACTACTTTTATCATATAATACTTCTCGCATAAAAAACATATACTGAAAAACGAGAGGTCACATCTATGACCTCTCGCCACTCTAAACTACACCGTTCATCCTTCAATGGAGATGCCATGTTTCTGTTCTACTGCCGGTTTCGCTTCCTTCTTCGGAACAAACATAGTCAAGATACCGTGTTTAAATTCTGCCTTGATATCGTCCTGTTTCACTTCTGTGCCCACATAAAAGCTTCGACTGCAAGCACCCGCATAACGCTCCCTGCGGATATAACGTCCAGTTTCTTTTTCCTGCTCGTCTTTGTCCAAACCTTTCGCAGCACTGATGGTCAGGTAACCTTTTTCAAGAGAAGCCTGCACTTCCTCTTTCTTAAATCCCGGAAGATCGACAATCAACTCGTAACCATCTTTCTGTTCTTTGATATCAGTCTTCATGATGTGGTTTGCTTTATGTCCATAAAGTTTCTTCTGTGCATCTTTCATTGCTCTGTCATCATAATAGAATGGAAAATCTCCAAAAAAGTCATCAAATAAATTTTCTCCAAAAATACTAGGCATTAACATAACTCATCTCTCCTTTTTCACTGTCACCAAATAGACTGTTTTGACATTTATTTTTACTCTGTTACCTTGTTTCTTTGGAACTTGGGTTGTCAGTGGATTCATAGAGCTTCTTTC
>CAZSTD010000024.1:3468-5710 GCA_964609645.1 uncultured Blautia sp.
TTCATAGAGCTTCTTTCTTTGCTCTCCTTTTATCCTCTTCCTTTGTTCTAGTTGTAATATAACACCTATTATTAGCACTGTCAAGAGGAGAGTGCTAATTTTTTTTGAGAAATTTGTGAACTCTCTTTTTTCACTCCACATTTCTATCCCCACACTTTCATATGTAAATCCGCTGCCTATCTATCAAAGAAAGTATCAAAATTATATTCACCGAATCCTATAAGCGTCTTGATAGAACGGTTTATGTATGTTATAATCGGTATATACCGGAAACAAGGAGGTACATTTATGCCAAGACCACAGCGATGCCGACGCATCTGCCGCACACCACAGTTTGATTCTTTTTCCCCGGAGACCAGCGCAGAAACAGGAACGATCACCCTGACACTTGACGAATACGAAGTCATTCGACTGGTAGACCTGGAGAAAAAAACACACGAACAATGTGCCGCACAGATGGATATTTCCCGTTCCACAGTCACTGAGATCTATGAAAGCGCGCGTAACAAGATCGCTCAGTGCATTGTCAACGGCTATCAGCTTTTGATCACCGGCGGTAATTACCGTGTCTGTGAAGGAAGTGAACAAATGCGCTGCGGAAAATGTTGGAGAAAAAATGAGCCTCCGGCATCACAATCTGCAGATTTCCAAACACGAACAGATCAGATCATCAAAAATGAAAAAGGAGACAGTATCATGAAGATTGCAGTTACTTATGAAAACGGAGAAATTTTTCAGCATTTCGGACATACCGAACAGTTCAAGATCTATGATGTAGCAGACAATAAAGTTACAAATGCGGAAGTTATCAGCACCAATGGCAGCGGACACGGTGCTCTTGCAGGATTTTTAGTAGAACATAACGTAGATACTCTGATCTGCGGCGGCATCGGCGGCGGTGCACAGAACGCTCTTGCACAGGCAGGCATCAAGCTTTACGGAGGTGTGAAAGGAAACGCAGACGAAGCAGTCAACGCACTTCTCGCAGGAAACCTCGGTTATAACCCGAATGTTCACTGTGACCACCATGACCACGAAGGTCACGGACACACTTGCGGAGATCACGGATGCGGAAGCCATTCCTGCCACTAAATCTTCCAGCGAAGTTTCTAAAAATTTCTATTTGAGAATTTACAGCGAAAAAAACTGCCATACCGAATAAGAACGGTATGGCAGTTTTCTTTTTTAGAGATCAATCCACTCTATTTCTCGCAGCAGCACTATCTGGATTTTCCTCCGGTGGTCTAGTATTTGTTCCATCATCTGTATTTCCGTCATTCGTTGTTCCGTCATCATTCAAACTTACAAACATACCGCACACGCTACATGTACGAGTTTCTTTGTCAACGCTTGTGTGGGCGCACTCCGTCTGGCATCTCTCGCAGATCCCATTGCTCCAGCTATGTCCCTTTGCCGGAATATCGTATTGCTCTCGCAAGGTTGTTTTGCAGGCTGTGCAATAACTTCCCGATGTCCATCCAGGCTTTGTACACGTCGCAGAAGAGCTTGAATAAGTGATCGTAGTTCCCTCATGTGTGCAGGCTGTGCCGCAATTCTCACAAACACTGTTTTTCCAGCTATGTCCTTTTACCGGGATCTCTTTCTGTTCTGTCAATACAACACCGCAGACCTCACAATGGCTGCCTTGCGTCTTCCCCGCTTCTGTGCAAGTTTCTGCGACAGCTTCATCCACTACGGTACTTCCCTCATGACTGCAGACCAATCCACATCCTTCACGGCCACAAACACCGTCATGGGCACTCCAGTCGTGTCCCATCGCTAAGACCTCCTCCTGTGCCTTCAGGACAGTCCCACACACGGTGCAATGGCTTCCCTCCGTTTTTCCTGCTTCTGTGCAGGTCGCTTCCACTGCCTCATCTGTCACGGTACTTCCCTCATGGCTGCAAAGCTGTCCGCATCCCTCACGGCCGCAAACACCATCATGGGCGCTCCAGTCATGCCCGATCGCCGGGATCTCCTCCTGCGCTTTGAATACAGTTTCACACACGGTGCAATGGCTTCCCTCTGTTTTTCCCACCTCTGTGCAGGTCGCTTCCACCGCCTCATCTGTCACTTCTGTATGTCCTGTCGCAGGAACAGTTTCACTTTTTTGTTCCTCGCAGTACTCACAGCGATACCACTGTGTCCCTTCCGTCTCACATCCCGGCTCTGGATCCATACCAGCATCTTTCCAGCTATGTTTTCCATTCGGTGAAGCGGCACATTCCATGTCTTCTTTTGT
>CAZSTD010000024.1:5810-20402 GCA_964609645.1 uncultured Blautia sp.
CAGGTTCTGTCGTTGTTTCCTCTTTCTTTTCTTCTTCCTTTGTTTTATTCACTGGGGATGCTTTGACAGTTTTCTGTTCGATCAGCTCCTTCAGATCTTCTTCTGTTATCGAAAGAGGAACCCCTTTCTCTGCCACGGCTGCAAGAAACTTTAATGTTTCAAGCGACAATGACTCATAATCTACCTTTTCACCGATCACTACATAAACAGAATCTTTCACATCACCAAAGATCTCGATCCCACTGCCTCCCTCTGCCAGCACTTCTTTTTCATCCACACTGCCATCCGGGAAGATCAAATGGCAGGCAACCGTTCCCTCAAACACATAGACATATGTACGGGATTCTCCATTTTCATTGCGGATGACCTCGATGCGGAAATTCGTTCCTCTGACCGCCATAGTCGAATTCGGTGCATTGACTTCATAAATCGAATCCTTACTCAAATCTTTATCTAAACGGTTGACGATCGCACCTTCTTCCAGATAAATGCTGGTCTTACTGTCTCTGCTGTTCCCGGAAGCAACCAGACGGATCTTACTTTCCGGCTCCAAAAGTGCATATTTATCTTCATCCATTTTCAGATACAGATAACTGTCTTTTTCCGTCGTAATAACATCTTCCGACTGGAGCATCATGCCTGTATAAGCATCCAGCTCGCCAATGATCTCTCTCTCAACCTTCGCAGTTCCAGAAATATCATAAATTTTTATATTTCTGTATTCCTCGTCTTTTCCGTATACATACGGTGCTCTCCCTGATCCAAGCAGCAAGACTGCCAAAACACAGACCATACATACGGTTATCATGCGAAGGATCTGCTTATTTTTTATCATTTTCATAAATATCACCCTTTTTCTGTGCTATCGAAAAACTATATCAAAAAGGATATAGCTTCCTTTGTCTCATAAACTCCAGTGATGCCCGCTGTTTCGCAGCTCCTCTCACCTCAATGAGCACAGAACCTTTCATACGCAATTCTCTCATAAAACGATCATACTGAGACCAGTCAATACTTCCTTCCCCCACGGTCTGATGCAGATCTTCATGCAGATCATTGTCATTGATATGCATATGGTGTGTGTACGGCAATAACTTTGTTACCCAATCCGCGATCTCATCTGCATTTCCAAATGCCAATGCATGTGCATAGTCCAGACACACGCCAAACCGTGGTTCTTCTTTCATTCTCTCTGCAAGCCCGGCAAGCAGATCCGGAGTTTCATCAAACATATTTTCAATGAAGATTTCCAGATCTGGATACTCCCCAAGGATCTGCTTCCAGAATTGTTCATTGCTGTCCAGCCAATGCTGGATATAACTGGGCACTCTGAAATTCGGCACAGCATTCGTGTGGAATATCACCCCACGGATGCCAAGTTCCACCGCAATGTCCATACACTGCCGCACTCTGAGTTCCGATATTTCCCGTATGCGTCGATCTTCACTGTGTATCGTCACATCCAAAAATGCACCATGCAATGTATCTTTGCTCCTGTCACGATCAAGCCCCTTATAAAAATCGATCCGCTCTTTTACTTTCGTTTCATCATCCAACAGATCAGGCAGGAAAAAATCATTATATTCAAAATATGCCTGATATTCTCTGGCAATCTGCATACTCTCCTCAATACTGCCTGCATCTGGAATGATATACCTTTCATTCATACGCTGCCCTCCATCTCCATCGCTTTACACAGATCTTTTTACAGTACCCGGTCTACCTGATATACAAATACACCTTTACTCTTGCCTTTCAGCGGGATCTCACCAACCTCTGTCACTTCCACCCGATCTTTCACAGCTTCGTATACTGCCTCACTGATCAAAATCTGTCCAGGCTTGGCATTACTTTCTAATCTGGCGGCTGTGTTGACAGTATCTCCGATGGCAGTGTAGTCCATCCGGTATTCACATCCAATATTTCCCACAACAGCCTCTCCGCAGTTCACTCCAATGCCGAAACTGACACTCCTGCCAAAACGCTCCATGAGTTTCTTTTCCAGTTCAGAACTTCCTGCCGCGATATCCCTCGCTGTACACACAGCCCTGTAAATATAGTCATCCAGGTCAAACGGTGCGTTGAACACCGCCATGGTCGCATCCCCGATAAATTTATCCAAAGTGCCTCCATTCTGAAAAATAGAGTGTGTTGTCAAACTCAGATATTCATTTAGGATATCCACAACCTGTTCTGGCCGCAAATTTTCCGACATAGGCGTGAAACCTCGAATATCCACAAACAGCACTGCGATATGCCGGTTTTCTCCACCAAGTACGATCTTAAACTCTCCCTTTTTGGATATTTCCTCCACAACCTGAGGAGCTACATACTTTTTAAAAGCAGACACAACCTTTTTGCGGCGAAGGATCTCCACCAGATATCGGCGGACAAGCTGAAACACAAACACAGCGACTGCAAATATCGGAAATTCAACCAGACTCACCACGATCCCCTGCTGAAAAAGCTTTATTCCAAGGATCAGATCTCCTGCGATCAGCACTGCCGTCAGCAGCACTGCTGGTATTATCCTTATCCTGCCACAGAGCAGGTAAAAGATCAGCACCGCTATGGATACAACAAGTGAATACAGCCGCAGATCCGCTGGTATCTGCGTTTCGCTTTCCATGATCGACTCGAGGATATTTGCCTGGATCTCTACACCGTACATCTGTGAGCCTTTCTGGACCGGAACATTGTAAGCATCCTGCATTCCTGGAGCGTAAGCACCGACCATGACGATCGATCCGGCAAACGCCCGCACATCGATCCGGCCATCGAGCACATCACACAGAGAGAGTGTTTCATAAGAGCCGCTTTTTCCTGTGTAGGTAAATGAAAATGTGTTTTCCACCGTTGTCTTTGGCAAAACCATCTCCAGTCCAAACCTGCTGCAAAACTTTCGATACACAGCTACCGGAAAAGAATCGATCTGTTCACCCTCAAATGTGATCCCAGTTTTTGCGTAGCGGATATATCCGTCCACATCCTGCAAGGTATTCGCGAATCCATGATCCGATACTTCTTTCAGTGCTTCATAAGGATATTCGATCATCTCAATGTGATCTTTATCCACTGCAAGGCTGTCATCCGAAGTCCGCTTCAATTGTTCACTGTACACCGTGTTCACTGCGGTAACTACATTTCCGCCCTCCGCGCACGCCCTGGCAAAATGCGCATCCGACTCTTTCTCCACTTCTCCGATAAACATGATATCCAGAGCGATCACCGCCGGGTCGGTCTCCCCTTCATTCAGTTTCTCTACCAACCGCGCCCAGATCTCTCTGTTCCAAGTCTTAATATCCCCGTATTCCTGTATTGTCCGCTCATCAATGGCCAGGATCTTGATAGAACGGTTCGACGCACTCGGTCTCTGATACAAAGGATCTGAGAGCATCTTATCTATTGGATACAATACCTGTGTGCAGCACAAGATCCCCGCCAAAAGCGCGATCGCGATACCGATGCACCAAAATGATCTTTTTTCTTTTTTCACGCCTTCCATCCTCTATCAATTTCCATTTACATTTGTCAGACTCAGATGATCTACCTTGCGAAGTGCGATCTTATTTACAACCCATGCAAAAATAATACAAACGATGATCGCCAACGCGCACGCAAATGCATTCGGAGTTCTAACGTAATGATTCGGTCCAGTCGTACTTTCAATGATACACACCTCAAAGTATGCGATCGGAATTCCTATCGCGCATCCCAGGATCAGTCCCAGAGCAGTCAGGACCACATTGTCCTTGCTGACAAATGCCTTTGTCTCCTTTAGGGTATATCCGTTGATCCTCATGACAGCCAGCTCTTTCGCCTTTCGGTTGATATACATCGTGATCTGGTTCATCAATACCAATACAGCTAAAACTGCCGAAAAAGTAAGACAGATCGCAATGACCATGTTTAGACTGGAAGATACATTTTTATACGGATCATCATTCTTCTTTTTAATCGCCAGAAATCCTTCCATATCTTTGACCTTTTCGTACAGCCCTTCCACATCACCTTTTAAAAGGAAAACACTTGGGTCTGCATCCTCGCCCATCACTGTCTCATAATAATCTTCCGTCGTGATGATCAGATGATATGGAAGATAATGTTCGATCACGCCTGTGACTGTACACTCTTTAGGGTTTCCCTGAGAATCCATCAGCTCGATCACAGATCCTTTCGAGAGGTCATAATTTTCTGCACACTTACGCGAGATCAGCACGCCGTCGCCAGGAACTGTCGTCTCTTTGCCTGTATTGATGTCTTTCAGATAAATAAAATCATCTAGCTGTTCCTGATTTTCTACAGTCACCACATGAACGTTATCCCATGCTTTTCCATCTGCGCGGAAATTTTTTAATTTCTCCTGTACATTGCTGAAAGAAATATTTTCCTTTTTCAAAACATCCTCAAAATCTTCTATACTTCCAGCTTCACTGTCGATCACCAGCCAGTTTTCATACAGAAAATAATTTCCAAACTGTTTGTCAGCCGCATCCATCAGCGCAAATTTCATCGTAAATGTAATGACCAGCAGAGACATGCAGCCTACCACACCCATGATCGTGGTAAGGATACGTCCTTTATCACTCAATACATTTTTGATCATGGTTCTGGAGTACAAGTTCAGTTTTTGATAAAGCTTCCAATCTTCAAAGAAATATGCTTTCTTTCGCACTTCAACCTCTCCGCGAAGCAGAGAGATTGCCGGCTGACTCACCGCCTTCAGACATCCCGCACAGGTCGCTGCCAAAAAGATCACGAAGCACAAGATCGCCACAAATCCAGCCTCTTTCCACACAAAGCTCAGCGGAATGTGTTCCAGCAGCATCTGTTTTCCACAAACGTAAAGTATCAGATTTTCCACAATGAGCACACCGCACGTAAAGCCAATAAATATTCCCAAAGCGGCACACAATGTATTATATTTCAAATAGTGTGCTAAGATTTCCTTCGTCTGAAATCCAAGTGCTTTCTGCGCTCCGATCAAAATTTTCTGGTCATCGATCATCCTTACGATCGAGGCATAACATACAACGATCGCTACCATAAGAAAGATCAGTGCCAGGGAGTAGCTCAGACCATAAACGCCATCCACAACAGAATCGATCGCCCGCACATCACCCATACTGCTTCGCTCAGAGACGATCCAATTTTTCAGTGCGATCTCATCTGCAGTTTCTTTTGCATCGTCCAATTCTTTCTGCGCATCAGAGATTTCAATCTTGGCATCTTCCAATTCCTGTTCCGCATCTTTTAATTCCAGCTTCGCATCTTCCAGTTCCTCGCTGCCACGATCATAATCTGTGATCGCAGCACTTAACTCTGCGCCCATTTCTCCCATTGCATCCAGTTGGGTCTGCGCCTCTTCCAGATCCTCGCTTAATCCAAACGCCTGCAAGTTGCTCTGGATATCTGCCAGCGCATCCTTCAGCTCAGTTTCTTTGAGGTTCAGCTCTTCACGGCTGTCCTCCAGTTCAGCCTCGCCATCATCGATTTCTGTTTTCGCATCTTCCAGCTTCATCTCGGCATCTGCGATCTCTTCATCGGCCCGCTCCATCAGAGTTTCATAGCGCGCAGATGCGCGTTCCTCTCCAAAGCTTTCCATCTGTTCCTTCAACACAGTTTCCTGCTCAGTATATTCCTGGGAGTAATAGTACATACCACTCAGTTCATTATTTTTTATGTAAGCAACAGTATAGCAGTCATCATAATAGGACGGATCAAACGCCTCCTTTGTAACTTCAAAATAATAAGAAGCCGATCCGATTCCTGTCTCACTTCTTCCCCTCGTATCCTCAATATCCGCGCAGGAAAAAGAAGGCTCATTGATAATAGCTGTCACTTTAAAGCTGTCATGGACAAGTTCGCCGTCATGCTCGATCGATATCTCATCGCCCACCGAAATCCCCTGTGCCTTTGCAAAGAGAGATTCCACAGCCACCTCATCATCTGCCTTTGGAAGTTCCCCTTCCAAGATCACTGCCTGGTTCATCTCATTTAAAAGAGACCGGATCTGTATGATCGTTTTTTCATGCTGCGTATTCACCAGAGCCATCGTCCGGTATCCGCCTTCGACCACATCTATCCCCGGCTGTTCTGCCAGCAGCTTCATATCTTCCTGTGTGATCCCATTGGCGCAAGTCACTTCCATCGTCGCCAACTGATTTTGAGAAAAATAGCGGTCAACTTCCTTTAAGATCGCATCTGCTCCTGACAACAGTCCCAAATAGATCGCGATACTGGTCGCAGCGATCAATGCGACCGCAAAAAATGTCACCCCATTTTTCTTGATCGTATTCAATAAATATTTCGTTCTCGTTTTCTTTACCATACTAACTCCTTCGCACTGGCCGGATGTGCATTCAGCATTACTTCTGCTACGACACCGCCTTTCATACGGATCACGCGGTCTGCCATCTTCGCAATTTCTTCGTTATGAGTTACCATAAGGATCGTAGTCCCTCCCCGGATCACTTCCTCCAACACGGAGAGAACCTCGATACTGGTTTCATAATCCAATGCTGCTGTCGGCTCATCCGCAAGGATGATCCTCGGTCGTTTCACCAATGCTCTGGCTATTGATACTCTCTGCTGCTGTCCTCCGGACATCTGCGCCGGATAATTTCTCCTTCTCTCAGACAACCCAACTCTTGCAAGAGCCTCCCCTGCATCCATGGAATTGTCACAAAGCTCTCCGATAAAATCCAGATTTTCTTCTGCAGTCAGTGTCGGCATGAGATTATACGCCTGGAAAATAAATCCCACAGAATTTCTACGATACATAGTCAACGTCTTCTCATCTGCATGGGAATAATCTTGTCCGTCAAAGATAAACGTTCCCGTCGTAAGCTGATCCATACCGCCGATGATATTGAGCATGGTCGATTTTCCGCATCCAGATTCTCCCAATATTACCAAAAATTCACCTTCCCGGATATCCAGATTTACGCCTTTGAGCACCTGCACCTTCGTCTCTCCCTGCCCAAAAGTTTTCGTCACATCACGCAGGGAAATGATCACCGACTGTTCCTTTGCAAAGCCAAGATTCAGCCCTCTGCTGTCCACTGCGATCGCTGTGAGCATCGCCAGGTTTTCGCTGATCTTTACATCTTCGTCATCGTACAGTGATCCATCTTTCTTATTAATGATCTGGATACAGCCGATCACTTCATATTTATTTATGAGCGGTACGCAGATCATACTTTTCGTCACAAATCCCGTCTTCGCGTCAAAACGTCCAGCCCATCTCTCATCGCTCTGACAATCCTTGACCACTGTCGTTTTGCCTGTTTTCACCACAGCACCTGCAATTCCCTCTCCGGCTTCCAGGCTAAGTCCTGTCAGATCTGCACCTCCGATCCAGAAAGATGGATAGATCCGCCCATCGCCCTTTGAGTTATAAAACCAGATAGTCCCTGCCTCTGCATCAACTGCCTGCACCACTTTTCCCAAACTAAATCTGAGTGCATCCTCCAAAGATTCTGCTTCCTGAAGTTCTTTTGTGATCTCCCATATCACCTGGGTATAGTTTATTCTTTTATCCATAACCTGCTCCTTCCTTTTATTTATTGAATTTTTTGTCTTCATATCTCCTTTCTCAATCTATTCAGACCACTTTTACAGAAATGCTATTTCTTACAAAAAATTATAACATATCACTATTGTCTGTCAATTTAAAAAGATTGATTTTATAGGCAAAAAACACCCGTATACAGAACCCTTCTCGTTCTATATACGGGTATTTCGTTATCTTCTCAGGATTATTTTTTATTTTTTTCTCTCTCAACCAGTTCTTTCATCATCTGGTCATAATTTTTGTCCAACTTATAGCAGGCTGCCAGCAGGAACATGATCGCCCAGATCGCGATCGGAACATACAGGTAAAATACACTGATCACATTGATCGCTGATGCAGGCTGTGCTGCTTTTAATCCATCAAATGCAGCCCAGGAAAGTACCGCACCCATGATCGCTGAGGTAAATCCAGATCCGGCTTTCTGTCCCATGCTCATAGAAGAAAACATCAGACCTTCAATACGATATCCTGTTTTCCACTGGCCATACTCGATCGCATCACTTGGAAGAGAATACTGCACGCCATAAAATGGTGCAATGCCAATTCCTCTCATGATACAAGTTGCTACACCGAGAGAAACGCTTGTCGCGTTCAGAAGGAAGATCAACTGTCCTGCGATACCGACCAGACATCCTGCGCAGATCAGTTTGCGCTTGCCATATTTCGGAAGCAATTTGGGGATCATCGCGATGCCAACGATCGTTGCGATCTTTTCTGCTGCTGAGAGCGGAGTGACTAAATTTACGTTTCCCAGCACATACTGGCAGTAATAAGTAAGGTCTGTTCCGATGATGATCTGATAAACAGTGTAGAAAAGCATCAGACCTAAAGCAATGAGGAAATATCTGTTTGTCACAGTTGCTTTCAGCGCTGTCCAGAATGGAACATCCTCATCTTTGCTTTTCTGCGCTGTCTGCACACGTTCTGTACAGCTCATATAGGTGTTCAAAAGAACAAATACAGAAATGATCGCATAGGCAGCAGTTACACCGATCCAAGCTGCCTGTGTGTTATTGATGACTCCTGCTACCCAGTTGATCAGCGGTAACGTAAATGCTGTGATGATCATACTAGCCGTGATAGAGAGGATCATACGGATGTTGCAGATCGTGTCTCGTTCCCGTCTGTCACGGCTCATCAGAGATCCCAGTGCATGGAATGGCTGGCTGATCGCGGTGTACACGACAGTGTTCATGATATTATAGGTCACAAAAGCATATACGATCTTTCCTGTCGGGCCTATATTTGGCATGGTGAACAGAAGAATCGCTGCCAATGCATACGGAACTGCCAGACGGAGGATCCATATGCGGGCTTTTCCATATTTAGAATGCGTCCGGTCGATGATCGTTCCCATCAATACATCAGAAAATCCATCAAAGACACGGGAGATCAGCATGATCATACCAACCGCACCTGCAGAAATGCCAACGACATTTGTGTAAAAATAGATTAAAAGTGTAGATGTCATGGTGTACATCAGCGTAAGTGCCGGGTCACCAAAACAATATGATAATTTTTCGGACACTGGAACTTTGATAAATTCGTCCATGTCCCGCCCCTTTTGCTTATAATTTAAAATTTCTGCTACTGATTTCATTGCTTACCCTCCGGCTAAAGTAATTCTCTCTCAATCCTTTCTCTGGCTTCCGGTGCCTGCTTATCCATCTTTTCTGGAAATCCAAACATCGATACACAGGCGATATTGTCTCCTCCCGCCTTCGGCGCATCCTTCTTTAACTGTTTATTTGCAAAATCCATCTCACGCAATGTCTCGAAGATTCCGTCAAAATCTACATCTCCTTCTCCCATCGCCAGATGCTGATGGATCGTCACATCCGCTTTTCCCCTGCCATTGAGCCACGGTGGGTTTGCGATGTAGCGACAGTCCAGTGTCTGATTAAAGGTATCCGCAAATAATACATGGGTCAGATCTTCTCCCGCATATTTCAGCATCGAACGCACATCGCCTTTTCCTTCATCATAGAAAAATCCATGCGGGGATGAGTATACATATCCAAGATACGGTGAGCGGAAAGATTTTACCATATCGCACGTCTCATTGTTCAGTTCACAAAAATCATATGGATGTGACTGGATCTCCACGCGGATCTTATTTTTTTCAAACAGTGGAAGCAGTTCCTCCATAGATTTGAACCACATTCCGTTGCAGATCTCCTGCTGGTTCGGATCACCCGATAATTCTGTATTGATGACTGACACACCCATGTCCGCTGCGATCTCGATCATACGCTTCCAGTTTGCAACTGCGAACTGTCTTTGTTCTTCCGTCGGGCCGGACCAGCGATAGACCACGATAAAGGATGAGATCTCCACACCGGTCTCTCTCAATGCCTGTCTGTATTCTCTCTCGCACTCTTTGGAAAACAACGGATGTTTATAAAAAGGATTGATCCTTGGATGAGGAGACTGCTCGATATATTTGTATCCCCAGTCTGCCACCTGGTGCACCATCCGGTTGATATCCATCTGTTTTGCCAGTACATCCACATCAAATGCTATCTTCATACCTTTTTCTCTCCCTTCATTTTCCTATAATCCAGTCTTTTCTGCAATATATTTTCTTGCTTTCATGGCATATTCCAGAGGGTTTGCTCTTGCCGGATCCTGTTCCGCTTCCACGACTACCCAGCCTTCATAATCCGCTTCCTCTAAGATCTTAAAGATCGGTCCGAAATCCACATCTCCATCTCCAGGAACTGTGAATGTACCTTCACGCACTCCTTTTAAGAAGCTCCATTTTTCCTCTCTAGATCTCTGCACCACATCCTTTCTGAGATCTTTCAGATGGACATGGCGCACACGTTTCACATATTTTCTCAGGGTCTTCTCCGGATCGATCCCTGCAAAGGAAAGATGTCCGCTGTCAAATAACAGATACACCAATTCCGGATCCACAGATTCCATAAAACGGTCAATCTCCTCTTCTGTCTGGATCACCGTGCCCATATGGTGATGGAAGGTAAGTACCATTCCTTTCTCCTTGGCGATCTTTCCCAACTTATTCAATCCAGTTGTCAGGAGTTCCCATTCCTGATCATTCATCACATATTTGCCTTCCTGGATCGGATGATCTAACATTCCCTGAATGCTGTAGCTCTGTTCAGAAACGCCAATGCACTTCGCACCCACCTGTCTCAGGAAATCACACTGTTTGATAAACGCTGCCTCTGTTTCTTCGTATGGACGACTGATCAGAAAAGAGGAAAACCACTGATTGCAGATCGTAAGTCCTCTAAGATCCAACGCTTTCTTTAAAATAGTAGGATCTGTCGGATAATGACTTCCCACCTCAGAGCCTTTAAACCCTGCCAGCGCCATCTCACTGACGGTCTGCTCAAATGTATTTTCTTTGCCCAGATCTGGCATATCATCGTTGGTCCAGCCAATCGGCGCGATCCCTAAAAATACCTTATCTTTGTTTAACATAATCAAGTCCTCCATACCTATATGCTGTATAGCCGAAGCTGCTGATCACGCGAAATATTTTTCCACGAATGCTCTGGTCACTTCCGCTGCTTTCTTTACGTTCTCGTCGTGTGTCATTTCATAATATTCCGGACGGAATTCTTCGATCGTACATACTCCGTCGAAACCAATCTTTTTGAGTGCTCCTGCGATTCCCGCATGATCAACTACACCTTCTCCCGGCCACAGTCTCTTATCATCTCCGCAGGAACCAAGAGGAAGGTCCTCGCAGTCATTCAGATGGTAAGCAAAAATCTTATTTCCATCTGCTGCTTCGAGATCTTCTAGTTTAGAGCACATCTCATGGAAATGGAAAGTATCTACCGTAATTCCTACATTTTCTCTGTCTACTGCTTTTACTACGTCATATGCTGTTCCGAACTGGTTGATCGAGCAGTTTGGCGCTCCGCAGAATTCCAGGGAGATCTTGATATCTTTTCCAACTTTATCAGAAAGATAGCGAAGTCTTTCCACAGCTTCCTCTTTGATCTCTGTGACAGATTTATCTTTCACATCAAACTGTGGAACTGTGATAAGCATCTTCATACCAATCGCTTCACAGACCTTTATGATAAATTCTGTTTCCTCATCGATCTCTTTCACACCTGCTTCATCTCTCTGGTTAAAGAAGATCAGTGTATTGTAAGCCCAAGGTTTCAGATGATGAGTGCTAAACCACTCTGCCAGTTCTTCCAATGTATGTTCCTTGAGATAATCTTTGATACAGTCAAAACGGATCTCAATATAATCAAAACCATATTTTTCACATGCTTCCAAATCTGCGATAAGTGACTGACCTTTGCACTCTAATGCGGTTGCTTCATTAAATCCAAGTTTCATTCTATATTTCCTCCTAATCTCTTAATCTTTTCTCGACCTTTTGATACGAGTCCTGTTATCCGCTCTTTTTATAAAATTTTGTTCATAACTAAACTTATTCGTTATTGGATCTTTCTGCATTAAATCTTTCTGTAATAAAGCTTGCGGTTTTTCTGTCTATTTAGGTATTACGCTCACGCACACCGTGCTTTTTACGTGCACGTGAACGCAATTGTCTAAAAAAAATATATTATTTATAAAATTCTGGTTTCTCTACAGTAACAACTTTCTCAATGTTTCCTGTCTCCTGTGCTTTTACAAGTGCATCTGCGGTAACTGCTGCAAGGTATCCATCCCATGTAGTAGGTCCTTCGATCACACCTTTTGCTGCACAGTCTACCCAGTTCTGGATCTCAGCATCATAAGCATCTTTAAATAATACAAAGCAGTCTGTTGTGATCTCTGTGGAGCAAGCTGCGCTCTTTCTGATCGACGGTGCCATCGGTGTTCCCATCTTCAATGCTCCATCCTCACATACGACTTCACAGTTGATGTCATAACCAAATTTGCAGTTTACAAAGCATTCTACATCAATGCAGATACCGCTCTTTGTACGCATCAGCATGATCTGTGGATCTTTTAATTCAGAATGAGAATATTTGGTAACCTTCGGCATGATAACCTGAACACTTTCATAATCATCATTTACAAGCCAGTGGCAAAGGTCGATCTCATGGATCACAGTATCATGAACAGCCATCGGTGTGTTATAATTTGTTCCAACTTCCGGATTTCTGTGCGTGCAGTGCATCATCAGCGGTTCGCCATATTCACCGGTTGCGATCGCATCTTTGATCTGATTGTATCCTTTATGATAACGGCGCATGAATCCTAACTGGATCAGATGTTTTCCGCTTGCTTCCTCTGCTTCCATAACCTTTTTGCAGTCATCTGCTGTTGTGCACAGAGGTTTTTCACAAAATACTCTCTTGCCAACTTTGATCGCTTCAAGCAGGTCATCGCAGTGTGCAAACCCTGGTGTTACGATCAGTACTGCATCTACATCCGGATCATTGATAAGATCTTTTCCGTTTGTGTAGACTTTCGCTCCTCCAGCGATCTCAGCAGCTTTCTTTGCACCTTCCTCAAACACATCAGATACAGCAACTACCTGTGCTCCCTGTGTTCTCTCTGTGATCCTTTTGATGTGATCTCTTCCCATTCCGCCGCATCCGATAACTCCTACATTTAACATAATTCTTTCCGCCTTTCTTTTTGTTTTAGATCTTGCTTTGCTATTTGTCATAGCTTTTGAGGTTTTTTCTTTTCATTTTTAATGTTTTTCAGGATTGTTTGGATTTCTTTTTCTTATTCCTGTCTGTTTTTCTCTTTCCTTGTCTGTACCTGTATATTATCATTGCGTTCACGTGAACGCAATATCCTAATTAGACAAATATCACAATCAAATTTTATTAAATTTCACTATTTGATAAATATTAGACAAAAAAAATGTGCAGAATGCTGATTTTTCATCTTCTAAAATCAACATTCCACACTTCATTTTTGTGAAAATTATCTAATCCACAGATTCCTGTTCTTTTTAACCACTTATAAATTATATTTCGTCTTGATCACAATGTCCGTATAGGCATATTCCTGTTCTGGTTCTTTGCCGTCAAACAGCATTTCAAACAATGTTTTGACGGGGGAATAGCCCTGCACATAGGCGTTCTGTCCAAGCAAAAACTGGATCGTGCCACGCTTTAGCTCCTGTTCATTTCTGGTGGTAAGGTCATTGGAGATCACCTTCATTTTGCCCGCTAATCCCCTCGTTTTCACAACCTTGCACACACCCTCCGCACCGGAAGCCGCCAGATAGATCCCCGTCAGATCTGGATATACCTTCAGCATTTCCTCCACGATCTTGCCCGCGATCTTATTGTCATCATAAGCATACTGGATATCCAGAAGCTGCACATCCTTGCGGCTGTTTTCTAGCTCCTTGACAAAGCCTTTGCATCTGTTTTTATGGGATTGATTTGACGGATACCCAGAGATCACCTGCACTTTCGCATCTGCGGGCAGGATCTCTGCCATCAATCCAGCAGCTACCTTTCCGCTTTGGAGTGCATTCTGACCCACGAAACAGATGCGGCTGGAGTTCTCCACATCAGAGTTAAAAGTTGCGATTGGAATTCCGGCTGCGGAAAATTCCTCAATCTTCTCTTTTAACTTTTCATCCTCCACCGGAACCATCGCGATCCCATTGCACCCAGCTGCCCGCATCTTCTCCATCGTATCTATCACTTTATCTGCGTTCACACCCGGAATCTTTTTTACCATCACTTCAGCGCCCAGACACTCGATCTCAGCCTTCGCTTCCAGGATCCCATCCAGTACTTTTTTCATAAAAGGAGTGTCTGCCGCCTGCAAGATTACGCCGATCATGATCGAACGTTTCGACATTGCCAGCGCACGTCCCGCCCGATTTCTCTGATATCCCATCTCTTCTGCGATCTTTTTTATCTTCTCGGCAACCTCCGGTTTGATCCTGCCGCGGTTATTCAACGCCCTGTCTACCGTTCCTCTGGAAACCCCTGCTGCCTCTGCTATCTGTTGAAGTGTAACTGCCATATGTTTCCATCTCCCTTCTTCCGCCTTTTTCCTCAGTTTTTGTTATCTCTGCTTCCTGTCATTTTCTGTTTATA
>CAZSTD010000025.1:0-20305 GCA_964609645.1 uncultured Blautia sp.
TCACCAGAGTTCTTCTGGTAGTCAATCCCGCCAGCTCGGCGGTAAATTCCATTTTTACTTTTTATAAAATATCATTTTAAAATACTGTTTGAGAAAAATTCTGATCTTGTAAAGAATATCATATAAAACATGATGTACAAACATTGTGTAAAATGTATTTGTGCCCAGATATATGATGTGAAAATGCAAAACAGAATAAAAAACAGTAAGTGTACAGGAGGTGACAGAGTATGTATTTTTTCACCTTTTTCCTGTGATCGTCGCCGGGACAGCCATGATCATGGATCTGCGAAGTGCAAAGATCGACAATGGATGGATCTTATTTTCGATGCTTCTGGGGCTGATCGTATGTATCTGGGAAAAGGGAATCTCTGGGATCTGGTTTTTTATGATGGGAAGCATTCTGCCGCTGTTTCTTATCATCCTCTTTCTTTTTGGAATGCTGGGAGCCGGAGATATCAAACTGTTTTGTGCACTGGGAAGTGTACTGGGGATAAGTGAGATCTGGAAGTGCATTCTTGTCTCTTTTTTTCTGGGAGCAGGCATTTCTGCGGCAATCTTAACGGTCACTCACAGTTTCTGTGAAAGGATCCATTATTTTATCCAATATATGGAACACTTTTTTCACACAGGGGAAATGACTCCTTATCGCAGCAAAGAAATCTCTGCGCTGGAGAATTTTCATTTTACAGTTCCGATTTTTATGAGTGTTTTATTACACGCGGGAGGTATCTATTGAAAAGAAACATTTTCGCAGTGTGTGATCTGGAAGTAGATTATGCGCTGAATTTCATGGACTATTTAAATAAAAAAAAGAACATTCCGTTTGAAATACAGGCGTTTACGGCAGTTGAAAATCTGATCGAATATGGGAAAGACATGCATATAGAGTTGCTGTTGATCTCGGGACGGGCTATGTGCCGGGAAGTCCGGGAGTTAGATATTGGCAAGATTATTATCCTTTCGGAGGGAGTCCATCCTCCGGAGCTTGACCAATATCCCAGCGTGTACAAGTACCAATCTTCTTCCGAGGTGATCCGTGAAGTGATGGAATGCTATGGCGCAGAAAAAAAGACAGATGCAGGAGCATTTCCAGTATTGAAAAAAACAACCGAGATTTTGGGTGTATATTCCCCGCTGGGCAGATGTTTAAAGACTTCTTTTGCCCTGACGCTTGGACAGATCCTTGCGAGAGAACGAGCCGTTCTTTATCTGAGCCTGGAAGAATATTCCGGCTTTGAGGAATTGCTTGGAAAAGGTTTTGCCCATAATCTGAGTGATCTTCTTTATTATGTGCGGCAGGATCACTCAAACCTTCTTCATAAGATGAATGGCATGATACAGACGATCAACAATCTGGATTATATTCCGCCTGTGCAGATGCCGGGGGATATCCGCGGGACATCCTGGCAGGATTGGGAACGTCTTTTTCAGATGATCTCACAGGACAGT
Organism: uncultured Blautia sp.; assembly: GCA_964609645.1. Taxonomy (GTDB): domain Bacteria; phylum Bacillota; class Clostridia; order Lachnospirales; family Lachnospiraceae; genus Blautia_A. The sequence goes on from CAZSTD010000025.1 coordinate 1,453, forward strand.
TCTTATGAGGTAGTCGTGCTGGATGTTGGATGTGGGATTGAAGATAATTTCCAGCTTCTTGACCTGTGTAAGAAGATTTATATGCCTGTGCTGTCAGATGTTGTTTCTCAGAGTAAGATCGCGCAGTTTGAAAATCTGGTGCGCATTTGGGATTTTCCTCAGATACTAGAGAAAACGATCAAGATCAATCCGCCTTTTCATGTAGTGTATGAACCTTTCTCTGGATACATAGAACAATTGATGTGGAGTGAATTGGGAGACTATGTAAGAGAAATGATAAGAAAGGAAAAAACATGAACAGAGAAACATTTCGAGTCCTTCGGCAGATGCTGATGGAAGAATTGGACCTGTCGCGCGAATTGTCCGATAAGGAGATCCTAGATGTGATCGATGAGCTTATCTTAAATCAGATCAAGGATACAAGGCTTTCGCTCAAAGAAAAGGTAGAGCTTCGCCAGGAACTGTTTTACTCTGTGCGAAAACTGGATGTGCTTCAGGAGCTGGTGGACGACGAGAGTGTGACAGAGATCATGGTGAACGGGCCGGATACGATCTTTATTGAAAAAGAAGGAAAACTCACCAGATGGCATAAGACGTTTACTTCCCGCGAAAAACTCGAGGATGTCATTCAGCAGATCGTAGGAAAATGCAATCGTGTAGTGAATGAGTCTATGCCCATTGTGGATGCAAGGTTGGAAAATGGTTCGCGAGTCAATGCGGTCATTTATCCGGTCGCGCTGAATGGACCGATCCTTACGATACGCAGATTTCCGGAACATCCGATCACAATGGAAAAGCTGATCGCGCTGGGAAGTATCACACAGGAGTGTGCGCAATTTCTCCAAAAGCTGGTAAAAGCCAGATATTCTATGGTCATTGGAGGCGGAACTGGAAGCGGCAAGACAACGTTTCTTGCGGCTATGTCAGAATATATCCCCAAAGAAGAAAGACTGATCACGATAGAAGACAATGCAGAGCTTCGTATCAGGGGAATCGACAATCTGGTCCGCTTGGAAGCTAAGATGGCAAACATGGAAGGTGCGGCATCGGTTACGATCCGTGATCTGATCCGTTCAGCACTGCGAATGCGTCCGGACAGGATCATTGTGGGCGAGGTCAGAGGCGGTGAGGCGATGGATATGCTGCAGGCATTAAATACCGGCCACGAAGGGTCGCTGTCAACTGCGCACGCAAATTCTGCAAAAGATATGTTGTCCCGTTTGGAGACGATGGTCCTTATGGGAGTGGACCTTCCGTTGGAAGCGATCCGCAGGCAGATTGCCTCTGGAGTGGATATCCTGGTACATCTGGGAAGAATGCGGGACAGTTCAAGGAAATTGTTGGAAGTAACAGAGGTGTGCGGATTTGAGAACGGAGAGATCCAGATTCAGCCACTGTATCAATGGCAGGAGGGGGAAGGATTGGTTCGAATAGCTCCTCTTAGCCATATGGAAAAACTAAAAAGAGCGGGGATTGAAATATGAAAGGGAAAGAAAAAGGACAGTTATATGCGAAAAGAGATTATACGCATTATCAGTTTACGAGAAAAGAAACTGTGAAATATTTGGGACAGGCAGCGGCGCTATGCATAGCTGTGGACTATCTGTTCTATCAGAGTATCCTGGCATTGATCTTGATCATACCGGCCTCTGTAGCTTATCTGAAATGGCAGCGAAATAGGATGATACGGGAAAGGAGAAAGAGATTAAATTATGAGTTTAAAGATGCACTGACTTCGCTGAGTGTGGCAGTGCAGGCTGGATATTCTGTGGAGAGCGCAGTAAATACTTGTGTCAGGGATCTGGAACGTCTTTATGGACGCGGAAGTGATGTGGTGGAAGAGTTTCGATATATTGAAAGTCAGCAACACATCAGTGTCCCACTTGAGGAACTTTTCCTTGATCTGGGTGAGCGTAGTCAGATAGAAGATATCGAGAACTTTGCATCGGTTTTTTATACTGCCAAACGTACAGGCGGAGATATGAACCGTGTGATCCAGAAGGTAAGCCGTATGCTGGGAGATAAGATCGATGTAAAAAAAGAGATAGAAGCGACGCTGGCGGCTAAAAAATCGGAACAGATGATCATGAGTCTGATGCCGGCCGGGATCATCGTCTATCTGCAGATGACCTCTCCTGGATTTTTGAGTGTCCTTTATGGAAACCCCTTTGGAATTGCTGCTATGAGTGTGTGCCTTGCAATTTATGTGACTGCATATTGGATGGGCAGAAAGATTGTAGATATTGAGGTGTAACAACGCAGGATGTGGATACATATTGTCATTTTTGCTGTGATCGCGGTATTGCTTCTGGGATGGAAAAAAGGATGGATCCCTTCTGCCGGGATTGGTGGAAAAGAAGGGATCAGACTCTTTACGGCGGTAGCTATCGCCGGAAACCTGCTCGGCATATTTTTGACGGCTGGAGGCAGCGGACAGGTGTATTCCAGTGGTTACAGGCTGCAAAAGGAAGATACAGGTTCCTACGAGAAGGAATTTATCGTATCCGTAGATGGAGAAAAAGCAGGTACTTTGTATATTCAGGTACCGGAAAAGGAACAGGATGAACCAGAGGAGACAACACCTGCCAAGGAGCTGACGAAAGAAGAACAGGCGCAAAAGGACCTGACGGAAGCAGTTGCCAGATACAACGAAGAAAAGAATGATCCGGACTATTATTATCTTCCGGAAGAATGGGAAGGGAAACATCTGGACTGGGAGACACCGGCAGATACATCCGGTATGCTGCTGACCGGCATTTTTATGATCGCAGCGTTTGTACTTTTGGTGATGAAGGGAAGGGAAGAACAGGTACAGCTCCAAAAACGTTATGAAGAATTGCTTATGGATTATCCTGGACTGATCATGAAATTTACCCTGCTGGTGCAGGCTGGAATGACTGCGCGCAAGGCATTCCAAAAGATCGCTTTGGATTATGGCAGAAAACGAAAACAAAAAACAAGAGCTGCCTATGAGGAGATACGGATCGTATGCTATGAGATGGAAAGCGGAATTTCCGAGAGTGAGGCATACCGAAGATTTGGGGAACGATGCGGACAGGCTAAATACAAAACATTTGCCACTTTGCTGATACAAAATCTCCAGAAAGGAAGCCGACAGATGTCGGATATGTTGGAGAGAGAATCTGTGGAAGCATGGGAAGAGCGCAAACGTAAGGCACGTGTTCTGGGAGAAGCGGCTTCCACGAAACTTTTGATCCCGATGATCATGATGCTGATCGTTGTGATGGCGATCGTAATGATCCCCGCGTTTCTTTCTTTTTACAGCGGAACTTAATACCCGTATGCAGTGCAAAAGAGCATGAAAATGGATATGCAGGATGGAGGAAGTCAATGGAAAAATCAATGAACATTAAGAATACCCTGCGAAATTTTGCAGAGGAGGAAGACGCCGTGGGCGTGGTAGAGATCATCTTAATCTTAGTAGTCCTGATCGGACTTGTCATTCTTTTTAAAGATCAGCTTACCAATCTGGTAACCAGTCTTCTCGAAAAGATCACCAAACAAAGCAATTCTATCTGACAATTAGCATAAGGGAGGAGGTGCGCGCTCATGGATACCAGTAAAAAAGGCAGCATTACGATTTTTTTGACTTTGATCTTGAGTCTGCTGCTGTCGCTTGTGTGTACGAGTATCGAGTCTGCCAGAATGGCGGCTGCCAGGACGCAGATACTCAATGGAATGGATATAGGCTTGTATTCGCTGTTTGGCAAATATGACAAAAAGCTTCTGGAAGAATATGATCTTTTTGCCTTGGATGGATCTGTGGGTGGCGGACAATTAAATCTCGCTGCAGTCTATGATGATCTGGAATCTTATATGAAGCCTGTGCTGAAACAAAACAGCCAGAAGCTGACTCTTGAGCAGAGTGGATTTACTGGATATCGTCTTTTGACAGATGAAGGCGGAGAGGTTTTTTATCAGCAGATCGTACAGTATATGCAGGAAACGCTGGGAAGCCAGGGCGTGCAGATCCTCCTTAATAAAATGTCAGAGAGAGAAAAAAAGACAGAGGAAGCAGATGCGAAGGCAGATCAGGCAGGGTCAGAGAGCGCGATCGACCAGTATGATCAGGAGATGGATCAGGCTTCACAAAAAAGCCAACAGGCAGCAGAGGAAGCTGCCAACAAAGAAGCAAATTCAGAAATTGGTTCTGGGGAGGAGTTCACAAGCGGAACGACAACAGAACTGGTTCCGGCTGCGCAGCCTGTAACGAACCCGATCACTGTGATCAAGCGGATCATGAAAATGGGCGTGCTTGAATTGGTACTTCCATTTGAAAAACAGATATCAGCCAATTCTATTGATACAGGTACACTTGTTTCAGGAAGAGAGCTGCAGCAGGGAATGAAAATGGCAGATGGCGTGACGGCACAAAATAGTTACAGTTCGGGTATTTTGTTTTTGCAATATCTGATGGATCATCTTGGCAATTACAGTGCCCCATCATCCGCAGGGCTAGCATATCAGATGGAATATATTTTTGCAGGAAAGGATAATGACCTTGAGAACCTGAGATCCGTGGCATCGAAGCTGCTGTTTATTCGGGAGGGCGTAAATTTTGCCTGTTTGATAGCGGACACAGTCAAGCGTTCGCAGGCACAGGCACTTGCCACAGCGATCGCAGCGGGATTTTTGATCCCTCCAGCAGCAACCGTGATCGAGATGGCCTTACTGCTGTGTTGGGCATTTGCGGAAAGTGTGCTGGATGTGCGGGAGCTTTTTTCGGGCGGAAAAGTTCCGCTTGTAAAAACTTCGGAACAGTGGCAGATCTCGCTGGAAAATCTTCCGAATCTGATGGAAGGACTGGATACGATGCGCAAGAATGATGAACAGGGGATGTCCTACGAGGATTATCTGCAGGTACTGCTCTTGTCTGTCGGCAAAGAGAAGAAAGTGATGCGAGCGATGGACATGATTGAAAACACGATCCGAAGTAAAGGACGGGAACGATTTTATCTGGATTCCTGTATTACGGCGATAGAGGCTTTTGCAGATGTGAAAGCAAACAAGAAAAAGGAGTTTCATGTTATCCGCCAATATTGCTATGAATAAAGACCACATAACAAGAAAAGAGGTGCAAAAAGATGCTTTTACAGAAGGAAAATAATGTTGCCATACAAAGAATCAGTAAAAAAGATTGTGAAATTCAAGAAAGGAGAAACAGCTCTCTAAAGCCATTCGCTACCTTTTTCCCCCCGAAAAAAAGGAAAAGAATTCTTTCTGTAAAAGTGTCTTTGTGTGCCTCTTGGATGCGCCGGGGAAGCTTGGCAATAGAAACAGCTTTTGTTCTGCCCTTGTTTTTCCTTGGGATGGTGACACTGATCTCATTTATGGATATCTATAAACTGCAGACCGAGCATTTGAGTGAGCTGTGCACGAAGGCGAAACAGGCTGGCATGTATGCATATCTTACAGGGGAAAGTGAAACCCAGGATATTACATTGCCGGATATCTATACTTATGAACCGTTTGGCGGATTGGTGCCGCTCCCGAAAGTGGTCATTTATGATCATGTAAAAGTTCATGCTTGGACAGGGGCGACCTTTGAGGATAACGGTGGCAGCACAGAAAATGTGGAAAAGATGGTCTACATCACAGAATCGGGAAGTGTGTATCACAAAAATCCAGGGTGCAGTTATCTAAACGTTTCTCTAAAACAGGTTTCAGGAAGTACAGTTTTGGGTATGAGCAACCAGTACGGAGAACATTATTCTGCGTGTGAAACCTGCAGCAGGGGTCAGAAGCCGGCAGGAGTGGTGTATGTGACAGAGCAGGGAAGCCGATATCATAACTTAGAAACCTGCAGTGGACTGAAACGTTCGGTGAGGCTGGTAAAGGAATCGACTGCGTCTGGGATGTGTGCCTGTAGCCGCTGCGGATAAAAATAAAGAAGGAGGAAACTTGAATGCAGGACATTAAACAATGGGGGATATTAATCTTTTTGGGGATCAATTCGTGGATAGATATACGTAAAAGAGAAATCTCGCTGCTGCTGACGGGGGCTTTTGCTGTCGCTGCTGTGTTTTGGCTGATTTACAGCGGAGACTTTTCGGCAAAGATGCTTTTGCCGGTGGGAATGGGGCTTCTTTTTGTGGGAACGAGTATAGCTACCGCAGGCGCAGTGGGAATGGGAGACGGCTTGGTCATGATCGCACTGGCAGTTGCGATGGAGACAGAAGAATTTTTTATTATGCTGTTATGCGCTTTGGCAGTCAGTGCAGTATGGGCGGGAATTTTGCTCGTTCCTTTGCAGAAAAGCAGATACACGCAGATTCCTTTTATCCCATTTCTCTTGCTGGGGTATGCCGGGAGCCTGCTGTTGTGCAGATAAAAAGGGAGGCTCAAGAAAAAATGGATTTTAAAATGATAGAGCAAAGAAATGCAGGAGTTTTTTGGATAAAAAGGGGAAGCTTTACGGTGGAAACGGCCTGTGTGATGCCATTGATCCTGCTGGCTGTGTTTGGGGTGATCTATCTGAATTTTTTTGTACACAATCGCTCCTGGCTGACAGCGGCAGCTTATGAATCTGCACTGAGCGGAAGTATGGAAGGGATCAAAAAAGATGGTCAGGTATATGAGCCTGCAAAAATGCGCAGCGAAGAGCTGGGAAATGTAGGATTTTTTGGAGCAGAAAATTTAAGTACACAAACGAATGTGGGAAAAGAGGTTCAGGTTACCTATGACTTGGATACGATCTGTGCCTATGGAGGTCTCTCATGGCACCTGCGTACAGAAGGGAATGCAAAGATCATCGATCCGGTCAAACATATCCGCAAGATCCGTGTTGCGGAGGCGATCGTGAAGGGAGTAGGTGATGGAACATGAAAACAGAATATAAAAGAGATATGAATCACAATTATCTGATCTTTCACAGTGAGGATGAGATCCATACAGACTCTTATCAGACACGTATGCTGGTCGGAAATGTGATCCCTTCCCTTTTAAAATGCAGGATTCAGGGAGTAGATGGGAGATATCTGGTTTATTTTGATATCACTTCCAAACAGTCGGTCGGTGCCTTTTACCAGGATAAAAAATTTAAAGTTGAAGATCTGCAGATGATCTTTGGCGGATTTGTACAGGTGATGGAGGACGCAGCAGAATATCTGATGGATCCTGAACAGCTTTTATTATCGCCGGAGTATATCCTGATCGATATAGAAAAACATCAGGTCTATTTTTGCATGATGCCAGGCTGTCAGAAGGATATCAAAGGACAGTTTCAGCTTTTGGCGGAGTATATGCTTCCGAAGATCGATCACGAAGATCAGGCGGCGGTTGCCCTTGGATATGGGATTTACAGACATGCCATTGAGGAGAGCTTTCATCTGGAACATGTGAAAGAGGAGCTTTATAAAAGAAAGGCTTCTGTACAGATGAAAACGGAGGAATTTACAGAGAAAGAAGATGCTGAAATCTGGAATATCGAGGAGAGATGTGAAGTTGATAAAGAGCGTTCTGAAAAATATGAAAAACATCAAGGAGAAGCAGATGCGACAGAATATGATTTTTTTCGGGAGGCAACATCGAAAAAGAAAGAAAGTCTCTTGAGGCAGATAGGGATCTTTTTGGTCGCGCTTGTGATCTTAGCAGGGATCATTGCGGCTTCGATCGCGGGATATCTGCCATACATGGAAACAGAGACGGTCCTTGGGATCATTCTGGTGGGAATGGGAGCCGTGCTGCTAGCTTTTTGGATCTTGAAGAAGAAGCAAGAAAAAACACCCCAGACACAAAATGGAGATCTGCCTAAGCACAGAGAATATGAACCTTCAGAGCCTCGAGATAACAAGAGCAGAGAGTTGTTTGGGATGTCTGTAGATGTAAAAAATAAAAAGATTTCTCGAAAACCTGATCTAAAGGAAAATGGAAGCAGCGAGGATTTTGGAGAGACGGTGGTTTTGTCTGCAGGTGTAGTTTCAGGACCGGCAAGTCTGGTCAGTCGGGAGGCTGGAGAGTTTGCAACGATTTATTTGAATGAGGAGCTGACGGTTATTGGAAAGCTGGAAAACGCCTGCGACGCGGTGATCGAGCTTCCAACAGTCAGCAGAATCCATGCGAAAGTGCGTAAAAGAGATGGGAATTATTATCTCTCGGATATGAACTCCAGAAACGGAACGAGTGTCAATGGACGGTTGCTGCTCCCGGAAGAAGAATATCAGCTCCAGTCGGAAGATGAGGTGGATTTTGCGCAGGCCAGATATATTTTTCTGGAATAGATTTACTGTTCAAAAAACATCTTTGCGTATATTGTCAGAACAATAATGTCAATTCGGGCCTTATTCAGGCTTTTTTATATAAATGTTTTGTAAAATAGGGGAAGGTCTGGTACAATAAAACAGATGAAGAAATAGCACAGGCAAATGATAAAATTTGTTTGAATGAAACAAACACAGAAAAGAGGCGTATGTGGAAGAGTTAAAAAAAGAACCGGTGACCGCGTTTCTGATCTTGATAAATATTTTGGTGTTTGTCGCTGTGGAACTGACCGGAGGAACAGACGATACTTTGCATATGCTGCAATGTGGGGCTGCGTATACGCCGGCGATCGTAAGCGGTGAATATTATCGGATATTTACCAGTATGTTTTTACATTTTGGACCAGAACACCTATTAAACAATATGCTGGTCTTATTTGTTCTTGGAGGAAGGCTGGAACCTGTTGTCGGCAGGATCAGATATCTGCTCATCTATCTTCTTGGAGGAATCGGTGGAAATCTTCTCTGTATTTTCCTGGAATTAAAAAGCGATGACCTTGCGGTATCTGCAGGTGCATCCGGTGCAGTGTTTGCTGTGATGGGTGCGATGATCTACGCAGTGATCCGCGGCAGAGGACATCTGGAGGATCTTTCTGCCAGGCAGATCCTGATCATGGCAGCATTTTCCCTTTATTTTGGATTTACAAGTGAAGGCGTGGACAATGCGGCGCATGTAGGTGGTTTGCTCAGTGGATTTTTACTGGCAGTGATCCTTTATCACCCGACGAGATATCAGGCAAGAAAAAGACGAAAGATGGAGCCATGATCCGGACGGCTGTCTACGGTGATATGTCCCTGATGGGCTGAAATGATATCATATGTAACGGCAAGTCCGAGACCAGTTCCGGTCGCCTTGTAGGTGACAAACGGGGAAAAGATATTTTTTATCTGTTCCGGTGTCATCCCGCATCCATTATCTTCGATCGAGATACAGATCCCCTGGTTATATCTTTCGAGTCTGACAGTGATCTTTCCTTTTGGATGGTCGATCGCTTCGCAGGAATTTCGGATCAGGTTGAACAAAGCCTGACGCATCTTGACCCGGTCAAGAGAAACTGTATAAGGGATCTCTTCCAGATGAGTTTCCAGAGTGATACCCAGATAGTCCAGAGTTGTCTTTTCGCAGGATAAGACAGAATTCAGGAACTCGTTGGGGTAAACAGGAACTGGAAAGATCATACCTGCATGACTAAGATCAGAGATCTCGTTTAGTAATTCTTTTACATATTCCAGATTATCCATAAGGCTGTCCCACTGACGGCACCTGCAAAGCTCAGGATGAGAGTCTGCGATCAACTGAAGTTCGCTGTTGATCAATGCGATTGGGTTGCGGATCTCATGAGAAAGTTTGGACAAAGTGATCTGGAATTCTTTTTTTAATTCTTTTGCTGTTGTTTCAGCCTGCATATCATCACCTCAATGGAAGTGTATCACGGTGCGTTTTCTGAAGCAATTGATTTCGTACGAAAGAATTCGCGCAAAAACGACATACACGAATCAGAAAGTAACAAAATAATCTAGGAAAGAAGGAAATAAAAATGGATAATTGTATTTTTTGTAAGATCGCGAACGGAGAGATCCCTGCGGCAACACTGTATGAGGATGAGGACTTTCGAGTGATCCTTGATCTTGGACCTGCGAGCAAGGGACATGCGCTGATCCTTCCGAAGGAACATGCAGCTAATATCTATGAGCTTTCAGATGAATTAGCAGGAAAAGCAATGATCTTGGCGAAAAAGATGGCGTCAGCGATCGCGAAAGCATTAGACTGTGATGGCCTGAATATTGTTCAGAACAACGGAGAATGTGCCGGACAGACTGTATTCCATTTCCATATGCACCTGATTCCGAGATATAAAGAAGACGGAGTTGGTATTTCATGGACTCCGGGAAATCTGACTGATGAGGCAAAAGAGGAGATCTTATCGAAGGTGCAGGCACAGCTTCAATAAGACGGACTCTTACACAAAAGATGAATAATACGGAATTTGGATATATTTATGATACATATCGCTGCCGTGCCATAGCTGTTGCAAATACTGTTCTGAGAAACAGGGCAGAATCCGAGGATGTATGCCAGGATGTTTTTGAGACGATCTACCATATGGGCGAGACGGTGGACTTTTCAGATGAGAAAAAATTAGTCAGTCTGATCATTCGCATGAGCTGGCATAAAGCAATTGATTATCATAGAAAAGGATACAGAAAATACGAACGTGCTGGTTCGGATATCATTGAGAAGATCTCGCTGCGGCAGATTCCGGATAAAGATACTGTAGATGAACTGGTTGTGGCAATGGAAACCGAAGGTTATATGTGTGGTGTCTTTGAGAAACTGCGGAGGAAAAATCAGAAAAATTATGAAATTTATGTGAGCATTAAGATATATGGCATCTCACCCCGCATCATCGCAGAGCATTACCATATGACAGAAAATAATGTAAACAACAGAGTATCCAGGACAAGACGCTGGCTGCTGAAGGAATATCAGAAAATATCACAGACAACAGAGTTAACAACTGCATACAGGTAACTTCCGTGCTATATGGCGGAAGTTACCTGTATTTTGTGTCGGTTTCATATGAAATTTATTTTATTTTTTGATCAGGATCTGGCTGCACAGTCTTCGATGAGACCGATGATCTTCTCGATAGAGTTCATGTGACTGCCAGCAGACATAGTGTCAATATAAGTCTGACGGTCAGCGTAAAGCTTGCGGATCGTCTGCAGGAGTTTTTCCTGTATGATCTCTTCTTCCTCAAGGACCATACTGAAGCCCTGGCGCTCGAAGGAACGCGCGTTGAGGATCTGGTCACCACGGCTTGCATTTGCAGAAAGCGGGATCAGAAGGTTTGGTTTTCTCAGCGCATTGATCTCACAGATCGCATTTGCACCTGCGCGGGAGATGACAATGTCGGACAAAGCAAAAAGGTCAGCCAGTTCCTGTTTGATATATTCATACTGCACGTATCCAACTGTATCTTTCAGGCTTTCGTCCATTTTGCCCTTTCCGCACAGATGGATGACCTGAAACTCTTTTAATAGATCAGGCAGGATCTTGCGGATGTTTTCATTTACAGAGGCTGCGCCCAAGCTGCCACCGATGACCATGAGAACCGGTTTGTCCGCGGAGAAACCACAGAATTTTCTGCCGGCTTCTTTGTCTCCGGACATCAGCTCCTGGCGGATCGGAGTTCCTGTCAGTACAGCTTTCTCAGCAGGAAGACTGTTGACTGTTTCTGGGAAGTTACAGCACACTTTTGCGGCGGAAGGGATGCAGAGTTTGTTTGCCAGTCCAGGAGTCATGTCGGATTCATGGATGATCGCAGGGATCTTACATTTTTTTGCAGCGATCACAACCGGAACTGTGACAAATCCACCCTTGGAGAATACCACATCTGGTTTTAACTGCTTTAATAATTTTTTGGCTTCGCTGAAACCTTTTAAAACGCGGAATGGGTCAGTGAAGTTTTTCAGATCAAAGTAACGTCTGAGCTTACCGGAAGAAATTCCATAATAAGGGATATTCATTTCTTCGATCAGCTTTTTCTCGATTCCGTCATAGGAGCCGATATAGGAGATCTGGTATCCCAGTTCCTGCAGACGCGGGATCAGTGCGATGTTTGGAGTTACGTGTCCGGCAGTACCGCCGCCGGTAAGTACGATATGTTTCATAGAGGATCCTCCTGATTATTTATGATGATCATGAGAGCTGCTATGAGTGTATGCTAAGCTCTCAGCCAAAGAGAAATACTCTTTGGACTTTGGTATCACAGTTGGGAGTTTTAACCCAACATCATATCATAATAATAGTGCGCATCAGGAAGGGTTGTCAAGGAAAGTTGGGAATTATGAGAAATAAAATAGACAGAGAAAAAGAGAACGATGAGGCGGAACAGCTGTTGGAAGAACAGTTTTTAAAAGAATCGGCGGAGATAGAATCCGGTCTGTACGCATCAGCGAGAAAGCAAAATATAGAAACATCTTTCGTAGAATCTTTGGAAAAAAGAAAAGAAGGATATGAGCGTCTGATCGCCAGACTCCGTGAAACCGGAAAGTACCGGGAAGAAAATACAAGGGAGTTCTGGCACGTGCGTATAGAAAAGATACGTGAGGAGTTTACGGCCAACAGAGTGAACAGCGCCCGGGAGTATGCATATGCTCAAAATGGAGCTGCCACGGTCATGGTGATAGTTGTCCTGTTGATGGTTGGCATGCTGCTGCACATAGATATAGAAAGACTCATGGCTATATTTAGGATTTTTTGAAATTTTTTTTGAAAAAAGTGTGATATTTTTCAATTTGATTCGTATACTATATGTAGTGGAAGTTTTCAAAGATCAGACATGGATGTTGATATTTGGTATACATTGTATTTCTGTGAAGCTCGGAAGAAAAATATATTTTTATTTACAAGGATTACATAAAACAGAACGAAAACAGAATGCAGTGAAGATCTTGTAAACAAACATTACCGTTCTGTAAAGTGTGTGTTTGTGACTGGAAAATGTAGAGATCATCAAGAATACCAGCAATATTTTTAAGATCTATACGTGGCAAACGCATGATAGGCTGGCGCATTTTGTGAGGATGCGTCAGCTTTTTTTGAATAAATTTTCAGAAAAATACTGTAAAAACAAGATATTGTGTTGTATAATATATAGAACGATAACGAGTAATCCGAAACAGCTAATCCGAAAGGGGGCTTTTATATGAAACTTACTTTTATTGGTGCTACACATGAGGTCACAGGGTCCTGTTATTATCTGGAAGCAGCAGGGCGTAAGTTTCTGGTAGACTGCGGTATGGAACAGGGGCCGGATTATTATGAAAATAAAGAGATCCCGGTTGCGCCGGGAGATCTGGACTTCGTACTTCTGACTCACGCACATATGGATCATTCCGGAAATCTGCCGGCGATCTATGCGAAGGGATTTCAGGGACCGATCTATGCGACGGATGCGACCTGCCACCTGTGTGATATCATGCTCCGTGACAGTGCGCACATTCAGATGTTTGAGGCTGAATGGAGAAACCGTAAGGGAAGAAGACAGGGAAAACCGGAGTTTATACCTGCCTATACGATGGAAGATGCAATGGGTGTGATCAAGAATTTCGTTCATTGTCCTTACAATAAGGTCATCACTCCTGCTGAGGGAATCTCTGTACGATTTATTGATGCCGGTCATCTATTGGGTTCTGCGAGTATTGAGCTGACCATACAGGAAGGAGAGGAGAAAGAGACCATCGTATTTTCCGGAGATATCGGAAACCTGAACCAGCCGTTGATCAAAGATCCACAGTATCTTCACCACGCAGACTATGTGATCATGGAATCTACCTATGGCGACAGGAGCCACGGAGAAAAGCCGGATTATGTACAGCTTCTGGCAAATGTGATCCAGGAAACCTTTGATAGAGGCGGAAACCTGGTCATTCCTTCCTTCGCAGTTGGACGTACGCAGGAGATGCTGTATTTTATCAGACAGATCAAGGCAGATGGTCTGGTACATGGATACGACGGATTTAAGGTGTATGTGGACAGTCCGCTGGCAAATGAAGCGACGACGATCTTCTCGGAGCATCAGTATGACTGTTTTGATGAGGAAGCCATGGACCTGATCAAAAAAGGTATCAACCCGATCAGCTTTCCTGGTATGAAGATTTCTGTGACCAGTGATGATTCTAAGGCGATCAACTTTGATGAGGAACCGAAAGTCATCATTTCTGCAAGTGGTATGTGCGATGCCGGACGTATCAAGCATCACCTGAAACATAATCTTTGGAATGAAAAAAACACGATCTTATTTGTCGGATATCAGGCAGTGGGAACACTGGGAAGGGCTCTGATCGAAGGTGCGACAGATGTGAAGCTTTTTGGTGAGTCTGTGCATGTAGCTGCACATATCTGTAGGATGCCGGGCATCAGCGGACACGCAGATGTGAATGGACTTTTGGACTGGGCAAAGGCTTTCGACGAGAAGCCGAAGAAGGTGTTTGTGACGCACGGCGATGATACCGTAACGGAAGTGTTTGCCAAACGACTGAATGAGGAGTTTGGATATGATACGATGGCACCTTTCAGTGGTACTGTGTATGACCTGACTGCAAATGCATGTATTTATGAAGCTGTAGGTGTAAAGATCCAAAAAGCGTCTGCTTCCCCGAAAGCTGCAAGGGCTGCACGTGCGTTCGAGAAATTGCTTGCACTTGGATACAGACTGCTGGCGGTCATCAAGAAGAATGAGGGAACTCCGAATAAAGATCTGGAGCGATTCTCCAGGGACGTACAGTCGCTGTGTGATAAATGGGATCGCCAGGATATACAGTAAATGAGGATAAAAAAACCAACGGTGAAAAAACCGTTGGTTTTTTGGACTTATTTATTCAGAGCTTCTGCCAGTGCAGCGGAAAGCTGGTCTGGACATGAAGTTCCTTTGCCTCCGCATTTGATCCCTTTGAGGCGTTCGATCACTTCTGCTGCATCCATGCCTTCCACAAGGCTTGCGATTCCCTGTGTGTTACCACTGCATCCGCCTACGAAATTTACATTGTGTACTTTGTGGTCTGCACCTAATTCAAATTCGATCGCTCTTGCACAGACACCCTTTGTCTTGTATGTCATAAAAAATTCCTCCCAGTCACTGCTGATATAATGATAAAAATAAATAGTAACATCGAAACTTTATTATACCAGATGACAAAAAAAGTTTCCATATAAATTGAACATTTGCTATAATAGGCATGAACTATGGCTGTTATACGCAGTGATGGATCATGATGCTGCTGTAAAAAAGAAGATAGCGCAGCATGTAGACAGAGAAATAAAAATTACAATTACAAAAAGAAGAGGTGTTTAAATATGAAATGTATCGGAATTATCGGAGCAATGGAACAGGAAGTTTCTAAGATCAAAGAAAAAATGCAGGATGTAAAGATCATGAGTAAAGCATCCATGGACTTTTATGAGGGTACTTTGGAAGGCAAGAAGGTCGTTGTGGTACGTTCTGGTATTGGTAAGGTAAATGCCGGGATCTGTACACAGATCCTTGCAGATATCTACGGTGTAGAAGCAGTGATCAACACAGGGATCGCAGGAAGCCTGAACAATGATGTGAATATCGGAGATATCGTACTTTCCACAGATGTTCTGCATCATGACATGGATGCAACTGGATTTGGATATGCCAAAGGACAGATTCCGCAGATGAAAGAATTTTCTTTTGTAGCAGACGAGAACCTTCGCGTGCTGGCTGCGAAAGTGTGTAGAGAAGTGAACCCAGAGATCAGTGTATTCGAAGGAAGGATCTGCTCTGGAGACCAGTTTATCTCTGACAAGGGAGTGAAAGATGCGATCGTTTCTGAGTTTGGCGGTTACGCAACAGAGATGGAAGGCGCAGCGATCGGACATGCTGCTTACTTAAACGGCATTCCGTTCTTAGTAGTGCGTGCGATCTCCGACAAGGCAGACGGCAGCGCAAATATGGATTACGCAGAGTTTGAGATGGCAGCGATTGAACACAGTGTGAAACTGACAGTAGGAATGATCCAGGCTCTGTAAAAACAAAATGGAGGCAAGTGCATATACTGAAATAGACAATGAAAAAGAATGCAGGATCTTGATATGTATTTTGACCAGTATTTTCCGTTTTACAATGTATATGCCAATCCTTTTTTGTATGAGGGAGAACGAATGCATGAGCAGGAGTTTGAACTTATGAAATCCTACTATCCGATCACTGTACAGCAGATCCAGGAGAGTGTGGAAAAAGAATGTGATCTTCTCGACTATGAAGGCAGTAGCCTTTATGATGAATATCCAGACAGATATCTGTTTTATCACCTGTGCAGTAAGATCAAAGAAAGTGTCCTGCCGGAGATGACCAGTCAGTCGATCCCGGGCAGTTTTCTTGACGAGCTGGTACAGGTGATGTTGTGTCAGGAGGTTTCCAGAAGACGTTGCCGCAGACACCGGTGCAGAGGATGCTTTGGTATTTGAGAGACGGTGACAAAGAGAAGAAATCATATAAAGAAAAACGATAAATATAAGATTTTAGATGGATAGATAGAAAAGCAAAACAATGAAAGATTTAAGAGAATATTTAGAAAAACAGATCAATGAAGATCTGATACAGGCAGTATTGAGCGCAAGCCGGAGAGCGGATGGACCATCGAAGGTAAAGATCCGCCCGGTGAAGCTGAAGGACCAGATCTGCTATCAGGCATCTGCGCAGGAAGGAACGAAGGTTTTGCATAAAAACTATGACAGAGAGCAGATGCTGGCATATCTGGAAGATGCACTTTCCGATGGATTTGGACAGATGCAGGCTCAGGGAGTCAGGATGGACGGAGTTGTCCTTGTGAGCAAAAAGGGTAAGATGACGATCAAAGAAAAGCGTCACGCTGCAAAGGAAAATGTGCAGATCCAGGCTCACAATCGTGTGAAACAGTATATTTTGAAGGAAGGGATCGCAGTTCCGTTTCTCGTAGACCTTGGCGTTATGACGGAGAAAGGCAAGATCATCACATCCAGATATGATAAATTTCGCCAGATCAACCGCTTTCTGGAGTTTATCGAGGATATCCTTCCCAGACTTTCCAAGGAGCGGGAAGTTACGATCCTGGACTTTGGATGCGGCAAGAGTTATCTTACCTTTGCCATGTACCATTATCTGAAAGAATTAAGAGGATATGATGTCAATATCATCGGGCTGGACTTAAAAACAGATGTGATTGAGAAATGTAATGGATTAGCTCAGAAATATGGATATGAAAAGCTCCATTTTTATCAGGGCGATATTGCAGACTATGAGGGAGTTTCAGCGGTAGATATGGTGGTGACTCTGCACGCGTGCGATACAGCGACAGACTTTGCGCTGGCAAAGGCCGTGGAGTGGGGCGCACAGGTGATCCTTTCTGTTCCGTGCTGCCAGCATGAGGTCAACAGACAGATCAAAAACGAAATGTTGGAACCCGTACTTAAATATGGCATTTTGAAAGAAAGGATGTCTGCGATCATCACAGATGCACTTCGCGCAAATCTGCTTGAAAGCAAGGGATATGAGACACAGATCCTTGAATTTATCGATATGGAGCATACGCCGAAAAATCTGCTGATCCGTGCGGTAAAGACGGGAAAAACATCCTGTATAGATAAGAGCGCAGATATGATGAGAGAATTGAACATCCATCCGACCCTGGAGAAACTTCTCTGCCCGGCAGGACAGGGGGATCCGAAGGAAAGGGGAATATTATGAAAAAACTGCTGGCGAAGTTTTTGATCTTGTTTTTGGTATTCCTGGTGGGGGTGTCTGGGACTGCATTGCTGCTCAACAGCCAGTCTACAGATAACCGCTCGGACTTAAATGATGCGACACTTCCGGAAGTCATGATCGACATAGATGGAAATCTGGTCAATCGGATGTATGGATATGCACAGTCCATGCAGGCAGACTTTACCAGAGACAGTGTGACACCGCTGGATACTACGAAGAAGCTTTCGGTGGTGATCGATCCTTATGATGCGGAGGTGACAGGATTTTCTTATGAGATCCGTACCTCGGACGGAAGCAAAGTCCTTGAAAATAAAAAGATCAAAAATCTGCAGATGGATGATCCATACCTGCGGGCAGAAGTGGAGATCGGGAGCGATCTTCGTATGAACCAGGAGTACTCGATGCAGATTTCGCTGGAGATGGGAGCAAAAACCGCCTACTATTACACGAGAGTTGTATCGAGATCAAAAGCCAATGCCGGGAAATATGCGGACTTTGTGCAGTATTTTTCACAGGCATGTCTGGATAAACAGGCAGCTGATGCCCTTGCAAATTATCTGGAACCGGAGAGTACGGGAGCAGCGACCAATTATTCAAACATAGATATTAACTCCACTCTGAGCGAGGTGAGTTGGGGAAGCTTAAAACCGCAGATCACGCAGGAAGGGATCCCGGTGATCAATGATATCAATGATACGACGGCAAGCGTCACGCTGGAATATCAGATCACTTCTCTGAACGATAATGGGGATGAGGAAGTCTATGATGTAAAAGAATTTTATAGAATGCGTTACATGGATGAGAGGATCCGTCTTCTTGATTTTGAGCGCAGTGCAAATCAGGTGTTTGATCCGACGCTTCCTGTCTTTGAGGACAATGGTCTGATCCTTGGCGTGCGGGATAAAGAAGTCGAATATATGCTCAATGACAGTGGTTCCATCCTGGCATTTGTGCAGCAGGGAGATCTGTGGTCATATTTTCCGGGAAATGGAAAGATCACGCAGGTTTTCAGTTTCCGAAAAACGGAGGACGGAGACTTTAGAGATTCCAGAGCACAGCATGATATCAAGATCATCCGCGTCAGTGATGAGGGAGACATTGATTTTGTACTCTATGGATATATGAACCGAGGAGACCATGAAGGCTGTGAGGGGATCGGAGCATATCGTTACAACCATGATAAAAATGTTGTGGAGGAGAGAGCGTTCATCCCAATCTCGGAATCTTATGAGTTCCTAAAAAGGGATCTGGGCAAGCTTTCCTATGTGAACAGCGAGAACAAGCTGTTTCTTCTGTTTG
>CAZSTD010000026.1:0-20017 GCA_964609645.1 uncultured Blautia sp.
CGGACTCTGCGCAACGCCGTACTGCCGCCGCCTACAACCACGATATTTTTGTCCGATAAGTCTATAAACATAGGAAAAAAAGGCTTATTTTTCATATATCTTCTCCTGTCTGATTACTATAGACTATCATAAACATTCCCAAAGCGGATGTCAATCGCAAAGATTTCCATCTAGTTTTCTAATTTGCGATATTTGCCTTAAATCCAATCTTATCAAGCGCACTTCCAAGAATCACAAACATCACCGCACTTCCGCTAGACTGTACAGCGTTGCCACTGATCGAAGTAAAGAAGGAAGCCGTAAACCCAAACATAATACCCTCTGCCACATAGTACCCTGCCACTGACAGGATAAATGCCAGAAATAAAGCTGCGATATTTCTCTTTGTCACCAGTTTTCTGCCTTTATTGGAAAATGGAAGACAGATCAGCATTTTGATAAGGATCGTCGCTGGTACCCACACAGGTGCCGTCAAAAGATCCGACAGACCACCTCCGATCGCCCCGACTGCACACGCATACGGCAATGGCAAAAATGCTGCCGCCAGATAGATCATCGTGTCTCCCAGATGTATATATCCTCCATTCACCCCGATCGGGATATGAAAAAGATACGCAGTCATCAGGGTAGTAAGCGTTGCCATGACTGCCGTTGCCGTCATTTTCTTTACTGTACTTGTAGTCTGTATCTGTTGTTTCGCTGTCGTCACCTCTGACATTCCAAGTCCCTCCTTATCACTCACCATTTCCTGACTTTTATAACAATTTAAGATATTTTTCAAAGCAGACACCGTCATTTCGATCGGTGCCTTCCTGCACTGTATCATGGATAGCACCAGCCAGAAATCCGATGGCTTTCTTCACACATTCCTTCAAGGGAAGTCCTTTTACAATTCCTGCGCTGAGCACAGATGCAAAAAGATCTCCAGTCCCCGAGTAGCTTCCACCTTCCTTAACGGAGAAGTACCAGTCTGTACATCCATTTTCGAGCACCAGATTTCCTAGTTCCTCACTTCCATCCTCCGCACACATATCTACTCCTGTGATGACAAGGGAAGGCAGTCCAAAATGATCCGCAAGCTCGCGGCCCACTCCCTCAATCTGCTTTTGTCTGTCTCTTTGAGAAATACCAGCTAGCTCTTCCATCTTCTTTGTCATTCCTTCTTTTCCATATAAAAGCAAAAATGCCTCCGTAAGATTCGGTGTGATCACACTGGCACATTTTACTAAGGTGCGCATCTTTTCACAGAGCTCCTCTGAATAGGTCTGATAGACACTCCCCTGATCTCCCATCACCGGATCGACCAGTATCTGTGTATCTTCTGTACAGAACATCTCCACAAATCTAAGTATCACATCCACCTGCCTGGCATCAGCCAGAAATCCTGTATAGACTCCATCCGGACAAAAGTCCATTTCTTTCCATTTATCCATGATCTGTCCCATTCGGTCCGTATAGTCATCCCAAAAGTATGAACCGTATCCCGTCTGATTACTCAGCACTGCAGTCGGCAGCGGGCATGCCTGCACCCCCATAACAGAGATGACCGGGATTGCGGCTGTCAAAGAGCACTTTCCCATACCGGACAGATCGTGGATCACTGCAATTTTTTTCAATTTATGAACTCCTCTTGCTTTCTTTCACTTTGTACTTACTTTTGTTTTTTCGTCTTTTTTGACTTGTGTCTGAGTATAGCACCAGAATTTCCCTGTGGATATATCCAATTTCAAAATTTTTTTAGAGGTCAGTTGTCCAAAAACAAAAAAGTGTACAGACTGACTCAAAGAGAACTGGCCTCTTCCGTTCAATCTGTACACGATCTTTTAAAACTCTAAAATCTTAATATCCTCTATTGTTGTCGATCATGTAAAGCAAGGCATTACAGATACATGCTGCAATATTGCTGCCTCCTTTTCTTCCTCTAGCTACGATATAAGGCACATCCGCCTTCATGATCAGCTCCTTGGACTGCACCACATTCACGAATCCAACCGGGACTCCGATGATCAGCTCTGGATCCAGTTTTCCTTCCCCGATCAGCTCGTACAGACGCACCAAAGCTGTCGGGGCATTTCCGATCGCAAAGATCAGTTTCTTGCCAAGCTCAGCCGCTTTATCCATGCTCGCACTCGCTCTGGTAACGCCCTTCTCCTTCGCAGCAGCAGCTACATCCTCATCAGAAATAAAACAGTACACCTCTCCGCCATAGCGTGAGAGTACTCTTTTGTTGATCCCAGACTGTGCCATGCGTGTATCTGTCACGATACAGGCTCCTTCTTTGATCGCTGCAAGTGCTTTGTCTACTGCATTTTTAGAAAAACAAAGATTTTTGGCATAGTCAAAATCTGCGCTGGTATGAATACAGCGTTTCACGATCAATTCTGTTCCCGGGATCAATGAAAGATCATCCCCAAGCTCCTCGGTGATCATCTCAAAACTCCTTTTTTCTATGTCCATCGGTTTTACATTTTCCAATTCTATTTTCATTTCCTTCTACTTCCTTTCCCGTCTATATAGATCTTTCGTGTCCATCCATCTTTTCATGCGCCTTCGCAGATCCAACAGGCCGCAGTTTGATCAAATCCCTTCATCCAGGATCTCATATATCTTTTTCATATCCAGATGCTTACGCAGCTCGGCCGCCAGGATATCATACTGCGTCTCCTTAAACGCCGCAAAATTCATACCTGTCATATCAGAGACATCGATGCCCTTCTTTTCTCCAAGAACACGGATCATCGCTTCCGCGGCTTCTTCTTTGTCAAAGACTCCATGCACATACGTTCCACAGATATTTTTGCAGTACGCGCCATCCTCTTTCTGGATCCCTGATACGCGGTCCTCGATCGCCACACTGTGCATGGCGCCCTCTTTGAGGATCGTCTCACCCATATGGATCTCATAACCCTCCAGTTCTGCCCCAGAAAGAGCCGACAGCTCTCCCTCTATCTGCAAAAATCTGCCGGAGACCCTGGTTCTCGTCTTATTTTCCGCAAAGACCGTATCCATAGGAAGAAGTCCCATTCCTTTGATCGTTCCTCCTGCTTCCACATGGTGCGGATCACTCAAAGTTTCACCAAGCATCTGATAGCCTCCACAAATACCGAAGATCACCTTTCCTCTGGCCGCTTCCTTGAGCACAGCTGCTTCCAGTCCATTGCTGCGCATCCAAAGAAGATCCTCCATCGTATTTTTGGTTCCCGGCAAAATGATCATATCCGGGTCTTTCAGCTCATTTACATTTCCCACATAGCGCAAAGATACCCCAGGAATCCTCTCTAATGGGTTAAAATCTGTAAAATTCGAGATCCTCGGAACACGGATCACGGCGATATCAATACGATCCACCTCCAGCTTTCTGTCAAAGCGTTCCGTGAGACTGTCTTCGTCCTCCACCTGAATATGCAGATACGGAGTCACTCCCACGACCGGGATCTTACTCCTTTGTTCCAGCATCTCCACACCCGGATCAAGAATCGTCTTATCGCCGCGGAACTTATTGATGATCAGCCCTTTCACCATCTGGCGTTCATCTTCCTCCAAAAGCTCCACTGTACCGATCAGCTGGGCAAAAACCCCTCCTCTGTCGATATCGCCCACAAGAAGGACCGGCGCATTCACCATCTTTGCCATTCCCATGTTTACGATATCTTCCTCTTTCAGATTGATCTCTGCAGGGCTGCCTGCGCCCTCGATCACGATAATGTCGTTTTCTTTTGCCAGGGTATCATACGCTTTCATGATATCCGGCACAAGTTTCTTTTTATATGCAAAATAGTCTCTGGCACTCATGGTTGCAAGGACTTCTCCGTTTACGATAACCTGAGAACCCACATCATTGGTCGGCTTTAACAAGATCGGATTCATCAGAACGGACGGCTTGATCCCTGCCGCTTCCGCCTGCATCACCTGCGCTCTGCCCATCTCCAGTCCTTCTTCTGTGATAAAAGAGTTCAAAGCCATATTTTGGGATTTAAAGGGTGCCACCTTGTACCCATCCTGTTTAAAAATTCTGCACAGCCCTGCTGCCAGAAGGCTTTTTCCTGCATTGGACATTGTCCCCTGCACCATAATCGCTTTTGCCATTTCCTATCCCCTTTTACGCTAAAATATTTGTGAATGCTTCCAACAGCCTCTCATTCTGTTCATGCAGTTTTACAGCTACACGGTAGTATCCTTTTTTCAGCCCCGGATAATTGCTGCAATCTCGGATCAGGACCTTTTCCTGTACACATCTCTCAAACAGATCTTCCGGACCGCGAAAGAATATATAATTTGCCTCCGAAGGGTAGACCTTCAGCCCCAGAGCGGACATCTTCTCCTTCATCCACTCTGACTCCCGAAAGATCAAAGCCCTGCCTTCTTCCACGTAGGCAGTCTCCGCCAGGGCTGCCAGCCCCGCACACTGCGCCATCGTAGATACGTTCCACGGCTGCGTCACTGCTTCCATCTTATCCAGAACCTGCCTGTCAGAACACAGACCATACCCCAGTCTCACTCCCGGGATCGCATACCTTTTGGTAAACGCTTTTAAAAGAAACAGATTTTGGTGCTGCGCAAGAACGCCCTTGAGCGTATGTCTCTCAGGTTCTTTTACAAAGTCCAGAAAACACTCATCCACTACCAAAAAAATCCCCAGCTCGGTACATTTATTCAGAATCTTCTCCAGCAATTCCTGTCTTATGGTAATTCCAGTAGGATTGTTCGGATTGCACAAAAAGACGATATCTGGCTTTTCATCCAACATCTTCAGATAGCTTTCATCTACACAAAAGTCCGCATTTTCCTGCAGATAAAAACGTCTGATCTCACATCCCACACTGGTTAATGCCTGCTCATACTCTGCGAACGTCGGTGCCAGAAGCACTGCTGTCTTCGGGCTCAGCGCCCTGCAGAGCGAAAAAATAAGATCTGCTGCTCCATTCCCACAGATCAGGTATTCTTTTTTGGTGTGCTCATATCCGGCGATCGCCTCCTTAAGCGGGCCGCATCCCACTCGCGGGTAATCACTCAGGTCTTCCACACTATCTATGATCGCCTGTTTTACACTCTGCGGTGTCCCCAGAGGATTGCAGTTTGCCGAAAAATCCAGGCAATCACTGTATCTATAAACGTCCCCTCCATGTACGTGTTTTGTCATATATTTGCTCCCAACTGATGTCTTTTTTCGCACTCTCTTATAGACATCTTTTTTTTATAAAAAGAACCGCACTGCAGTTCCTACAAATCCAAATATCACCACTCCCAGCGTCGCAGTTGCATAGAGAAGCTGGTTCGAGCGTCTGATATCCTCTGCCTCGATCGGTCGGATCGCATCCCCGATCGTCGGCTTTTCATATAGTTTCCCAAAATAATACGCATTTCCTGCAAGCTGAACATCCAGCGCGCCTGCCATAGCCGCTTCTGTCTGTGCAGAGTTCGGGCTCGCATGGTTTCTTTTGTCCCTGCGATAAATCTTCGCCGCATTTTTAATATCCATTTTTACAAATGCAGATGCCGCCACCATTAGCCATCCAGAAATCCTCGCCGGGATATAATTTGCCACATCATCGAGCTTCGCCGCACATCGCCCGTAATACAGATATTTATCATTTTTATATCCCAACATAGAATCCATCGTATTGATCCCCTTATAGAGGAACATCAGCCACACGCCGCCGATCGCCATATAAAACATCGGCGCAATGATCCCGTCAGAGGAATTTTCCGCTACCGTCTCCACAGTAGCCTTCGTCACACCTTCCTCTGTCAGGGACTGTGTATCACGTCCCACGATCATTGATACCGCATAGCGTGCCTCCTCCAGCGTACCGTTTTTCAATCGGTCATAGACCTTCATGCTCTCTGTCTTTAAGGATTTCGTTGCCAGAAGCTGATAGCACCAGAACGTCTCCAGCGCAAATCCTGCCCATACCGAAATCCCATAGAGGAAATGAAGGATCACAAACGGGATCCCACCGCTCAAAAGACAGACCAAGATCACCTCCGTGCATCCTGCTGCCAGCTCTCCGCTCTTTGTCTTAGGAAAGATCTTCCGCAATACCTTTTCTAAGCATGCGATCAGATTTCCGATCAGGCACACCGGATGGTACAGCCATCTAGGGTCTCCGATCAGAAGATCCAGTACAAATCCCGCAAACAAAGCAAGCATACTATACATACCGTATCTCATTTTTTTACTAAACTCCTTGTTTCTTTTTCGCTTAGCCAGCCGTCATGTCTGGCTCATATTTTCTTTATGGTACTCCAGGCATTTCTGGAGAAACGCTTTGGGCACGCGTGGATTCCCATAATAATACAGATGTGGATATCCCGCCATCAGGTTATCTGTGCAATGGATGCAATCCCACCCTCTCTTGCTCAGAGGCTTTGCAGCGTAAAAATCACTTCCGCAATTTTCCGAGTCAAAATAGTGGAACTCATGAGCCGGGATCTCTCCGATCTTCGCTCCTTCCACCCCGAACACAGGCTTCTTTGCACTCAGTGTCACATAACCAAATCTTGTAAGTTTCGGTGTCCGATAACATTTCCCTGAGATCACCGAACAGGTTTTACGAAAAACGCCTTCCATGTCTTCCATCTCTTCATGGAGATACATAAATCCGCCACACTCAGCGATACATGGCATTCCCGCCTGAACTGCCTTGGCGATCTGTGTCCGTATATTTTCATTTCTTTCAAGATTTTCACCGTTTAACTCCGGATAGCCGCCATACAGGAGTAATCCATCCAGTCCATCTGGCAGATACTCATCGTATATCGGCGAAAACGGCACAAGCTCGGCTCCCATCTTCTCAAGCAGACGGAAATTATCTTCATAGAAAAAACAGAACGCCTCATCCTTCGCTACACCGATCCGCACTTTCTCTGGAAGACGAAATCCATAAGCGTCCTCCTGCTCTTTCGGAAGCTGAGTACTTTCCAGCTCCGGGGCAGACTGTGCAAGCGCAATGATCTGATCGATCTCCAGCGTTTTTTCTAGAACCTGTGCAAGCTTTGCCAGTCTCTCCTTCAGATCCGCAACCTCCTCCGGAAGCACCAGGCCCAGATGCCGACTCTCGATCACACAGTCTTCCACTTTCGGGACATAGCCCAAAACCTTGATCTTTAATTCTTCTTCCAAAAGAGCTTTCATCCGCGGATAAAGCATCGGCGACATCTGATTGAGGATCACGCCTTTGATATGGCTTTCTTTGCGGTACTCCATAAACCCTTTCAGATAAGCAGCCAAAGAGACACTCATTCCCTTGCTGTTCACGATCAGGATCACCGGTGTGTCTGTCACATCCGCCAGGTCATAGGCACTTGCCTTTGTGGAAGTCCCAGCCACCCCGTCATAATATCCCATCACACCCTCCATGACCGCGATATCACAGTCTGAGGCATTTTCACTCAGAAGGCAGCGCGTGATCTGCGCAGAAGTAAAAAAGGTGTCCAGATTTCGGGATTTTGTGCCGATCACCTGTGAATGGAACATCGGATCAATATAATCTGGCCCGCATTTAAAAGAAGCAACCTTTAATCTTCGGTTCACCAGCGCCTGCAAAAGCCCGCAGGTGATCAGCGTCTTGCCGCTTCCGCTGGCTCCTGCTGCCAAAAGTATCCTTGGAATCTTCATTTATCTCTTTGTCTCCTAAATATTTTTGCTCTAAAATGATCATCTAACGTTTTTCTTTCATTCAGTTTCTTTTACAGGTCTATATCTGTGCAGGATACTGCAAAGTGATGATATAGATCGGATTTTCGCCCATCATCATATGATAACGCCCGATCGCCTTCGAGCGCGATACATTGAGCTGAACAATCTCATTTTCTGTAAATCCAAACAATTTCGCTGTCTCCAGTGCCTCCGACACTGTCTCAAGCGTAATGCAATTGATCACGATGCGCACTTCTTTATTTTTCTGCAAAAGAAGCTCCACGATCTGTTTCAGATTGCCGGATGAACCTCCGATAAACGCATGGGTCGGTGCAGGAAGATCCTGCATCGCTTCCGGTGCGAGCCCTTCGATGATCTCCAGATTGTCCGCCGCAAATCTCACCTTGTTCTGGCGGATCAGATCCACAGCTTCCTCTTTTTTCTCGATCGCCCAGACTTTGCCCTGGTGCGCGCGCAGTGCCATCTCGATCGAAAGGGAACCTGTGCCTGCTCCCACGTCATAGCAAAGGGAATCTTCTTTTAATTTCAGCTTTGCCAGGGAAACCGTACGCACTTCTTCCTTAGTCATCGGTGCTTTGCCGCGAATAAACTGTTCATCGGCGATCCCATGTGTCGTATACATGGAAACAGCTCCCTTATTCAAAGCACAGACTACGCTCAGCGGATCACCTTCATACGCAGTCAGTTCTGCCGCGGTCTTTACGAAAATCTTCTCATTTTCATAGGAAAGATTCTCCCCTACATACAAGAGCACATCGCCCATTCCATACATCACCAGCTTTTTCGCCAGTGTCGAAACGCCATCCGAAGTCCCAAGGATCGCAAATACCTTTGGCTCCTGACGGATATAAGAGATCAGATCACAGCCACGTCCATGTGCGCTGACGATCTTTGCATCGTCCCAGGACAGACCGATCCTGGACATGAAATATACGACAGAAGAGATTCCGCACTGTATTTCAATATTTGCTGCATTTTCTCCATCCTCTGACTTCTCAGTCAAAACCTCGAGGAGTTTTTTTGCACCGCTGTAAAATCCCACATCTCCGGAAAGTACGATCACAATGCGGTCATATTCCGGATGAGCATCTATGTATTCCTTTATCACCTGGCTTTTATATTCCACAAGCACATCCTGTCCTGGACGTTTTACCGAATCCGTCATTCGCTGTGCCCCGATGATAAGGTCCGCTTCCTCCAGAGTCTTTTGGCCCTGGACAGTCAGCATCTTCGGGCTTCCCATTCCAATCCCAAGAAGTGTGATCTTCGGTCTTCTTTGGATCTGAAAGTGCTCTGTCAGAAATTGTTTACATTCTTTCACAGACATTCCATTTTCTTTTAAAGGCCGTCCAATGATCACCGGGATCGCACCGCACTCCATCGCTGCATCGATCTTTTCCTGAAAACCACCGGCTTTCCCCGTATCTTTTGTCACCAGATATTTGCAGTCATACTGGCGGAGCATCGCCGCATTCAGTTCCTTAGAAAAAGGTCCCTGCATTCCGATCAGATGCTTGCCTTCAAATCCAAGCTCCCCACAGGCTTTCATCACAGATGGCAAAGAAAGCACTCTTGCAAAGAGGCGTTCTTGATAATCGCGCATCCCAGTAAAGCCAGCTAACTCCTTGCTTCCGGTCGTCAACAGAATATTCCCCTGTGTATTGTCCAGAAATTTTGCCGCTGCCTTTACACTCTCCACATAAACCGCCTGATCCGCATGATCTCCAGCCTCTCGCAGAACTCTGTGATACACCGTCTTCGTGTTCTCACACGCAGTCTTGATGTTCACCGTCACTTCGGCCGCATAGGGATGTGTCGCATCCAGCACCATCTGCGGTCTTTCTTTCAAAAAGACTGCTTCCATGGCTTCCACATCCAGCCTGCCCGCGCAGACCTTCAGATATTCATTTTCTGTAAGAGACTTGCTTCCATATTCTGTGGCCACAAATGCCATGACAGGCACTTGATTTTCGGCCAAAAAGCGGCTGACCTCACAGCCTTCCGTTGTTCCTGCAAAGACAAGGACTTTATACATTTTTATACCCTCTAGGCGTAACCATCTTATGGTTGATCTCTTTGGTCTGGGAATTGCCGATAAATACGGTTGTGAACATATCCACCTGTGTATCGCGCAGTTCCTTTAAGGTCATCACCGTTGCCTGCTCACCTTCTCTGCCAATGTTGCAGACAGTACCGCAGATCGTATCCGGAGATTTATATTTCATCATCAGATCGCATGCTTTCTGAAGATAGTCATGACGTTTCTTACTGGACGGATTGTAGAGGCATACCACAAAGTCTGCCTGCGCCGCTGCGAGAAGTCTTGCCTCAATCTTCTCCCACGGAGTCAGAAGATCACTCAGACTGATAAGGCAAAAATCATGGATCAAAGGTGCACCGAGCACAGAAGCTCCGCCTGTCGCCGCAGTCACTCCAGGGATGATCTCCAGTTCTGTCTCCGGATAGTTCACGCCTACCTCATACATCAGTCCGGCCATCCCGTAAACCCCGGCATCGCCGCTGCAGATCATAGAAACTGTCTTGCCTTTTTTCGCTTCTTCAAAAGCGATCACACAGCGATCCACTTCCTTTTTCATCGGTGTGGTCATAAATTCTTTCCCCTGGAAGTATTCTTTTACCAGGTCTACATACACGGTATAGCCGATGATCACGTCACTCTCATTCATCGCGCGGATCGCCTTACCTGTCATCTGATCATAAGCTCCTGGTCCAATCCCGATTACATATATTTTACTCAAAATGTATCCTCCATTCCCTGGCAGCAACCGCAGTGGTCACGCCATTTTGTCCTTTTTTATTCAAAAGCAGCCTGCCATGTCCGCTGGCAAGGACCGCACTTCTCTCGCAGACATTATCTGCCCCTGTGATCTCCTTCACAAAAGAGGATGGGGTAAATACTCCCGGCACCTCCATCAATTCTTCCTGTGTATACGTGAGAAAAGGAATCTGCCAGTTCTCTGCCAGCGACCAGATCCCAGCTTCCTCTTTTTTTAGATCAATACTCGCGATCTGCTCAAATGCCTGTTCAAAAAGCTCCTCATCTGCGATCCTGGTTCCGACCGCATCCGCGATCCCCTGTGCATCCTTTCCCTGGCGGCATCCCAGCCCCAAAGTCAGGCATTTCGGTACGATCTGCACTGTCGAGGTGAACGGACAGCAGGATCTGTGAACTGTAACTGCGATCCCTAACTCCATTTTTTCTTCGCTTTTCTGGGAATCTGCTACAGTTCCATCCCGCTTGCACAGGCACAAGCCCTCTGCAACTTCTCCTTCGATCGGAAATTCACTGTAAAATCCCACCTTTTCTCCAGCAAGCAAAGCCGCAGAGACTTCCTTGGCAGCTTTCATATGAAAAATATGACAACCATTCTTCTTCGCAAACACATCGACTGCAAACCGCTTATGCAGGTCGGTCGCTGTTGTCACTACCGAAACTGCACCAAGGATCTTCGCAGCTTTCTCAGCCAGCTCATTAGCACCGCCCAGATGCCCGGACAGCAGTGAGATCACAAATTTCCCGCATTCATCTACCACAAGCACCGCAGGGTCTGACTTCTTGGATGCCACATAAGGCGCGATACTCCTCACCGCGATCCCACACGCGCCGACGAAGATCAGTGCATCCATCTCGTGAAATCTCTCTCCAGCCCACACAGATGTGCTGACTGCAACGGAATCCGGCA
This sequence comes from uncultured Blautia sp., assembly GCA_964609645.1. Lineage (GTDB taxonomy): Bacteria > Bacillota > Clostridia > Lachnospirales > Lachnospiraceae > Blautia_A. The sequence goes on from CAZSTD010000026.1 coordinate 11,365, forward strand.
GATATTTGCTCTTTTTATCCAGAGTCACTGTGATTCCGGTATCTGCAAATCCCTCCCGCAGTTTCTCTGCGGTTTCCTGCCCGGTCAGACTAAAACATATCATTGCAACTTTCATGATGCTGCCTTTCTTTTGCTCTTACTTTGTAGCTTCACGAAATTCTGTGGTAAATCCCGGATCGTACAGTTTTGAGCGGTCATAGTGAGCAGCAGCCACTGTATCTCCAACGATCATCAGCGCTGTCTTAGTGATATTGTTCTCTGCCGCTGTCTTTGCAAGAGTTCCGACTGTACATACGAATGTCTTCTGCTCCGGCCAGGTTGCCTTATATACGATCGCAGCAGGTGTATCCTCAGAGTAACCGCCCTCGACTAAGCGACGGCTGAGTTCTTCGAGCATACCTGTGCTCAAAAAGATCACCATCGTTGCCTGATGTGCCGCAAAAGACTGAATGCTTTCTTTGGACGGAACCGGAGTTCTTCCCTCCATTCTGGTGATGATCACACTCTGAGAGATATCCGGCAGTGTATATTCCAGATTCAACGCACTTGCCGCACCGCAGAATGCACTCACACCCGGACAGTAATCATATGCTATCTTCTTCTCATCCAGGATGTCCATCTGCTCACGGATCGCACCGTAGATACAAGGATCCCCTGTGTGAAGGCGTACGGTTGTCAGCCCCTTCGCCTCTGCCTTCTCGATCACCTCGATCACTTCTTCCAAAGTCATCTTTGCACTATTATGGATCTCGCATCCCTCTTTTGTATAATTCAGAAGCTGTGGATTTACCAATGACCCTGCGTAGATCACTACATCCGCTTGCTCCAAATGTTTCTGTCCTCTCACTGTGATAAGATCCTCTGCTCCCGGACCTGCTCCTACAAAATGTACCATTCTTATTTCCTCCTTCATTTTTTATCATGGTATTATCAAAATATATCAGACCAGCGCTCTGCGCCAGATTGATTCAATCATCGCATTCCTGCGCGTTCGATGCAGCTCCTTCGCAGATCAAGTCGATCAGCTCCTTCGCATCCGCAGTCTGCCCCAGATACCCATGCGCATTGGAAAAGATGACCGCACCAAGCAAGATCTGCTCATACGACCTGTGGTTTAGATAAAACTGCATCCGCTCTAAGATCTCTGCCATTGTTGCCTGGATCAGATCATACCGTTCCAGGATATCCAGTGCCTCATCCGTCGTGGATGCCTGCAGGATCTCTCTGGCACACTGCAAGGATGCACCCGCCCGGATAGCATTGGATGCCAACACCTCCATCCGGGCGTCCGCACTGTGCGAATGGGTATTCATGATACCTGCTGCCACCTTTACAAATTTTCCAATGTGCGCGATAAACAAGATCCCCTTCACGCCCATGTCGATCGCCATATCAATGGTCTCACCCACATAGTTGCTGCATTTGATATTCTTCTCATAGGGAAGCTCCATATGCTCCTTCAGATAATCTGCACCATAGTTTCCCGGTGTGACCAAAAGATATCTCTCTCCCTGTGCATAATGCTGTTTCATCTCCACACGGATACTCTGGATCAAGGCCGCCTCGCTCATCGGCTCCACGATACCTGATGTTCCAAGGATCGAGATCCCTCCTGTGATACCAAGCCTCGGGTTAAATGTCTTCTTGCCGATCTCCACACCCTGCGGAACAAAGATCAGCACTTTCAATCCGCCTTCATATCCATAGTTTCGAGCCATCTGCTCTGCCTCCTGCAAGATCATGGAGCGCGGTACCGGATTGATCGCCGCTTCCCCGATCTTCTGGGAAAGCCCTGCCTTCGTCACTCTGCCCACTCCAACTCCGCCATCTAAATAAATGCCCGGCTCTTTCGTCTTTTCCACAGTCGCATAGACCAAGATCCCGTTCGTTGTGTCCGGGTCATCGCCTGCATCCTTCTGCACCGCACAGGTTACCTTACCAGGCTCTATCTGGATCTCCTTCAGCTCCAAAGTAAGTAGGATCCCTTTCGGTGTCATAAGCTCCACCGAATCGATCTTACTCCCGCCAAGGAGCATCTGTGCTGCCCCTTTACACGCCGCTGCCGCACAGGACCCCGTCGTATATCCAAATTTCATTTTCTTACTGCCACGGACCACATAATAATCTTCCAGACCGTTCTTCATTCTTTTATCCTCACCTATTTGGTCCTTAGATAGTTTACACTGTCACCAGACCGTATCTTTTAATCTCTTTGCTTCGATAGCATGTTCCATCGAAATTAAAAAAGAGGATTCTGTATGCAACAAAATCCCCCAAAAGACTTAATCCGAAATATTTCCCGGTTGCCGCAGGCAATATCTCTCTGCGAAAAGTAAACAGTATCTGGCTGTAACAGTAACGGACTTGCGCAGGAATTCCACCTTGCTTCCTAAATTTACTTTTCTGAAATTTATTCTATTTTTCGATCACTGTCGGTGCTCTTTAAAAATCTGACCTCTCAATTTCACCAACGATATTCCAAAATCTGTCTAAAAATCATTATATAATCTCACATGATAAAAGTCAAATAAAAATTCGATCACACGACCTTATGCCGCAGCCATTTTCGGCTGTGGAACCGCAGGGTAAATACGATCCCGCGCACCGTCCAGTCTGCAAACATCCCGATCCATACAGCCATCGGGCCAAATCCCCGAAAACGGATCAAAAATACGCACAGACAGAACCGGAATGTCCACATGGTGACACAGGAAACGATCATGGAGAACTTCACATCTCCGGCAGCCCTCAGCCCGTACGCCGGCACAAACGCCATCACCCAGACGATCGGCTTGACCACCGTGATCCAGCAGATCATGTGGAAGCACATTTTTGCACTCTCCGGCTCCATACCTCCCAGCTTTGTCACTGGGATCGTCAGCGCAAACACCAGCAGACAGCTTACGATCACGACCACCTCTGCCACTGCACACAGCTTCTTGATATAATAAACCGCTTCATCCTTGCGGCCGGCTCCCAGGCACTGTCCGACCACCGTCATCAGACCGATACCCACACCGATCGCCGCAATCCCATTAAGATTTTCCAGAATATTTGTCATTGCCTGTGCTGCGATCGCGATCGTCCCAAGTGTTGACACCGAAGACTGGATCGCCAGCTTCCCAAGCTGGAACATACTATTTTCCACGCCAGACGGAACACCCAGCGCCAAGATCCTTCCGATCATCTTTCCATCGGGACGTATCTTATGATAATCTCGCACCACGATCGGCTGTCTGTCCATCCTAAGCTGCCAAAGCACCACAATCGCACAAAATGCCCTCGATCCAAGTGTTGCGATCGCCGCACCTGCAACTCCCATATGGAATCCCCAGATCAAAATCGCATTTCCCGCAATGTTCAATCCATTCGAGATCACCGAAACGATCATCGGACCTCTGGTATTTCCCTGTGACCGAAAGATCGATGCTCCTGCATCGTACAATGCGATAAACGGGAACGACAATGCCGTATAGAAAAAGTAAACTTTCGATGCCTCCATTACATCCGCCTCTACTTTTCCGAAAATAAACTGTAAAAGGGGCGTTCTGCATCCCAGGCACAGCACAGTCACCGCCACAGAGATCGCTGTGATGATAAATAGCACCTGTCTTGCTGACTTATTTGCCATCTCATCATTGTTTTGGCCTATGTACTGCGAGCAGATGATCGCACCGCCCGCCGCCAGTGCAGAGAATGCCTGGATCACAAGGATATTGATCGAATCCACCAAGGATACCGCTGAGATCGCCGCAGCGCCAACGTTGCTGACCATCATCGTATCCACCATTCCCATCAGAGAATTCAAGATCTGCTCAAAGATAATCGGGATCAGCAGACTGCACAGCATTTTGTTCGTAAAAATATGTCTTTGTTCTTTCATCTCTCCCACCACTTTTCTGATCATTTCTTTCCTATTTTTATTTCTTTTTCATTCCATTACTGAATTATACGCTTAATATTTCATCTTGCAAGTCTCTGTTTTGGTTTTTTTCTTGCCACTGCGACAAGAATCTGCTATATTCGAAACGAATACGCGTAGCTATCACTGCGCAGTCTTAATAAAAAAAGGAGCTTTATGAATCGCATTGTCACTTATCACCTTCGTGAATCCGAATGTCCGGTCACGATCCTAGATTTTCTAAAAAGACAGGGATTTTCCCGCCACATCCTCAGCTCTATGAAGCAGTCCGAACAAACCTGCATCCTGCTAAACCATGAACGCGGCTTCGGAAAAAGCATTCTCCAGCCAGGAGATTATCTCACGGTCACAGTTCCGGAGATCGAATCCGGAGAAAACATCATCCAGACCCAGATGGAGCTTTCCATCTTATACGAGGATGAGGACATTCTTGTCATCAATAAGCCTGCCGATATGCCGGTCCATCCTTCAGCGGGAAACTATGAGTACACACTGGCCAACGGGATCGCATGGTACTTTGCCCAAAAAGGAGAAGATTTTGTCTACCGCTGTATCAATCGTCTGGACAGAGATACCACAGGTGCACTGATCCTCGCCAAAAATCCGCTGAGCGCAGCCATCTTATCTGTGCAGATGAAAAACCGCCAGATCAAAAGAACCTACCTAGCCCTCGTCGATGGCATACCACCCGTATCCGGTACGATTGATGCACCGATCGCGCGGATGGATGGTTCTGTCATCACACGTGAAGTTAATTTCTCAGACGGGGAATCGGCAGTCACACACTATGAGCGCTTAGCCATTGGAGACTCTTACTCTTTAATGGAGCTTCATCTCGAGACAGGGCGCACGCACCAGATCCGCGTACATATGAAACATATCGGGCATCCCCTTCCCGGAGACTATCTCTACAACCCGGATCACAGCCGGATCAACCGTCAGCCTCTGCATTCTTTTCAATTGGAATTTACACATCCGCTCACCAAAAAACCGATGCTGTTCACAGCACCGGTCCCAGGTGATTTTGTATCTGCATTCAAAAAACCGGACCTCACACTGTGAGATCCGGCCTTCTTTTTCATATTTATTTATTTTTCTCGTAGATGATCAAAAGTCCCTTGAGCAGAAGCTCCTCGTCCAGAATGATCTCCTTTCTGCAATGGGAAACGATCTTCTTAGCCAGTCCGCCTGTGGCGATGACTGTCGTCTTCTCGCCCAGTTCTTCCTCGATCCGGTCTATGATCCCATCTAAAGCGGCAGCACTGCTATAGAGAACCCCGCTCTTCATGCACTCAACCGTATTTTTGCCAATGATATGCTTCGGTGCATCAATGCTGATGCCGCTGAGCTGTGAAGCTCCTGCTGTCAGCGCATCCAGTGAGATCCCAACTCCCGGAAGGATCATGCCTCCAATGTACTGCTTTTTGCTGTTGACTACGGATACTGTGGTCGCAGTTCCCATATCAATGACGATCAGCGGTACCGGATAGCTGGCGATCCCAGCCACTGCATCTGCCACCAGATCCGCACCCAGCTGTCCCGGATTGTCCATCATAATGTTCAACCCGGTTTTCACTCCCGGTCCTAAAACAACCGGTTCTTTTCTCAGAATCTTCTCAGCCGCCAGTTTCGCGATATTCGTGATCTGCGGTACGACTGAAGAAATGATACATCCTTCAATCTCCGACCTTTTGATATGGTAAATATCCAGAAGCGTTTTTAAATCTACTGCATACTCCAATTCAGTCTTCGTGCGGCTTGTGGAAAGACGTTCTATAAAATATGTCTTTTCATGGTCAATACATCCCACAACAATATTTGTATTTCCGATATCAATCGCTAAAATCATACTTGTATCTCCAATTTCAAAATTACATCGCAGCTTTTGCCAGCTTTTCATTCGCAGCCATCTTCGGTGCCGGAATTAAGTGTGCCTTGGAAAGCGCAGCTCCTACGGCACCTGTGATCACAGTGGATGCCACCATCTCACACACAGCATTGATCCCAACAAAGGCGCAGCAAAATAAGATCACGTTTCTTCCACCGATCAAACCCTGCACATACTCTGTGTTTCCAAACAGACCAACCAGTGCCACCATAAAAAACAAGGTATTTAAAAATGCAGAAAAGAATCCCGTCACTGCACAGGCTACATAAGCATTCGTTCTCTTGCGCACGATCTTAAAAATATATCCCAGGCAGATCCCGTCAAGAAGACGCGGAAGAAATCTCTGGATAAAAGCAAGGATCGGATTGATGCTAAAAAACATCGCACCCATCGCACTCGTGCCACCCAGGCCGATGCACTGTCCAAAACTCGTCAGGCCAAAGATCGCGCCTGCGATCGCACCTCCCGTCGGACCGAGCACGACTGCACTGACTGCAACCGGGATCACATTAAAAGAGATCGCCAGCGGACCAATGTTCAAATACCCCAGCGGTGTGTAGGCCATAAGCAAAAGGATCGCTGCCATCAGGCCAAGCATAGTGAGCTGTGTCGTTGTAAATTTTTTTGTTTTCATTTTTTCCTCCTTGTTACCGTTCCGTTTAAATTCTCCGGATACAATACGGTGCTGGAAAGCAGATCTCTGCTTTTCTTAATAAAAAGTTACTTGTTCTGCTGCTCTTTTTCAGAGGTCAGCAAAAGGATCTTATCCAGGATCTTAAAAGCTGCATCCTCCTTGCTCATAAGCGGGAGTGATACTTCCTCATCCTGTGTAATCAGAGTCAATACATTCGTATCCCCCTGGAATCCGGCGCCTTTTTCCTTTACGTTGTTGGCTGCCACCATATCCAGGTTCTTCTTCGCAAGTTTGGCTCTGGAATTACTGATCATATTCTGGGTCTCCATGGAAAATCCACACAGGAACTGTCCGTCCCTCTTATGCTCGCCCAGATATTTCAAAATATCGTCTGTCCGTTCCAACTCTATCGACATCTGACCATCGCTCTTTTTCACTTTCTCCGAGCTGACCACCGCCGGACGGTAATCTGCCACTGCTGCCGCCTTCACGATGATGTCCTGCTCATCGCTGACCGCAGTCACTGCCTCATACATATCCTTCGCCGTCACGACCGGAACAAATTTCACAAAAGCCGGTGCTTCCATCGCAGTACGTCCGCTGACCAGCGTAACATCTGCACCTCTAAGCATCGCCGCTTTCGCGATCGCGTATCCCATCTTTCCAGAAGAGTGGTTCGTGATATAGCGCACCGGATCGATCGCTTCCTGCGTTGGACCTGCTGTCACAAGGATCTTTTTACCCTTGAGGTCTTTCTCACAGGCGATCTCTCTTTCGATATAGGAAAGCAGAGCCTCAGGCTCCGGCATCTTTCCGGCTCCAGTATCTCCACACGCCAGATATCCGCTTGCCGGTGCGATCACTTCATAACCATAATGCTCTAAGATCTTCAGATTATCCTGCACAACAGGATTCTCAAACATATTTGTATTCATCGCAGGTGAGATCAGTTTCTTGCACTTACATGCCATGATCGTCGTAGTGAGCATATCATCTGCGATCCCATGCGCCAATTTGCCGATCACATTGGCACTTGCCGGTGCGATCATAACTACATCTGCTTTCTTTGCGATCGAAACATGCTCCACCTGAAACTGAAAATTCCGGTCAAAGGTATCCACCAGACATTTATTCCCTGTGAGAGTCTCAAAAGTAATAGGATTGATGAAATTCACCGCATTTTGGGTCATCAAGACATGCACATCTGCGCGGCATTTCTTCAATGCACTTGCCAGATAAGCGATCTTATACGCTGCGATGCTTCCGCTCACTCCCAATAATACCGTTTTTCCTTCCAGTAACATATTCGTGTACCTCTATTTCCGAATCTATTTCTCTCAAGTACCGCGGTACTTGATGAACAATTCTCTTTATTATAGACTATTTATTATTGCAATTGCAATACACGATTTGTTTTTATTTTTATCCAATGTCTTCTATCCTGTGGATCATGTCGTTCAATCCCAGCTGTCCCATCGGTCGTACAGCCTTGCAGATCCACTGTATTTTTACATTTACACGCCCATCTGTCCATGCTATATTAAATCTTAGCTACAAATGGTCCCGGAGTAAACGGATCAAAAAAATAAGTGGTATCTCTCTCGTAAGCCACTGCCTATCAACTAAAAAGGAGTTCTTAAATATATGAAAAATTATCAGATCACACAATGGTGCGCCGGTTTTATCCGGTCACAGGTAAAAGAAGGCGACATCTGCATCGATGCCACGATGGGAAACGGAAACGATACGCTTTTGCTGTCTCAGTTATGCGGTGCGACCGGGCAAGTCATCGCTTTCGATATCCAGCAGCAGGCTGTCGAAGCCACTGCGCGTCGTTTAAAAGAAGCGCAGGCTCCCGCAAACTATCAGCTTCTCTTAGAATCCCATACAAATATGGAGCAGCACGCCAAACCAGAGACAGTCAACTGCATCGTTTTCAACTTCGGTTATCTCCCAGGCGGCGATCATGCGCTCGCAACCCGAGGCGAAACCAGCATCCAGGCACTCTCTCAGGCTCTTACACTCTTGAAAAAAGGTGGCATGATCTCCCTGTGTATTTACAGCGGAGGCGATTCCGGATTCGAGGAACGCGATCAGATCCTGGCATGGTTAAAAGAACTCGATCCCCGCAGGTATCTCGTTATCAAGAGTGACTATTACAATCGTCCAAACAACCCGCCGATCCCAGTTCTTATCATCAAAAATTAAA
>CAZSTD010000027.1:0-5040 GCA_964609645.1 uncultured Blautia sp.
CTTTTTCGTTATAAACATAAATCTGGTTTCTTCCCAACTCTTTCGCATGGTTCATTGCAAACAGGGTCTTTTTCTCTAGCATCGTATAGCAGATTTTCTGTTTTCCATCATTCGCAAAAAGACCTCCTGAGATCGTAAAGACAGCTTCATATTTCAGCTCCTGGAGCAAATGTTCAATACTCACTCGGATCTTGTTATAAAGCTCGATCCCGCTTTCTTCAACACCTCCCACATCATTGACGATCAGATACTCATCTCCAACAATACGGTAGACCTGCTCGCCTATCCCCAGATTTTCCTGAATGCAGGATGCCACTCCACGGATGATCTTATCGCCATAAGCAGTACCTAATCTCTCGTTTAGTTCCTTAAATTCGTCAATGCCGATCCGCAACAAAAATCCACGGAACACGCCGTCTCTTTTATGAAGGATATCCCAAAATACCTGGTCCCTCAAAAGGCCGCTCATATTGTCGGCCACCGGATTCGCTCCAATCTCATTGATACATCCGATCAAAAAATGGATCTCGCTTTCTTCATCCGCGATCACCTTTCCTATGCAGTTGATCCAGATTGGATTATCCTCGTGATCCAACCATCGGTAAACCATATTATGGGTGCTTTTTCTTCCCGCAAGGATCTCATTGAACTCATCCCTGAACATAGGGACATCCCCGGGATACACAAACGACTCATGTACCTTCATAACATCTGTAAAAACAGAAGATGGGATCTTAAATCGCTCTATCGCCCTCTGCGAAATATAATACTTATTATTTACAACATCATATGCATAAAGATAGTCATTCATACTTGAGGAGTATTCTTCCCCATATTTTATCAGATCATCAAACGATAGTTTCTCGATCTCCATTACGATTTACCCCCCCCCGAAAAAATTTCGTACTTTTCTTTTTCTTCGCTTTTTTCAACGCTTAAATTCCTTCAAATGCCTGTCTAATGCTGTCATAATGAAGGAATTTTCCTTCCGCAGCAAACGCTTTGATCTCATCAACAGTTGCAAACATGTATCCATCTGTCTCTTCTTCTTGAAGATGCAGATCCTTTTCATCGACATCCATGATAAAGCGATATACATCCACAAAATAGTTATCGCCCTCACCTGGATTTTCTCTCTTATAAGTAAACAAATACCCGCCTTCTGCATTGCGGGCATCCAGTCCGGTTTCCTCTTTTACTTCTCGCAGGACTGCGTCATAGGATTCCTCCCCGGCCTGCGCTGCTCCACCTGATACTTCCCACCAGCCAGGAGCCCATGCTTTTGTCATAACACGCTTCGTGATCAAAAACCGTCCATCCGGTCTGGCGACCACTCCAAGTACTGTCAAATGATACTCACCATCTTTTAAGCACCAGTCATTTCTTTTCATCGTGCGTCCAGTAGGTTTTTTATTTTTATCGTAGATATCCCAAAGTTCCATTTTTCGTCTCCCTACAAACAAGATTCTATCTTTTATCATATCATTTTACAAAGCGTATTGCAAACAAAAAAGAAGCATATCTGCATATTCGCAAATACACTTCTTTTTCTGTTTATCACTTTATTTATTATCTTTTTATTTTGTTCTTATCTTCTGCTTTCAGAGCAACTTAAATCCATATAGATTTACCGTTTTTTCATCCACGTGAACTGCTTTGACTTGTAAAAATCTGAGCTTCTTGCTTCGTCCACAGCAGCTATTGTCACATTAGATGTCAAGCAGATCACTGTATACTTTTAATGCTCCATCTGTATCATGAGCAAGTACACGTTTTGCAAGAACTTTACCAAGCTGTACACCTTCCTGGTCAAAGCTATTTAAGTTCCATACAAATCCCTGGAACATGATCTTATTCTCAAAGTGAGCAAGCAGTGCACCGAGAGCTGCCGGTGTCAGTTCCTCACCTACGATGATACTGGAAGGACGTCCGCCCTTGAAGTTTTTGTTCAGGTTTTCGTCTTCTTTACCACATGCAAATGCAACGATCTGAGCAGCCACGTTTGCGCAGAGTTTCTGCTGGCTTGTGCTGTCTTCGATGTCCACATCTACACCAAGCTGGCTCTTCTTAAATCCGATAAACTGAAGCGGAACGATGTCTGTTCCCTGGTGTAATAACTGATAGAAAGAGTGCTGTCCGTTTGTACCTGGCTCACCAAAGATGACCGGTCCTGTCACATAATCCACTGGCTCACCGAAACGGTTTACAGATTTACCGTTGGACTCCATATCACACTGCTGTAAGTGTGCCGGGAAACGGCTTAATGCCTGAGAGTACGGAAGTACTGCTGTTGCAGGATATCCCTGTACGTTTCTTTCGTAAACACCGATCAGTGCATCCAACATATCCGGGTTCTTTAATAAGTCTTTATTAGTTGCAAGAGTATCTTCCTCTGCTGCTCCATCGAGGATCTGTGCAAATACTTCCGGTCCAAATGCCAGGGAAAGGATCGCTCCGCCTACACCAGATACAGAAGAATAGCGTCCGCCGATATAGTCATCCATGAAGATCGCTTCCAGATAGTCATCACTCTTAGCTAATGGAGAAGTCTCACTTGTCACAGCCAGCATATGTTTGGATGGGTTTAATCCTGCATTTACAAGTGCGTTCTTTACGAATGCTTCGTTGGTCAGTGTTTCCAGAGTTGTTCCGGATTTGGATACAACGATGAAAAGGGAATGTGCAAGGTCAACAGATGCAAGTACTGCTGCTGCATCATCCGGGTCAACGTTGCTGATGAATTTTGCTTCCATCTTAAATGCATCGTTTGCTTTTGCCCAGTTTTCCAGAGCGATATATAAAGCACGTGGTCCTAAGTCACTTCCGCCGATACCGATCTGAACTACAGTTGTAAATTTCTCACCTGCTTCGTTTGTGATCTCACCTGCATGAACTTTGTTTGCAAAGTCAGCAGCTTTCTTCTGCTGAGCCACGTAAAATTCACGTTTGTCTACGCCGTCCACAACTACTGCATCTCCGAGCTGTTTACGTGCCAGATGATGAAGAACCATACGTTTCTCACCTGTGTTGATCACTGCGCCATTATATAATTCCTGAAATTTATCGATAAGCTGTGCTTCTTCTGCCAGTTCTGCAAGTGCATTGAGAACTGTCTCATCTACCTGCTTTGCACCATAATTATAAGCTAATCCGGCTGCCATCGGTGCGCTGTAATTTTTTACACGCTCAGCACCTTTCTCTCCGGACATTGCGTCCGCAATATTTACATGATCTTTCAAAGCGACAAGCTTGTCATAAGAAGCAAGTGTATCCAGATTTTTCCATGTTGCCATATTCATATCCTCCTCTTTAACTTATATTAATATGTGTTTAAATTTAGAAAAATGTACTCACGATACATTATCTAACCAGTAAATATTGTTAAATTTCCAAAGTAATCGAAATACCTGACAGAACTTTGGAAATTTAAGCTATGCAGCTCTGGGTATAAAACGGTCACATAGCCTCTATATATTTCCTGAAAGACACACTTTAGACTATCATTATACTGAAAAATAGTGCGAATTTCAACGTATGGATTCTCTTTCTAAATAACTTTTAGAAAAAATTTTGGATGATTTTCCCAAAATACGCGACTTTTGACTCTGAAACAAGTTGCGCAAAATCCGACAAGGTTCTATAATACAAACGTCAAGTATGAACTGTCATTTAAAGGAAAGGAGTTTCTTACAGTTATGAGAAACAAAGACAGCAGTATTAATAACATCTATCAACTAGACGGACGTGTGCCCATCGCCAAGGCGATTCCCTTTGGACTTCAGCACATTCTCGCCATGTTCGTCTCCAATCTGGCACCGATCACTCTGATCGCAGCATCTGCACAGCCAGCTCTCACCCAGGCACAGATCGCTATTCTTTTACAGAATGCTATGTTTGTCGCCGGGATCGCAACACTTATCCAACTTTATCCCATTTGGAAAATCGGTTCCCGCTTACCCGTTGTCATGGGTGTCAGCTTTACATTCGTTACCGTGCTGAGCACCATTGCAGCCAACTACGGTTATCCTTCTGTGATCGGGGCAGTTATGATCGGTGGTCTGATGGAAGGAACACTTGGACTTTTGGCTCGCTACTGGCGTAAGATCATCACTCCGGTCGTTGCAGCTTCTGTAGTGACAGCGATCGGTTTTTCTCTATTCACAGTAGGCGCAAGATCCTTCGGCGGTGGCTACAATGAAGATTTTGGTTCCGCACAAAACCTGATCCTTGGTACGATCACACTTGCGGTATGCCTGCTCTGGAACATCCTGGTCAAAGGATATCTAAAACAGCTTTCTGTGCTTGCCGGTCTGATCGTTGGCTACATCGTTGCCATCTTTATGGGAAAAGTTGATCTCAGCATGATCATGTCAGGCGGTCTGATCTCTCTGCCTCATCTGCTCCCATTTAAGCCGGAGTTTCATGCAGGAGCGGTCTTCTCCGCCTGTATCATCTTCCTGGTGTCCGCAGCAGAAACGATCGGCGATACCTCCGCGCTGGTATCCGGAGGATTAAACCGAGAGATCACGGGCGAAGAAATTTCCGGTTCTCTTGCCTGTGACGGTTATGCATCCACCATTTCTTCTTTATTTGGATGTCCACCTGTGACCTCTTTCTCTCAGAATGTTGGTCTGATCGCCATGACAAAAGTTGTAAACCGCTTTACGATCATGACCGGAGCTGTCTGCATGATCCTTGCCGGTCTGCTTCCTCCAGTAGGAAACTTCTTCGCATCTCTGCCTGATGCAGTTTTGGGCGGATGTACGATCATGATGTTCGGTACGATCCTGACTTCCGGTGTACAAATGATCGCTTCCTGCGGTTTCTGTCAGAGAAATATCGTGATCATTTCCCTCTCTTTATCTATCGGGATTGGCTTTACCACAGCAAGCGAGAGCGGTATCTGGGATATTTTCCCATCTATCGTGCAGTCCGTATTTGCAAGCAATGTGGTTGCCGTTGTATTTGTGATCTCTATCTTCTTGAGCCTCGTCCTGCCAAAAGATATGGATATCCAAAAATCATAATTCAAAAATCATA
>CAZSTD010000027.1:5140-15384 GCA_964609645.1 uncultured Blautia sp.
CAAAAAACTCCACACAGGAAATCCTGCGTGGAGTTTTATTTACGTTTACTTTATTCGTTTGCTATCTCTCAGATGCTTTTCAGAGACTTGAATGTTCAAGTTTCTTATTCAGCAGCAACCTGTGATGTGTAGCCGAAGAAGAAGTATCCAAGTGGTGTATAGTACATACCTGCGATATCATCTTTCAGCATATATGGCTGTGTATAGAAGTAGATAGGAGCAAGTACGTTGTCTTCGCCGATCAGAATGTCTTCTGCTTCGTGGAATGCTGCCATACGCTCTGCTGGATCAGAAGTAGCTTTTGCTGCATCGATCGCTGCATCATATTCTGCTCTGGAGTACTGAGCGTCGTTGTTACCGCCGCCTGTATACCACATATCAAGGAAGGAGCAAGGATCATTGTAGTCTGCGATCCATCCGTTACGTGCGATCTGATAGTTACCATCTTTTCTGTTCTGAAGGAATACGTTCCAGTCCTGGTTGTCCAGATTTACAGTAACACCAAGCTGTTCCTGCCACATATTCTGGAGAGCTTCACCGATCTTTTTGTGTTTGTCATCTGTGTTGTACAGATATTCAACAGTTGGGAAGCCTTCGCCGTTTGGATATCCTGCATCTGCAAGGATCTGACGAGCTTCTTCACAGTTCTTTTCATAATCTTCTTCAGAAACGCTGTAATATTCGCCGCCTACTGTACGGAAGTCATCACCGCTTGCGCCTTCTGCATCGTTAACACCTGCTGGTACGAATCCTGTAGCTGGAACTTCACCAGACTGAGTTACACTGTCAACAATGTAGTTACGGTCGATTACAAGTGAGAATGCTTTACGGATCTGCGGATCAGAGAATACTTCGTCTTCTGTGTTGAAGCATACATAGTATGTTCCAATATAGTCGCCGATCTCAAGTTCGCCGGATGCAAGGTATGTAGCAACTTCGTCTACCGGAAGGTTCTCGATGAAGTCGAGCTCGTCGTTGTTGTAACCTTTAAGCATAGCATTGTTATCATCTAACAGTGCAAATTTGATGCTATCCGGTCCAAGGTTCTCATAATCATAGTAGTTCTCATTTTTCTCCATAAGGATGTATGCGTTATGAGACCATTCTGTCATTTTATATGCACCGTTTCCGATGTATGTAGCTGTATCAAATGTCCAGTTATCGCTTCCTTCTACCATATCCTGACGAACCGGGAAAGTAGCTGGGAATGCCACGATCTCTTCGAAATATGGGCAGTCATAAGTTAAGTCAACCTGGAAAGTTGTATCATCTACAGCTTTTACAGAAAGAGTATCCGGTTCTGCGCTTCCGTCAGCAACCTCTGCATATCCTTTAACCATGTCGATCATGTAGCAGTAGTCTGCTGCTGTCTCAGGATTAGCCAGACGTTTCCAGGAATATTCGAAATCAGCTGCTGTTACAGCCTGTCCATCAGACCATTTGATTCCGTCACGAAGATGGAAAGTATATGTTACTGTACCATCATCATTTGCTACTTTGTCCCAGGATTCAGCCTGTCCTGGAGCTGTGATCGCATTTCCTTCACCATCGTCTACCCATTTAACCAAACCTTCGAACATATGGTTACACATGATAGCTCCGTCTACAGAACTGTTCAGTGCTGGGTCGATCGTCTGTGGTTCAGACGCGATACAAAGATTCAGATTAAATCCTTCTGCGGATTCCTCTGCCATTACCGGTGCTGTAGCTGCCATGCTTGTAGCCATAGCTGCTGTCAAAGCCAATGACACTACTTTTCTTGCCTTTCTCATTTAACTTGTCCTCCTTTTTTGTGGTCTTCGCTGTATGAGATTCAGCGTGTGTACGTTAGTAACACTTTACCACAAAACAGTCACAATGTAAACCTTTTTTTGTGAAATTAACCAATCATTTAAAAAACGGAGTTGCTTTTTACAGCAACTCCGCTAATTATTCCATATTATTACAAATGTTTCTTAATTGTATATCCGATTCGATCAACCTAACAGATGGCATGCTGCCCAGTGTCCTGGCTCATGCTCTTTGAACTGTGGAGTTTCCTCCGCACATCTCTTAGTCGCATATGGACATCTGGTGTGGAAACGGCATCCGCTTGGCGGATTCATTGGACTTGGCACATCTCCTTCGAGAATGATACGCTGTCTTGTACGGCTGAGCTGTGGATCCGGCACCGGAACTGCAGACAGAAGTGTCTTTGTATATGGGTGGATCGGATTGCGGTTCAGCTCATAGCTCTCACCTAATTCCACTAAAGATCCCAAATACATAACACCGATCCTGTTAGAAATATGACGTACAACAGACAGGTCATGTGCGATAAACAGATAAGTCAGTCCCATTTCCTGCTGCATATCCTCAAGCATATTTACGACCTGTGACTGGATGGAAACGTCCAGCGCAGAGATCGGCTCGTCACATACGATGAATTCCGGTTTTACGGCAAGTGCACGGGCAATTCCGACACGCTGCTGCTGTCCGCCGGAGAATTCATGCGGATAACGGTTTGCATGCTCTGTGTTCAGTCCTACCTGTGAGAGCAGACCTTTGATCATATCTGCACGATCTGCTTTGTTTGCAGCCAGCTTATGGATATCGATCGCTTCTCCTATGATCTCTCCTACTGTCATACGCGGGTCCAAAGATGCGGACGGGTCCTGGAAGATGATCTGCATTTTTCTTCTATAAGGAAGCATGTTTACAGATTTCGCTTTTCCTAACGGATTTCCGTCTTTGTCCAGCGGATTCTCGAAGATGGTCTGTCCATCATAAATGATCTTACCGCCAGTTGGCTCATACAGTCTCAGGATCGTTCTTCCGAGAGTTGTTTTACCACATCCGGACTCACCTACCAGACCTAAGGTCTCTCCCTTTTTGATGTAAAGAGAAACATCCTGTACAGCCTGAACGCCAGGTCCTTTTTGTCCCTTGATCGGGAAATATTTACGTAAGTTCTCAATTTCGAGAAGTTTCTTTTCTTCTTTTGCCATATCAGTTTTCCTCCTTGCCCATCATTTCCTGGACACGCAGCCAGCAAGCTGAACGATGTTTTTCGCCTACTTCCACATAAGGAGGCATTTTCTTCAGACAGATCTTCATGCACTGTTCGCAGCGCGGTGCAAACGGACATCCTTCCGGCGGATTCAGCATATCGACCGGTGAACCCTCGATCGGGATCAGACGCTCATAACTCTCAGCATCCACACGAGGCATGGAACGAAGGAGACCTTTGGTGTACGGATGTGCCGGTTTGTAGAAAATGTCGTCTACCGGTCCCTGTTCTACGATCCTTCCCGCATACATAACGGAAACCTTATCGCAGATATCTGCCACTACACCGAGGTTATGTGTGATAAAGATGATACCCATCTTTGTCTTTTTCTGAATATCTTTCATCAGATCAAGGATCTGTGCCTGGATCGTAACGTCCAGAGCAGTGGTCGGCTCATCGGCGATCAGAAGCTGCGGATGGCAGATCAGTCCCATCGCGATCATAACTCTCTGGCGCATACCGCCGGAGAACTCATGCGGGTACTGTTTCATACGTTTTTCCACATTGTTGATACCAACCAGCTCCATCATCTCCATCGCACGTTTTTCAGCGTCCTCTTTGCTGATCTTTTTGTCATGTGCACGAAGTGCTTCAACAAGCTGGTTTCCGATCGTATAAACCGGGTTTAAGCAAGTCATTGGGTTCTGGAAGATCATCGCTACTTTACTTCCACGGAATGCTGTCATCTCATCTTTAGAGAAAGACAGTACATCCTGTCCCTCAAAAGTAATGGAACCTCCCACTACTTTACCAGGAGACTGTAAAAGTCCCATGATCGAATATGCTTCCTGGCTCTTACCAGAACCAGATTCTCCAACAACTCCCATAACTTCGCCGTAGTCTAAGTCATAGGAGATCCCTCCTACAGCCTTAACTTCTCCGGCCGGTGTAAAGAAGGAGACTTTTAAGTCCTTCACTTCCAATAATTTATGTTTCTGTTCAGACATGATTCTCCTCCTCTCTTATTTTTTCAGTTTCGGGTCTAACGCATCGCGAAGACCATCGCCAAACAGGTTAAACGCAAGAATCATAACACTCAGTACAACAGCTGGAACGATCAGTCTATATGTATAAGTGTACATACCACTCAGGGCATCTGTAGCCATAGATCCAAGACTTGGGAGAGGTGCAGATACACCTACACCAAGGTAGGATAAGAATGACTCAAGGAAGATCGCTGACGGGATCTGTAAGCAGGTAGTTACAACGATCTGTCCGATGCAGTTCGGAAGCAGATGGCGAAGAATGATACGGCCGCTGGATGCACCAAGTGCTCTCGCTGCTGTTACATATTCCTGCTGTTTTAACTGCAGTACCTGTCCACGGATGATACGGCTCATGGTAACCCAATAGAGCAGACCAAATGCGATGAACATGGAGATCAGGTTCGGACCAAGGATATTGATAAAGGATTTGATCGGTCCGCTTCCTGCTGAATTGACATAATCTGTCAGGATCGGTTTCAGTGCAGTTGCGATCAAAAGTACAACGAGCATTTCCGGAACAGAGTAGATCAACTCTACGATACGCTGCATCACTGCATCGACTTTACCTCCGCAGTAACCGGAGATCGCACCGTATAAAGCACCGATCACAAGTACCAGAATCGCTGCAAATACACCAACAGACATGGAAACTCGCGCGCCGTACATAACACGCACAAGGATATCACGTCCATACATATCTGTACCAAAGATATGAGGGAATACGCTCTCTCCTGCCGCTTTACGCTCAAGCTCATTTTCGGAATATCCAAACAGATGTCTCTTGATACCAAGTTCTTTACGAACGGTATCTGGATCTACGCTCTGCTCTGTCTCAGAAGCAGTGGTATCTTTAGCTGCTGTTTTTGCTTTTGCACGAAGGATCGCTTCGTCTTTCTTTGAGAATTTCTCGCCTTTGGCTTCCGCCTCTGCTTTCGCATTCTCGATCATCTGGTCGATATCTACGACCTCACTCTGTGTTCTGGCTGCGATCTCCTCATCCACACGCTGCTGGTCTTCCAGAGTATAGTGGTATGGATAAAGGTTCTCAGCACCTTTGTTAAACTGGTCATATCCGTATGGGATCAGTACAGGTCCCAGGAATGCAAAAAGAAACAGGAAAATAACCACACCTAATGCGATCATCGCTACTGTATTCTTTTTTAATCTTCTCCAGGCATCTTTCCAATAGGAAACACTCTGGCGATCCTGGATAAAATCTTCTTTCTCCTGGCTGGAAGCAGCCGAGAAGTCATCCGGTGTCAAGTCCTGAAGCAGGTTTTCAATATCTGGCTGAAGGCTTACCGGACATCTTTTGATCTTTTTGTTTTCTGCCATTATCAATCTCCTCCCTTCGTAAGGCTGATTCTCGGGTCAGCTACCTTATAAAGGAGATCTACAACCAGATTCATCAGGATAATAAATGTTGCAAGGAAGATCGTAGTTCCCATGATAACCGGATAGTCACGATTCTGGATGGACTGTACAAAGTAACGTCCGAGTCCCGGGATGGAGAATACACTCTCTACTACGAACCCACCACAAAGAGTAAATGCAACCTGCGGTCCTAAGTATGTGATAACCGGGATCAAAGCATTTCTCAATGCGTGTTTGAAGATGATATTCTTGTTCTTCAAGCCTTTCGCTCTAGCTGTCTTGATGTATTCCTGGCTAAGGGAATCAAGCATCGCAGAACGAGTCTGGCGTGCAGTGTAGCACATCGGATAGAACCCAAGCGCAAAGCATGGAAGGATATATGCTCTGACTCCCTGAGACGCATCAAAGATGGATGGGAACAGGTTCATTGCACGGTCTCCTGTCAGAGTAACAAGGAGAACAGATGCTACTACGAAACTTGGCATGGAAATACCGAGTGTACAGATCACTCGAAGGATACTGTCTGTCAGTTTTCCTCTCTTAAATGCTGCAAGACATCCGAGCGGTACACCCACGATGGTCGCCCATAAGAGTGCAAGAGCACCTACTTTGGCAGATACCGGGAACATTTCCACAATAATATCTAATACAGCACGATTTTTCTGCATCTTTAAGGACACGCCAAAGTCACCATGCAGAATGTTTTTCAGATACATAAAAAGCTGAACATGAAGTGGCTGATCGAGACCATATTTCGCGTTCAGAGCTGCCAGCGTTGCAGCAGATGGCGTTTTTTCACTGAGCCATGGGCTTCCAGGCACAGCGTTCATCAGAAGAAATGTCAGGCACGCTACGAGAAAGATCGTAAGCAGGGCCATGGCAAATCTCTTTACGAAGTATTTTACACTAGCCATGTTTTTTTCCTTTCTACTTTCCTGTAAAGTATTTTAATGTATTTTTGCTGCGGTTCCTTCATTCGCAGCGGGCTAGATCTGCAAATCTTTAAGATCTGCAGTCCTGTACAGCATACAAGGATCTTTGTACATGTATGCTATGGGTTTTGCATATTCGAAAAATCATCTCTGTCATTGTCTGCACTTCGATTTTGTATGAAGTATTTTTCGTATACGCGGTTTCCAATATTTATCAAATATCGCCTTTTGCAAAAACATTTGTGCGTCTCTGACAGTCACCGAGGGTGCACGAAAACAAAACACAATATTTTATAAACATTGATACCAGTTTCTTGTTTCCTGATATATTGTGTCAGTGCAGATATAACAAAAATTATACCATATTGTGCTATCAAATTTCAAGGAAATACTGCTATAATTTGCTCCTGCTTTACCATCCTATATTGGTATTTTTGTTGTATTTTTTTGCTATTTCAGCTCAATATTTTCAAAATATTTGATATAATTTTCATATATCTTTTTATTATCTATATATATAATATATAGTCAGATATATTCTTATTTTTAGACAGCAACAAGCCCCTTATTTGTACATTTTCAAATAAGGGGCTTCCTATTTTTCTTTTCTTTTCATACACACCATATTTCTGTGTTTCTGTAATGTATTGTATCACATTTTTTCTCTTGTGCGAAAATGGGGTATGAATTGCAGACATAGGGAGTGAATTGCAAAATTTTGTCTGCGAACTACAATCATTTGATAAATTTCACTTCCGGATAGATCGCCTGCTTCGCTGCCTCTTTTCTCTCATTAAAGATAACCTTGTTTTCCTCAAAGAGGTTTCGTCCCTGTGTGTCTATCGAAACGATCAGCGGGCCAAATTCTTTCACTTTGCTGCACCATAATGTCTCCGGCATTCCCAGTTCATCCCAATGGTGCTCTGCGATCTTTTCTACTTCTGTGGCTGCTACCACCGCGCATCCAGCCGGGAAAACGCAGTGGATCGCGCCAAATTCCTTACATGCACGTTCTGTGTTCGGCCCCATGCCACCCTTTCCTACGATCACTCTCACGCCCGTGAGCTTGGTAAATTCATATTCAAATTTCTCCATACGTATGGAAGTAGTCGGTCCTACAGATACCATTTCATACTCGTCTTCTGTGCCTTCGATCTTTCGCACGATCGGGCCAGCATGAAAGATCGCTTTGTCTTTGATATCATATGGAAGCTCTCTTCCATATTCAAGCAGACGGCGGTGTGCCACGTCACGGCATGTCATAAGATCTCCATCCAGCCATACAATATCTCCAATTTTAATCTCCGCTAAATCTTCTGCGCTTATCGGTGTAATAAGAACTTTTTTATCTCCTCTGATCTCAATCATCACTAAACCTCCATCTATAACCTGTTATGCCTGAAACTTCCATGTGGAATGCGTATCGCATGTTACCGTCAGGTCTGGTCCTACCACGATGTGTCCCCTGCGGTGTGACCAGCAGCCCACATTGACAGCGACTCCGATCGCAGATGGATGACGGGCTGTATTTTCGATATTTACTCCCATCACAGAATATTTTCCGCCCATTCCCTGCGGTCCAAGGCCGATCGCATTAATACCGTCCTCCAAAAGTTTTTCCATTTTTGCCGCATTTGCATTCTCGTTGTGAGAACCAACCGGACGCATCAGTGCTTTCTTGGAATTCAGTGCCGCTGTTTCCACAGAAGTACCCACACCTACACCTACCAAAAGAGGAGGGCAAGCATTCAGACCATATGTTGTCATCTGATCGAGCACAAAATCTGTAACGCCCTCGTATCCGGCTCCCGGCATAAGGACCATTGCTTTTCCCGGAAGTGTACATCCGCCGCCAGCCATATATGCATAGATCTCGCATTTGTCACTGTTTGGAACAATATCCCACCACACTGTCGGTGTTCCTTTTCCTACGTTTTTCTTAGTGTTATATTCATCAAAAGTTTCTACGGAATTATGTCTGAGCGGGGCTGCAAATGTAGCCTGCACAACGGCATCTTTGAGAAGACCTTCAAGCTCATTGATATACGGGAAATTTGTTCCGCATTTCAGCCAAAACTGGAGCACACCTGTGTCCTGGCAGCTTGGGCGATTTAATTCCACCGCAAGTCCCTGGTTTTTGGTCATAGTCTCATACAGAACCTTCGGAAGCGCATCTGTCTCCTGTGATCCCAGTTCCTCCAATTTTTTTATCACATCGTCCGGAAGTTTTTTTCCGATATGGGCGACAAAATCTGCTACCATGTCTGTTAATACTTGAATTCCATTTTCCTTTGTCATGATTGACCTCCTGATCTTTTTCGTGTTTCTGATATGGTTATAATTTTAGGGTTATGGCTAAATTTAAGGTTATTTTGTAAGTCCTGTCGTTTACGGGTAAAATGGGAACAGGATCGGCAGCAGGATCATACAGATCGCAAATGATACCAAGATCAGCGGCAGCCCTGCCTTCACATAATCTTTAAAACGGTATCCACCAAGTCCTACTACCATCGTATTTGCAGGCATACCGATCGGTGTCGCATATGCACAGGAACCTGCGATCACAGTTGCGATCACCACCGAGCGAGGATCAGCTCCCAGATTATTTGCCAATGATACCGCGATTGGCAGCATAAGTGCAGTCGTGGCTGTGTTGGACATAAAATTTGTAAGTATACAGGTTACGACAAAGATCACCAGCAATAAGATCAATGGATTCGGTTTTGTTCCGAGCAGCCCTACGATCTTATCCGCGATCAATTCTCCGCTTCCTGTGATATCCAATGCTTTTGCCAGGGACAAAGATCCTCCAAAAAGCAATACGACTTTCAGATCGATCGAATCCAGTGCCTGTTTCTCTGTCAGCACTCCGGTCAATACAAGAAATACTGCGCCGACACATGCGGATACCTGAATGCTGATACCGATCTGTTCCTCAAAGATCATCGCAAGGATGACAACCACAAGTACGACCAGAGCAACGATCTGCTTCCATCTTGGAACTTCGCTGAAATCTTTCTGTTCTTCGACTGCAATCCCATTCACGCCTTTTCCATCCGGAAGAAAACGATATCCGATGAATATAAAGTAAACGATCCCAAGGAGCAACATAGGAATACCAACCGGTGCATACATGAAAAAGCTTGTTGCGATCCCTATTTCCTGAAGCGCATTCACACCCATCAGATTTCCCGGTGCACCAATGATTGAAATGTTTCCACCTAATGCTGCTGCAAATACCAGCGGCATCAGCAAACGGCTTCTTGAATAGCCAGACTCATCTGCGATCCCACAGACTACTGGGATCAAAACTGCTGCTGTTCCAGTATTGGACAAAAAGCCGGACATCCCACCTACGATGACCATGATCGCGATGATCAATGTTTTTTCTGTTTTTGCAAATCTGGTGACCAATCCACCGATCTTATTTGCCATTCCGGTTTCAAACAATGCCTGCCCTACCACAAACATTCCCACACAGAGGATCACGTTGCTGTTCACGTACTGCAAAAAGGTCGTGGATGCATCCAGAACTCCTGTGAGTGTCAATCCCAAGGCACAGATCGTAGCTGTAAGACCCAGCGGGATTTTTTCAAGGATAAAGCTGATAACTGCAAATGCCAGAAACAGCAATGTAATAGTTGTCTGAGACATTCTGAACTCTCCTTTCGCTTTCCTAAAATTTGAATTTTGATCACTGAAAAGTATCGGCCGCACACATTTCTTTTGTTACCTGTATTATATCGGATGCACCTATAAAAAAACAAATTGGGGGAAAGCATAGCCCTATAAAATTTTTTTATACTCTCAAAAATCGGTTCTGATTTTTATGCAACTTTACCAATAAATAGGAAGTATGAGAATCTAGGGGTTTATAGAAAATATGAAGTGTAAAGATTTTGG
>CAZSTD010000027.1:15484-19837 GCA_964609645.1 uncultured Blautia sp.
ATTCATGAAACTTAGAGAAGTATTTAGCAGAAACGCTTCCAGAGAAATTTACAAAAGTATTTATCAAAAATAAATCTTCACTATTTTTGGGGGAAATATAATCATGACATTAAATCAATTACGTTATTTTTGCACCGCCAGCCGCTGCCACAGCATCACCAGAGCGGCAGAAGAATTATATGTGACACAGCCTACCATTTCCGTAGCCATCCGCGACCTTGAAATTGAATTTGGTGTAAGTTTCTTCTATAGAAAAGGAAATCAATTGATCCTGACCAGTGAGGGCGAAGCCTTTTATCAAAAAGCAACTTATATCCTCCAATATTGCAACGAACTGCAGGCTGATCATTCCAGCGCTTCAAGGATAAAACCACCTCTTCGCATCGGCATCCCGCCAATGCTGAGCACAGTTTTTTTTCCGGAGCTGCTTCACGCTTTTCTCGCAGAATACCCAGATATCGCCGTCGAGCTGGAAGAATACGGTTCCGTGCGCGCCTGCAATCTGGTACAGGATGACAGCCTCGATCTGGCACTGGTAAATATGGAGCAATACAACATCGACAAGTTTCACAGCGCAGTCCTCTCAGACGATCAGATCGTTTTTTGCGTGAGCAAGGAGCATCCGTTATCTAAAAAAGAAGTGATCTGTACACAAGATATGGCAAAAGAGTCCCTCATCTTCTTCAACGCAGATTCCGTACAAAACCAACTTCTGAAAATGCGGTTTGACCTGGACGGATGTAAGCCAAATGTAGTGATGAGGAGCAGCCAGATATATACTACCTTACAATTCGTAAAAACGGGAAAATATGCCTGCTTCCTTTATTCCAGTATGACAGACCGATTTTCCCATCTTGATATCGTCGGCATCCCGCTCGCTCCGCCTATCCACGTAAAGATCGGTATGGTGTGGAAAAAGAGTAAATATATCAGCAGCGATATGCAGAAATTTTTAAATTTTACAAAAAAATATTATAAAGAACATCCTCTGACATCCTTTTGAGGAAATCTCTTATCTTGGCTATCAGAGATTTCCATCAACAGGGATCTGTATTTCTGTGACAAATTGATCTGTATCATTCGTAAGCCCATAATCGATCATCGTGATCTCTTTTGAGAAACCTGTGATCGCAAGTTTATGTTCGGTTATAAACCTGTCCAGTTTTTTATAATAGATTGGAGCTTCTCTGTGACTTCCGCAGAACCTGATCGACACGCAGGTTTCCTCCGGGAGTTCTGTCACAGAGCCTTGATACGAATCTTCTTTGTCCAGAAGCAAAAATACCATATCATAGCTGTCATATTGTTTTTGCTGTAATTTTTCCCGGGCAATGCCAACTCCGACCTTTCCCAAGAAAACAAGTGCCTCACTCTGCTGATTTTCCAACTGCCGGATAGAAGTTTCCAGATCAAGATAAGAGCTGATAGAAATATCGTTGCGTATCCATGCGATGCGACGTTTCTGCGCCTGAACGATCCGGACAACATCCAGATCCGAGCAAAGTGCACTTTCCAGCTGCTGCAAACGATTGTTGATCTTTCTTTCAATGATCTGCAGATCTTTTTGCTTACGGATAACAGCTTCTCGCTGCTGACAGAGCATTTCCTTCATTTTCGCAACATCCCTGTTTTTCAGAAAATCCGCGATCTGCGCAAGCGGCATATCCAGCACACGAAGATAACGTATGGTATTGAGGCACTCAAACTGGCGCGTACTGTAATAGCGATATCCCGTTTCCACATCGATATATTCCGGCTGCAGCAACCCTATTTTTTCATAGTGCCGTAAAGATCCTACACTTAGATGAAACATCTTTGCGACTTCACCAATCTGAAACAACTCACGTTTTTCCATTTGTATGTCCCTTTTATCCTATTCAATCTTTTGTTGCCTGTGCATTCTTGTTTATCCTGTCTGTCACTTTATTGCCTGCGCATTCTTCCGTTTATCCTGTCTGTCACTTTATTACCTGCACATTCTTTCGTGTTTCTCCATCCACCAAAATGCACCTACACAGATGATAACCGAAAGCGCTGAGCCTCCCGGTGAGGCAAGTCCCATCGGAAAAAGTGTTTCCGCAAAACACTTTGATGCAAAATAAGCCAGCGGGATACGCACACAAACAATAGAAAGGAAATTATGTAAAAAAGAAATCCCCGATCGTCCATACGCACAGAAATATCCGCTGAAACAGAAATGAATCCCTGCAAAAATACAGTCCCAGACATATCCATGCATATACTGGCTGCCTAATCGGATCACATCCTCACTATCCTTCGAAAATAATCGGATCACTGGTTCAGCCTGAAACTGCATGCAAACACAAGCTACAATCCCCCATGTCACCGCCATGACACAGGCATAGCGCAGTGTAAGTCTGGCTCTCTCCGGTTTCCCAGCACCTATATTTTGCGCCGAAAGTGCAGATACCGTCTGGAGCATCGAGGACGGCACAAGGAATAAGATCCCAATGATCTTTTCCACAATTCCAACAGCCGCCGCATCATTTAATCCACGTCTATTTGCAAAAACTGTGATAACGATAAAAGAAATCTGGATAAATCCATCCTGCAAAGCAACCGGAATCCCAATCTTCAATAGTCCGCGCATCGTTTCCCGGTGCGGTCTGAAATCTTTTTTAGAAAGAGTGATCCCCATCTTTCGCTTTAAGATCACTGCCAGTGAAATAAATACACTGATCGTTTGTGATAAGGTTGTTCCCAGCGCAGCACCTGCAGCTCCTAGTCCCATTCCTCCGATAAACAGATAGTCCAATACAATATTTGCCACGCAAGCGATCGCGACGAAGTACATCGGACTTTTTGAATCGCCCATTCCGCGGAAAATAGAACTGATGATGTTATATGCTGTGATAAATGGAATCCCAATAAAGCAGATTGTGAGGTAAGAAACGGTACCTGGCACTGCTTCTTCCGGTGTAGAGATCACTCTAACAATCGGATCTACCGCTAGCAACAACACAGCCATCAGGATTACCGACAATGACAAAAACAGCACGATCGTATTTCCGATGCTGCGGGAAACATTCTCTCGTTTGCCAGCACCCATCGCCTGTCCGATCATAACCATTGCGCCCATCGCCAAGCCTACGATCATAACCGTCAGCATATGCATCACCTGGCTTCCGACGGAAACTGCAGTTGTACTTGCCACACCATTGAACTGTCCAATGATGAACAGATCCGCCATTCCGTACAAAGTCTGCAAAAAATAAGACAAAAGATATGGCAGTGAAAAATATAAAACTGTTTTAAATACACTGCCTGATGTTAAGTTCTTTTCCATAAAGATACCCCTTAAAATAAATTTTGTATACAAATAGGTATGTAATTATTTATATACCTGTTTGCATCTTCCTCTTTTGACCATGAGATCAAAACATATAGCTTATAAAACATATAATTTATAAAATATATAGTTTATTATAAAGTCTATAACTATTATAGAGTCAAGGAATAAATAAAAAACAGCTCTATCTGGATCAGACAAAGCTGTTTTTCTAAATATCGCGAAATAACCTTTAATGTTTTTCTATATCATCCATGTTCAGTAATAATTTTCTACTTCTTAATAATTTTCTGCATGGATCTCAAAATATGCCTGCGGATGAGCACATACCGGACATACTTCTGGTGCTTTCTCCCCAACTACGATATGTCCACAATTACGGCATTCCCATACTTTTACTTCACTCTTTGCAAAAACTTCCTGCATCTCTACATTATGAAGCAATGCACGATAACGTTCTTCATGTTTCTTTTCGATCTCGCCAACCATACGGAATTTCGCAGCTAATTCCGGGAAGCCTTCTTCTTCTGCTGTTTTTGCAAATCCCTCATACATATCTGTCCACTCATAGTTTTCTCCTGCTGCTGCCGCCGCAAGATTCTCTGCAGTGTTTCCAATACCGTTCAGCTCTTTGAACCACATTTTTGCATGCTCTTTTTCATTGTCTGCTGTTTTCAGAAATAAAGAAGAGATCTGCTCAAATCCCTCTTTTTTAGCTTTGGAAGCAAAATAAGTGTACTTATTTCTTGCCTGTGATTCTCCAGAAAAAGCCTCCATTAAGTTTTTCTCGGTCTGTGTACCTGCATATTTGTTTGCCATTTTTTCACCCTCCATATATAGCTTTGGTGCTTTTATTTTAACATATCTTCCAAATTTATACTATAGAGAACAGATTTTTGAACACGAAAAAATCTATTATCAGTTCCAGCAAAATAAAATTATAAATGTTTTCAATAAACTGAATTTCGCCAGTTTCTTTCGGTTTAAGATAATCCCATTTCTTTTATCACTGTCATTGCATCATCTGTTTTTTCACTTGCGAC
>CAZSTD010000028.1:0-14322 GCA_964609645.1 uncultured Blautia sp.
ACCAGAGATTCTTGTAGATAGCCTCTACATCAGCCTGTGTCACTTCTTTTTGTGTATTCTGAGGGCTTCCGCTCTCCATTGCATCATAAGCCATTTTTTCGATAACATTGAAAAATGCTTCTTTGTCAATTCCAAACTGTGCAAGTGTTGGTGTTTCCAGTTCTTCTGTCAGTGCGATCACTGCCTGAAGGAATTTCTCACTCGCTTCTTTGTCAGAATCTTCTGCTGTCGCAACACCGATCGCTCTGCCCAGATCTGCAAATCTGTCATATGCACCTTCAAGTGCAAATCCTAAACATTCTTTCATCAGCATTGCATTGGAAAGACCATGTGCTACATGGAACAGTGCACCGATCGGACGGCTCATGCCGTGGATCAAAGTTACAGAAGAATTGTTAAATGCGATTCCTGCTTCCAGAGCTGCCACAGACATCTGTACTCTGGCTTCCTCATTTTTGCCATCATGGAATGCCACTGGAAGATATTTGAAGATACGTTTTACTGCGGACATCGCAAAAGTATCGGAAAGTGTCTGTGCTCTTCTGGATGTGTAAGCCTCCACTGCATGACAGAGTGCATCTAAGCCTGTTGCTGCTGTGATCTTAGGCGGTGCTGTCATAGTAAACTGAGGGTCGATGATCGCCATAGAAGGAATGAGACATTTGCCTTTCAAAAGCATTTTGATGTCTTTTTTGGTATCTGTGATGATCGTAAACTGTGTTGCCTCAGATCCTGTTCCTGCTGTAGTTGGGATCGCAACCATCGGTGGCATTTCCACATCGATCACTCTGCCCATATAGTCGGAGATGCTTCCGCCATTTTTAGCAAGAGAACCGATCGCTTTCATAGAATCGATCGGGCTTCCTCCGCCAAGTGCTACGAGGAAATCGCATCCTTCGTCTTTATACTGTTTTAAACCTTTTTCGATCATAACATCGGTAGGTTCGCCTGCAATGTCAGAGTAGATCGTGTATTCTACATTCTGGCTTTTTAAAGCTGCTTCTACTTTTGCACAGTTTCCCAGATCGATCATAACTTTATCTGTCACGATCATTGCTTTTTTTCCAAGTGTTCCTAAAACATCCTGTGCCATATCAAGTGCGCCTGAGCCTGTGATCATCTGACCCGGTACGATAAATTCTCTTGCCATAATCTTCTTCTCCTATCTAAATTTTTATTTCGTTTCAGTCTCATTTTTTGTTTCTGAAACGTTTTGGTCATATTTGGGGTTATATTTTGGTTATACTTTTGGTTATATTTTTAGCTATATTTGAGTTGAACTTTATTATCTATACTTATCATTTTTGGATGCGATCAAAACTGTGCATCGTGCATCCAGACATATCTTTCATCTTCACAGCGGTCTGTCTGGAGCCATGGATTTCCATCAATATGACGGATCATCCAGCAGGTATACATCTGGAATCCAGGTGCAACTGCCTGAGGATGAAGTTCTCCTCCAGGAATTGCAGAAAAGCTGTTGTTTACGCTCTTAAATACCTGGTCTCCTACGAAACTTGCTCCAAATCCTTCCGGACGGTCAAATTTAAACAGATATGTCTCCGGCTGCGGATGTCTGTGCGGTAGATATCCGGACCAGTTTCCTTTGTCATTTAGTACCTCACCGAGAACCATGTTTGATTCCGGGCAGATATCATGATCAAAGATCGTGTTCACGCGGCGTTTTGCCACATTTCCAAACTTACCGACACAGGAATATCCCCACGGTGCATCTTCCGGTGCGTGCAGACGGCTCGCAAATTCGTTCTCATTCTGTGTGCACTGTACCAGGATCTCACTGTCCGCCTCCGCTTTCACTTCGATCTGTACGCCCTTGCTTACGTGAAGTGCCCATGGACCTTCTGTGAAAACATCTTTTCTGCTGACAGTTTTTTCGTTGCCTTCCCATCCGAAAGTAACCTTGCCGGAAAGGAGAAGCACTGCTTCTTCCTCTCCTGTTCTTAAAAATGTTCTTGTCTCACCGGATTTCATGCTGTACACACGAATATCCATATTCATCGCTTTATATTCATTTTCATATGTAGTAAGGATCATCTCACCGTTTTTATCAAATTCCGGATATCCAAACACCTTGCTCATTTTGATTCCTTCTTTCTTCTATATCCAGCTTTTATATCCTGCTTCTATCTCTGCTTCTGCATCCTAAGTTCAAGCTGCTCTGTCCTATCAATAATCCCTTGCTTCATTTCTTCCTTCCATAACACCTTCGCAGGCTTTTCTTACGGATTCTTTTTCGGAAGTTGTAGCAATTCCTACGTTCCACCAGGATTCATATCCGTCTGTCATGGTCTTCGGGATTACCTTTAAGTCAAACAGGCAGGCAACTGTCTGCTGTTTCGCATCTTCAAGAGCTGCTTCTAATTCTGCGATCGTTCTGCATGTATAAGTCTTTAAGCCGTATCCTTCTCCAACCTTTGCGTAATCCACTGGGATCAGATCTCCACATGGTTTCTTGCCATCTGTGTAGCGGAACTCTGTAGCGATGCTTCCGATACCATGATTCATCTCAAGGTTATTGATGCATCCAAATCCGCAGTTGTCAAAGATCAGGATATTTACTTTTTTGCGCTCCTGCATGATCGTCATGATCTCACTGTGGAGCATCTGGAAGCTGGAATCACCAACCACACAATATACTTCATTGTCAGGTTCTGCAAACTTCACACCTAAAGTTGCTGCAACCTCATATCCCATGCAGGAATATCCGTACTCTGCGTGATATCCACCGCGCTTGTCTGTTGTCCACATTCTCTGCATACAGCTTGGTAAAGAACCGCCCGCTGTGATGATCGTTGCATCTTCGTCAATAACTCTACGGATCGCTGCAAGTGCTGCTGTCTGTGTGATCTTTCCGTTTGTCATTTTTACAAATTCCGGAACAGTCCTTGGATCTCTTGCTTTGATGATCGGTTCGAAATCATCACCTGTATATTCGATACCTGCAAGACGTACCATTTCTTCATCCCAAACGCGTTTTGCTTCTTCGATCTCTCCGCTGTAAGAAGATACATAACCTCTTGCACGTAATTTTTCTGCCAGTGCTTCCACTGTCACTTTAGCATCGCCGACTGCTTTCACTGCATCCATCTTGTATGCGTGATATCTGCAATTGTTGATGGTCACAAACTGTACGTTTTCATTTTTAAATAATCTCTTAGAGCTTGTCGTAAAGTCAGAAAGTCTGGAACCGATCGCGATCACCACATCTGCATCCTTTGCGATGATGTTGGAAGCGTAAGTTCCTGTCACTCCGATACCGCCCAGGCAGTACGGATGGCTGGACTTGCAGGCACTCTTTCCTGCCTGTGATTCGCCAAACGGGATCTTAAATTCTTCACAGAACTTTTCAACGGTTTCTCCTGCTTCTGAATAGCGAACACCGCCACCTACAACTACCAGAGGTTTCTTTGCTCCGGCGATGATCTCTGCCAGATCTTCAAGTTCTTCTTCCACTGCAACAGGTCTTGTGATCCTGTGTACACGTTTCTTGAAGAAATATTCCGGATAATCATAGGATTCGCCCTCTACATCCTGGCAAAGTGCGATGCAGCATGCCCCGGTCTCTGCCGGATCTGTCAGCACACGCATTGCATTGATCAGTGCTGTCATGATCATCTCCGGTCTTGTGATGCGGTCCCAATATTTGCAAACTGGTTTGAATGCATCGTTTGTTGTGGTTGCAAGGCTGTTGCTCTGCTCAAGCTGCTGCAGTACCGGGTCTGGCTGTCTGGATGCAAAAGTATCTGCCGGAAATACCAGAAGCGGAATGTTGTTTACAGTTGCTGTCGCGCAGGCAGTCACCATATTTGCTGCTCCAGGTCCTACGGAAGATGCACATGGGATGATTTTTTTACGGTTGCTCTGCTTTGCAAATGCAGTTGCTACGTGGCACATTCCCTGTTCGTTTCTTCCCTGAAGGACTCTGAGTTCTCCTGGGTTTGTATCTAACGCTTCTCCAAGTCCTACCGCGATGCCATGTCCGAAGATTGTAAAGAATCCTTCTACAAACTTTGTTTCTTTGCCATCCATCACTACATACTGATTATCAAGAAATTTCACAATTGCCTGTGCAACTGTCATGCGAATTGTTTTTTCCATGTCTCATATCCTCCCGCTGCTTATACTCTCGCGATCATTTCGCCGAACTTTTCTTTTTCCTCTTTGATGAATGCATGAACTGCATCCGGTCCAGGAAGAGAATCAGAACAGTTGTTACTTCTCACCATCATAGATGCTTCTGCGGAACCGAACTCAAGGCAATCGATCACTTCCCATCCCTGATAAAGTCCATACAGGAAGCCTGAGCCGTATCCGTCTCCGCCGCCAAAGCCTTTTCTTGCTTCTACCGGGAACGGTTTGATGCTGAATTTCTGTCCATCACAGGTATAAGCGGTTGAACCTTTCATACCGTGTTTGATCACTACGATCTTTGCGTTATATCCCTGCCATAATGCTGCGCTTTCTTCGTCTGTCATGCCTGGCTGGATCAGTTTCTCTGTCAAGTCAAATTCTTCTCTGGATCCCATGATGATGTCTGCTTCTTTTGCTACGATCGAATAGTAGATAGCGATCTCATCGCTGTTCTTCCAGTTGTATTCTCTGTAATCAATATCAAAAATGATCTTTGTGCCATTTTTCTTTGCCAGCATCACAGCTTTGATCGCTGCCTCTCTGGAAGGACTTTCTGCAAGTGCTGTGCCGGAGATCAAGATCGCTTTGGACTGTTTGATGTATTCTTCGTCAATGTCATCTACATGTAACTGAAGATCCGCGATACGGTTTCTGTACATCAGGATGCTGCTCTCTTTTTCGGAAAGCATCTCTGTAAAAGTAAGTCCCAGTTTCTCTCCGTTTGTGCATCTGGTGATGTGGGAAGTATCAATACCCTGCTCGTCAAAATATTCTGTAACGAAATCGCCGAACTGATCATCAGAAACTTTTCCGAGGAATCCTGCTTTCAGTCCGTGTCTGGTAACACCAACTGCGATGTTTGCCGGAGAACCACCTACGAATTTTTCAAACATATGAACCTTTTTCAGAGGTTTAAATTCTTCCTTCACCTGATCGTTATATGCCGGGTTAAAGTCAATCGCAACTCTGCCGAGAAGGATGATATCCATTGGTCTGGCTGTATCAAATTCTATATATTTCATGTCTGCTTCCTCCATTTCTGCCTGCGGCATCTCGCCTGTCATTTCGCCATTTGTTGATTTCTTTTTCTTTTTTCCTTACCTTTTAACAGACCTGTCAAGCGGATAGCCGGTCTGCTTGACTGTCTTATTAGGCTTTTCGTGTGCTTTAATTTTATTTGCGTGCTTTATTGCGTGTTTCATTTGTTGTTTGTATCTTATCACACGCATTTCAAATGTGCAATACTTATTTTTTATTTTTCTGATTTTCTTGCAAAGTCACTAATTTCTTGTATTTTCATTTGTGTGTTTCGCACAATATCATTTTATAGCACGCACATTAGCACGCAATGAATAGATTTATAAAACCTCTCCAAAACGTTATCGCAGTTTTTCTCACAGCTTTTTTTGAGCTGCATGACAAAAAAGACCATGCAGCACTTTACAGCCACATGGTCTATTTCATTCTTTTTTTCTTATTCTTTTTATCTTATTCCGTATGATTTTTTCTTTATTCTGTATGATCTTTTCTATACTGGGCAGCACTCACACCCGTCATCTTTTTAAACACCTTGGAAAAATAATGATAATCGTTAAATCCTGACTTCTCCGCTACCTGACGGATCTTCAGACTGCTTTCCTCCAACAGCTTCTTTGCACACTGGATGCGCAGGTTCAGCAGATAATTGGAAAAACCAATCCCCATCTCCTGGCTGAACAAGTAACTCAGATATGTGCTGTTCACTCCTGCTGCCTCCGCCACATCATTTAATCCAATGCTTTCTTTGTAATGCACAGTCACATATTCGACAGCCATTCTCACTGTTTTGCTGATATTCTGCGGGATCTCTGGCTTTTCTTTTTCAGATATCTTCTCTGCGATCTGTCCAACCGCTTCTAAAACATCCCGAATATTCGATATCATCGAAAAATGGATGCTCTCCTCCGGAAGGATCGCATGCTCCAGCTTTCTAAGCCATTGCAACACCACTGCACTGTCCGTCATCTGTTCCTTAAACGCCTGCACTGCACGCATACTCATCTGTAAAAATACATCTTTTTTTTCTCCATAGCGGAATTTTTCCCACTGCTCCAGAAGCTCCTGCGCTTCCTCCGGCAATTTTTTACTAACTGTTTTTTGTGGGTCATAGTAAACCATCTGATCATTCTCATAAAATCCAACTTTTATCATCATTCTGGCCTGCTGATACCCCTGTCGTAAAGCCTCAGCTCCGATCCCTATATTGCTGACTCCGATCTTAAATGTCTGTGTCTCTTGTCTGCAGATTTTATAAGTTTCGGACGCAACGTTCATCAGCTTCTGATACATGACGCTGTTTTTATGCATCTCAGACAGATCCACGAAGCAACAGAAAACGCCTCTGCCCAGATAGATCACTTCTTTTTCTGTCTCAGATTCCCATTCTTCCCTGTGCAGCTCCTGACAAAATCTCTGCAAAAAATCAAGGCAATACTGTTCTCTGCGAATGTCCTCCCAGGGATCTTCTGGATCTTCGGCTTCGTCCAACTTCATCACGATCACGGCACTGTTTTGATATTTTCCCCGGATACCGGCATCTATACGTTTCTTTTCCCGTTCTTCGCCTGTCAATATTCCAGACAATACCTGATTAAAAAACAAAAACTTTTGATTGCCAACATTCGGGATCTGGTTGGATACTTCCTGTTTATCTTCTCTGGCATCTTCTCTGTTTTCCGTCTCCTCTTTGCTGCACGCAGCATTTTTCTCCTGCGCGGTGATCTTTTCCAATGTCTCTGCCAGTAATTTATAGAGCGAATCCTCATTCAAGGTATTTTTCAGAACATATTCATCTGCGCCCTCCTGCATAGCCTTCTTCACATATTCAAACTCATCGTGACAGCTTAAAACGATCACATAGATACCTTGATATCTCTTTCTGATCTCGCGGATCAGCTCGATCCCATCCATCAATGGCATCGCGATATCC
Organism: uncultured Blautia sp.; assembly: GCA_964609645.1. Classification (GTDB taxonomy): domain Bacteria; phylum Bacillota; class Clostridia; order Lachnospirales; family Lachnospiraceae; genus Blautia_A. The sequence continues at coordinate 7,121 of CAZSTD010000028.1, forward strand.
GTGACCACCAGATCGATCCCTCCCTGTTCCAGCCTTTCGAGTGCTTCCTCTCCATCCCGGACATCCGCTTCTATCTCAACTCCCGCTTTCTGCCAGGACGGAAGCATTTTCAGATAACTTCTGACAAGGTAATCATCATCTACCAGTAATGCTTTCTTCATTGTTCATTTCCCCATTTCTTATTTCGGGCAGATAAATCTTCGCTGTCGTTCCCTCTCCCGTGCTCTCATATGACAATTCTGCCTTTTCACCATAGTATAATTTCAGCCTGTCTCTGACATTCGGAATCCCCACCGCAGTCAGGCCCTTTGTTTTTTTCACTTTCTTTGTGAGTAATTCCCGGATCTGTTCTTCGCTCATCCCTCTTCCATTGTCTTTCACTTCCAGGTAGAGGATGCCATCCTGCACACTGGCCCGGATCAACAGATGGCTCTGTCCCCGCTTCAAGTCCATGCCATGTAAGATCGCATTTTCAACAAGCGGCTGAAGAAGCAGCCTTGGGACTAAGCACTGTTCCGCTTCCTGCGCAGTCTCATATTGCACCTGGAACGTCTCGCCGCTCCGAAATTCCTGTAAACGGATATAGCTGTGTAAAACCTGCATCTCCTCTGCAACAGTCAGGAACGTACCTTTTTTGCTGATACAGGTCTGCAGCAATTCCACAAAGTCCTCGATCACGCCAGCGATCTCCTTTTGCCCGTGGATCACAGCATAACATTTCAGTGAATTTAATGTATTATACATAAAATGCGGTGTGATCTGATATTGAAGCGCCTCCAGTTCCGCGTCCTTTTTCATCTGTTCTTCCTGGATCAGGCGTGCGATCAGCTCCTCAATGCGGTCTAGCATTCGGTTAAATTCCTCCGCAGCCATTCCAATCTCATCTCTCGAAATAACCTCTGCCCTTGTATCTATCTCTCCTTCTGAGACCTGCTGCATCGCAACTGTCAGCTTCTGGATCGGCCGATAGACGATGCGTGTCAGATATATGGATGCTGCCAAAGCAAGTACGCCGAGTCCCGCCACGATCCCTGCAATATATTTTCGCATGTCTCTCAGGTCACTGAGGATCACACTTCTTTTCACCTGCGCAAAGATCCCACATCCGGAAAATCCTCCTTCACAATAGATATAGATATTTTCCCGGTCTGCACCTGCGCTGTTCCTTTTCTGCGTCCATTGCTCATATCGCCCGTTTTTGTCAAAAACAGTTCCCATTTGCGACAGACTTCCCGAAGCGACAATGCTTCCGTTTCTGATCAGACAGAGTTTGCTGATATCTACATTTTCCGGCTGGTCAAAATATTCATAGCTGAGTTTGCGTTCCTCCAGATTTGCACACACGTATGCAATAAGGTTCCCCTGCTCATCTTCAATGTCCTCTGTGAAAACAAGGAGCTTTTCTCCCTCATGGACCATGTCATCCAAGATCGCAGGACCGGAATCTTCCCGGATCTCATCCAGAAATCCTTCCATCTTTTCCTCGTCCCGCTCACTCCTGTAGACAGGATAATCCAAAGTTGTGACGATCTGCTCTTTCTCTGGGATGAGCAGATACATCGAATGCAGAGAAGTATTTTTCTTGCAAAAAGTACGCATGAGCGAAGAAATCTCGTTTAATCTTTGCTCATCCCCATCCAAGAGATATCCTTCCACCTCCTGCCTGATCTTTTCATCGCAGGAAGCATTGATATTGATGTTGCAGATATCTTTGAGCATATCATCAATGGTCTCAGACATTAGATGTGTCCTTTGCTGCAGGAGTTTTACATAATTCTGTTCGATCATATCTGCGGCTTTCCTGTAAAACACTCCTGCCATCGCGATCGCTGTCAGCAATGTGATCCCAATGATCGAGACCAGCATTTTGCTTCTAATGCTTCTGATCTTCATCCTTTTTGGCCTCCCTGTATGCCTGCAGATTGTCCTGAGTCAGGATCTGTGCGTCCAGATGGTTTTCCATCTTTACTTCCTCACCTCTGCACATTTTCACAATACACTCTATGGTCTGATATCCGATGTCATATCCAGACTGCGCAGCCAATGCACAGATCTCTCCTTTTTCCAGTGCTTCCATCGAGTCCTCCTGCTGATCCACTGCCACGATCTTGATCCCGGAATCCTTCATCTCATCCGCCAATCCCAGCGCGGTAACCGCGCTGGTCGCCATGATCCCTTTCACCTGTGGATAACCTTGCATCAGCATCCTTACCTTCTGTTCCGACATCTGCATATTTGCATATCCGCTTTCCACAAAGCCGATCGTCATCTGCGGTTCACTCTCTATATAATCCTGAAATCCTCTGGCACGCTCTCTATGTCCCATCTGGTTCAGATCGCCGGACACGATCCCCACCTGTCCCTGATGATCCAACTGCCTTGCAAGCTCTTTGCCAAGCTCATATCCGATCTTATAATTGTCGATCCCGATATATGGAAGCTCGCATTTCTCAAACCCTGTGTCAAAAGATACGACAGGAATATTTTTTTCCTGAATGAGTTCCATATATTCCGGGACATAGTAGGAATCTATCGGAGAGATTGCCAATGCATCTACCTGCTGCTCCACCAATTTCTCCACCTGCTTTTCCTGTACATCCCTGTCCTGTTCCGAATCCGGTGCCATAAAAATGATCTCCATATGGTTTTTGGCAGCGGCAGCCTCCATCCCGGAATTAACAGACATCCAATATTCGCTGGTGCTTGATTTCGTGACTACACCTACGACCAGCTCCTCTTTGATCTCATCAGAAAATTTTTCCGCCTTCTGCCCCAGGGAACACCCAGCCGCCATAACACTCACGATCAGTACAGCCGGCAGACATCCAGATCTTCTTCTATTTCTCTTCCTGTGCGCTCTCAACATAATTCTCCTGTCAAAACATTCCATTATTTACAACTGATTTTTATAAGTTATATTTGGTCTTAATATCAATTCCTGTGTAGAAATATTCCTGCTTCGGATTTTCCCTGTTTAAAAGCATATCTGCCAGAATACGAGGTGGTCTGTACCCCTGCTCAAATCCATTCTGGTCGATCAGAAAATCTGCGGTGTCTTCCTTCAGCAGTTTTTCATTCTCTGGGATCTGGTCATAGAGCACCACATACGGGCGCTGCTCAATCCCAAGTTTTTTAAATGCAGCTTCGATCCCTTCCTGACCGCCGGACACGATAAAAATACCATTGATCCCAGATATGTTCATCATAGTATTTTCAACGATCTTCTGAACTTCCTCCGCCTGATTGAAGCTTCCCTGCACGCCTGCGATCTCCAGCTTCGGCGCGATCTTTTTTACTTCCTCGACAAAACCATCCACACGCGAATTATTTAAAAGACTGCTGAAATAACCGGTGATGATAAGGATTTTTCCACATCCTCTGGTAAGCATATGGAAAAGTCCGGCTGCCGTCCGGCCACTCTGTTTATTATCCATTCCTACGAAGCAGCTTCTTTTGGTTCCTACGATATCTGAGTTAAAAGTAACCACCGGGATGCGTTTTTCCTGGATCATCCAGTTTAACTTCTCACGGATCTTCTCTGAATCCACAGGCATGATCGCAAGTCCATCAATTCCCTTATCCAACAGTTCCTCGATCGCTTCCAGCTGCTCATTCTCATCCACAGAAACTCTCTCTTTTACAAACACTTCCATTCCCAGTTCTTCCAGCTCTTTCTTCGCAGTCTGGATCCCACGGTTGATCTCCACCATAAAAGAATCATTTGCCAACTGTGTCACGATCCCTATTTTTTTCTTACCACTGGAAGCATTCTGTCTCTTTCTGGATTTGTGGACATATCCTAGCTCCGCAGCTGCCTGTTTGACACGTTCCGCTACCTCCGGATTGATCCTTCCTCTGTCATTTAATGCACGATCCACTGTTCCTCTGGACACGCCAACCTTCTCCGCAATATCCTGTATTGTCACCGCCATGATTTTTTTCCTCCTTCAATAAACCCAATCTCATTATATATCACTTTTTTCTTTCTTTGATCTGTACACCCGGTTTTTCAAAAAACCAACACATCAATAGCTATATTTTAACATAGCACAAGAAAGCACGCAACTTTTATTTGCGTGCTTTCTTGTGCGTGTTTTATTATTTTATTTTTTTCTCACCTGCGCAGGCAAGCCTGTTATCCGCTCTCTCACTCAAGCCAGCTTCTCCAAAATCTGGATCAGCTTCTGTGTATCCTCTATCGTTGTTGCCCAGCTTGTAGCGAAACGGATCACACAGTGTGTCTCGTCATATTTTTCCCAGAATCCAAATTCTACATCCTTAGATAAGACTTCCATCATCTCATTGGAGACTACACAGAAAGTTTGGTTCGTCGGTGTGTCGATATATGTATCATATCCCAACCTTTTCAGCGCATTCTTGATCAGTACTGCTGCGTCCATCGCCGGTTTTCCGATCCGTTCATACAAACCGTCTGTGAACAGTTCTGAAAACTGAATACCTGCGATCCTTCCTTTGGCCAACAATGCTCCATGCTGTTTGATAATGGTAAAGAAATGAGGGATCAGCCCTTTCTGCGGGATCACGACTGCTTCCCCAAACAAAGCTCCGCATTTCGTACCACCGATATAAAATACATCACACAATTTTGCCATATCAGACAACGTGACATCGTTTTCCGGGCTTGCCAGTGCATATGCCAGGCGCGCGCCGTCCACATAAAGCGGCAAATGATTTTCCCGGCATACACTGCTGATCGCTTTTAATTCTTCCAGTGAATATAAAGTTCCATACTCCGTCGGCTGGGAAAGATACACCATCCCCGGAATGACCATATGATCATAATTGGCATCGTCATAGAAATCCTTGAGATATTTCTTGATCTGCTCTGCCGAAATCTTACCGTGATCGTGCGGAAGTGTCAGAACCTTATGTCCCGTCAGCTCAATAGCACCCGCCTCATGTGTACTGATGTGTCCGGTATCGGCTGCGATCACACCCTGATAAGAATTCAGAAGTGCCGCGATCACCGTCTTGTTCGTCTGCGTTCCTCCCACCAGAAGAAATATATCTGCATCCGGCGCATCACAGGCTTCTCTGATCTTTTGCTTCGCTTGTTCTGTGTACGGATCAAATCCATAGCCTACGGTTTTCTCCAGGTTTGTCTCCATCAGTTTTTGCATGATCACAGGATGTGCACCTTCCATATAGTCGCTTGCAAAATATAATCTCATGCTCTTATCTTCCATTTTTCTCTTTTGTCCTTTCTGCTATGATTCATGTCCTTAAAAATCCAATATTTTTTTCTTTTTTGGTAAATCCACCACAGAATTGGTTTTTATAACAACATTCTTCTATATAACAAGCATTTATCTTCTTTTTTGAATATTGATAGTCTTTTCCATGAGAAATCTCTATCAAATATTGTGTAAAATATTCTTCCCAACTTTGATATTTTGTACTGATATGTTTTTGAGGTTCCTGTAATTGTTTTTGAACTTCTTTATCCCCTTCAAAAATAGGCGAATGAAGCAACAACCACTCAAAACATTCCGGCAGAAATAACTGCGTATTTTTAAGCATAAGATCATACATATACGGTCCTATTGCAGCGCCATCTCCAATAAGAAGAACTCCTTTTTTAGCATATTTAGAAAGATTACTATTTCCGTGACTGGTTTTTACAGCATCTCCCAAACACCATCGGTAAAATTCTAATCCTGCTGCCTCATCTTCTGTAACATAATCTTCTGCTTTCTGAAACTTGTCCATATCTTCATAAATTCTTTCTAAGCGATGGAATTTTCCAGAACTTTTTATTTCATAAATTTCTTTATAACTATATGGGATCCAAGGCATCTTATCTCTTGAAATAATAACAAAACAATTATCCGATACAAACATTTTTTCCGCAAGTTTTTTTCCATTTGCTAGCGCCGGATGATCTTCATCTATAAAAACAATACTTTCAGAAAAAGCATCTATATTTAATTCCCAATTAACATACGGTAAAACAACACAAGGCACATCACAAGCAATATCAGCAGTATTCCTTATTGATGCATCTTCTATCATTCTTATTAAAGTTGTTTTTCCAGTTGCACTGTCGCCACGAATAATCGTATACTTTCTATGAATTGTAAATTTATACTGGATTCCTCGTCCAGACTGAACCATCACTGAATGTTCTGCGACCATTTCAAATATTCCTCCACATACTCCTTGTATGATCTACATTTTACTCCTGTATCCATGATCCTCAGCTCTACATCATTTGGAAAATGCATGGGATAAGTCAAATGAACATAAATATCCTGTATTTTTCCAATCCGTGCGATCCATTCAGCACAATTATCTCCACAACTATTACCATGAATCAACAATTCTGGTTTTTTTAACATAAGAATAATTGCTTTTGCTCCACCACTTATTTGTGTTACGGGAATCGCTCCCAACACAGGACTTATTACGATCTGTGCATTTAAAACCTCAGATGAGTCAATATCCTTAATTATTTTTTTTACCAAATCATCCTCTAACCACTCATCTTGATAATTATTATTAAAATATGAGTCGGTATATCTTATTTCTCTTTCATCCTCTCGAAATAAAATATTAAGCATTTTTTTATTCCCTACGCTTTCTTTTATGATCCTTTTACTATCTATTCCAAAGTATATCCATCTTTATAAGCAAAATCAATGATCGCATTAAAGTTTTACATACTTGCGCATTTTTTTCGCCAGCATAAATGCAAGAGAAACTTTGATCAGATCAGGGATGATAAATGGCATCACACACCATCCAAGAACTGCCGTAAAACCTGCTGCTCCTGTTGTTTTCGCGTAAATAACCATAAACCATACGCTTCCAAACAAGTAACACGTCAAAAGCCCCATCAGCATCGAAAGAAACACTATAGCTGAACTTTTTTTCCATATGCCTGCAAATATTTTTTCCATCGCCCACATCACGAGCGCAGAAAATAGGAATCCTATCAGATATCCTCCATTTACAGAAAGCAAAACACCAGCTCCGCCTCTAAATCCTGAAAACACTGGAAGTCCCACAGCTCCCAGCAGCAAATAAACTACTACCGTCCATGTCCCTCGTCTACCGCCCAGCACGCCAACCGCCATAAAGACACCAAATGTCTGAAATGTAAATGGGATCTGCGTCGGGATCGATATCCATGAACATATCACCAGCACAACTGTAAAAACAGCAATATACACCATATCATA
>CAZSTD010000028.1:14422-19393 GCA_964609645.1 uncultured Blautia sp.
CCTGCCGGCGCATAAGTATAAGCCGCCGTGATCGTGAACTGTCCTCCCGCTGCAAATAACCCAGCCATCAGCAGTGTGATCAGCTGTCTGAAAGTCATCGGCTCAAAGTGAAGGAACATCCACGGAAGAACTGCCACGCAGGAAAAAAGTGAAAAATAAAATACGATCACAGGTCCTTTTACCCCGTGTGTTCCCAGTACACGGACCATCGTATAAGCAATCCCTGCGCCCAGACCACCGCATACACCGATCAGTGCCGGGATCAGCGCCGCATTTTGAAATCCAGGTTTTACCACAAATAAACACCCGATAAATGCAAGTGCCACGCAGCCAGCCTGTGCCGGTTTGATCTTTTCTTTTAATAACAAAAAAGAAAATACGATCGCAAAGAACGGCGACAGTTTATTGAGAATGGAAGCATCTGCGACCAAAAGATGATCGATCGCATAAAAGTTACACAAAATACCAATTGTTCCGCATACACATCTGGTGAGCAGCGGTCCCCAATATTTTTTCTCCACTTTAGGAACTGTGTGATTCCTGTACAAGATAACTGCGGAAAATATTGCTGCAACCACATTTCGGAAGAAACTTTTTTCCACAGACGGCAAATCACCTGCCAGACGCACACTCACGTTCATACACGCAAAGAAAAACGCCGACAGGATGATCATTACCATACCTTTTATATAATTTTCTTGTTTCATTGGTCCACCTTACCTTTCTGTCTTTTACCTGCTTATCATAGCACAGACAGAATCTCAGGTACAGATGGATTTTTTTAGTCCTTAACCGATTTTCTTCATCTTTCCAAGCTCTTTTCTCGCAAATAAAACTGCCAGCACAAACGCTGCCGCATCTGCGATCGGACCTGCATACATAACGCCGTCAATTCCCATAAATATTGGAAAAATGGCGATCAGAGGAAGCAGGAATATAACCTGTCTGGTCAGAGACATCACTATACCCAGCTTCGCTTTTCCCATAGAAGTAAAGAAACCAGAAGACATAGGCTGGATTCCATTTACAAAGGTCATAAACATAAAAATTTTCAGATAACGCTCTGCAAACTGAAAGTAAAGGTCGCTTCCGCTTCCAAAGATGCTTACGATCTGATGTGGGAATAACTGGAAGCAAGCAAAAAAGATTACTGCGATCGTCGTACACGCTGTTACAGAATAGCGATAAGTCTTTCGAACTCTGTCATATTTTTTAGCTCCGTAGTTAAATCCCCAGATCGGCTGACAGCCCTGTGAAATTCCTATACAGATAGATATAAATACCTGATTTACTTTCGAGATGACACCTACACATGCGATTGGAATATCGCTTCCATAAATAGAATCTGCACCGTAATAGCGCAAAGTATTATTTAAAACAATCTGTACGATCGTCATAGCGATCTGATTGATAAAGGATGCCAATCCCAGGGAAGCGATCAATTTCAGATATTTTAAATGTGGTCTCAGCATTGCGCCGTTCAGGTTCATCTTCCGGAATTTGCTGAAATATACAATGATCAAAATTCCAGCTACCGTCTGTCCGATCACCGTTGCCCAGGCTGCTCCTTTGATTCCCCATCCGAACCCAAAGATAAACAGTGGATCTAAGATCGTATTGATCACCGCACCGCTTATGGTACACATCATAGAATATGTAGGGCTTCTGTCAGCTCTTACAATGTGATTTCCACCTACTGATAAAACATAAAAAGGAAGTCCCAACGCTGTGATCCCCGCATAATCTAACGCATACGGCATTACATCTACGGTCGCTCCGAACAATGTCAGGAGCGGTTTTAAAAACACCAACGCGATTCCTGCAATGACTACTCCGCAGATCCCCAGGGTAGCCAGTCCGGTCCCTGCGATCTCGCTGGCTCTTTTTTCCCTTCCTGCGCCCATCTCCAAGTTATAATTGGACGCACTTCCAATCCCCAAAAGCAATGAGATCGCTGTCGCTGTTGTTGTGATCGGAAAGGCTATATTGGTAGCTGCATTTCCAAGCATTCCAACGCCCTGACCGATAAAGATCTGGTCCACAATGTTATACATCGCGCTGACTAGCATACTGATGATCGCAGGGATCGCAAACTTAGCGATCAACCCTCCAATGGGTGCTGTACCAAGCGGATTTACCGCCTGTACAGTTTTTGCCTGCACATTTTGATTTCTTTTTTCCAAAAAAATCCCCCCTTTTTCTATTATTTGATCCAAGTCAAACAAGTACTCGAATTCCACATTTCATTAAAACCTCGTATGTCTGTTGATATATTTCGCTTTATATTTGGAATATACGATCGTTTGATCCTTATACAGCCCATAATATCCAGAAGCCGCATAGCTGATGGAAACTGCGATCAGATAAAATGATACGCCCTGGAATCCAAACATCTCAAATGCGATCAAAATCGAGGTGATCGGACAGTTCGTCACACCACAGAATACTGCCGCCATTCCACACGCTGCACAGATAGACGGGGACATTCCGATCCAATTTCCCATCACACATCCAAATGTCGCGCCAATGCAAAAAGATGGCACGATCTCACCACCGCGAAATCCTGCACGCATAGTCAAGGCGGTCAGGATCATCTTCCAAAAGAAGTCCCACGGATCAGCCTGCCCATGTTCCACCGCTTTCTCGATCAGCTCTGCACCTGCCCCCATATAGTCTGTCGTTCCAAGGATCATTGTGATCGCGATCACAAGGCAAGCACCTACAACTACACGAACGTACGGATTTTTCAGATATTTTCCGTATAAAGTGCCCACTTCATTGAGCAGCATACAGAACAAAATGCTGACTACTGCACACCCACAGGCTACAAGTCCCATTTTTAATCCGGTTTCTATAGTCAGTGACGGAATATCTATCACATGAAAAGTTTCCGGTGTCACTCCCATGTCTGCCGCAAATCTGGATGCGATCAACGATGCGATCATGCATGGCATCAAAGCAGCATAATACATCACGCCTACGCTGACCACCTCAAGAGCAAACACCGCCGCAGCCATTGGAGTTCCAAATAACGCTGAAAACGCTGCACTCATGCCGCACATAACGATCACATGCTTGTCTTCTTCATCCAGATGGATCCAACGTCCAAGCTGATTGGCGATACTTCCGCCAAGCTGGATCGCTGCACCCTCTCGTCCGGCAGAACCTCCAGCCAAATGCGTCAACGCTGTAGAGACAAAGATCAGCGGTGCTGATCTAAGCGGCACCTCATCCTGTGAGCGCACAGTGGAAAGTACCTGGTTCGTTCCCCCGTCCTCTTTTCCAAATTTGTCATACAAAAATACGATCCCCAGACCCACTACAGGGAGAAGATAAAATACCCATCCATTCGCCTTTCTGTAAGTGGTGACACCTTTCAGTGCAAATGAAAACAAAGTGCTCGCCGCACCCACCACACATCCGACGATCAGGGCAAGGATCAGCCATTTTATCAGGTTTCCTACATCCCTTTTGATCTCTCCACTGTAATATTCCAGCCTTTTTTTTACTGTTTTTTCTTCCTCTTTCTCCATTTCCCTTTAACCTTTCTATACAGATGTCACTGTATATTTTCTTTTGTTCTTTTATTCTACTATATCCCTGCAAAAATTCCCAGTACATTCCCATCTGAGAGGCATAGAAAACCTTACCAAATAGGATCATCGTGGAAATCTTTCCAAAGTATGGACATTCCCCTCGATTTTGATTATCCTATATGTTGTTGTATCTGTTGTGCATTAGGCACTGCTCATCATCCCCTTTGAGCAGCGCATTGGGAATTTTATGATCCCTTTTATAATACTAGATTTTAATGATCAGCATTTTCCCATATATCTAATCGCTGTGTTTGCTTCAACTTTTATTGCTGTATTTACTTTAACTTTATTGCTATATTTGCTTTAACTTTGTTCATTGTATTTACTTTAACTTTATTTACTGTATTCACTTCAACTTTATTTACTTCAATATTTATCGCTACATAATTAAGGAGGAAACCACATGATCAAATGTGTTATTTTTGATATCGACAATACCCTGTTCGACTATGACCGAAATCATCTCATTGGTATGAAAGCCCTGGCCGACTATTGTCAAAAACATTTCCAGCTATCCGAGGAAGCAATGCTGTCCTATTATGAAAAAGCCCAAAAAACAATGGAAAAGCGAATAGGAACAGACACCGCGGCCATCCACAATCGCCTTCTGCGGTTCCAGTGCATGCTCGAATTGCTTTCCCAGCCTCTTTTTCCACATGCAGTCCGTATGTATCATGCTTACTGGGATACCTTTGTTGCACACGCAGAACCTGAACCGGGCATAATAACTTTTCTGGAAAATTTAAAAAAGCGCAACATAAAAATTGGGATTGGAACTGATATGACCGCACATATCCAATATAGAAAATTAGAACGATTACAGCTTTTCCCATATATCGACTTTATCGTTACAAGTGAAGAGGCCGGTGTAGAAAAACCTGATTCGGATTTTTTCTCTCTTTGTGTTGAAAAATCTACATTTTCCGTTGATGAATGTGCGTTTATCGGCGATAATATAAAGAAGGATGTTCTTGGTTCCCGCGCTTGCGGATTAAAGGGGATTTGGTATTCTCAGGGAAGCAAAAGTGCTTCTTTTTCTGAATATCTTGAATATCCTGTGATCGAATCTTTTGAAAATATAAACTTGGAAGATCTGCTTAAAAAGCTTGCATAATTCCACATAAGAATCTTGCCTTGTATAAAATATTACTGCAAAATTTTTCATCAGATTCTAACTAGCGTATCACTAGAGCAAAAAAATTACAAAAGGAGTATTTTTTTCTATGAAAGCATATGAACGTTTGTTATCTTACGTAAAAGTATTTACCCCGAGTGATGAGGAAAGCGGTGCTTCCCCGTCAACTCAGCACCAGTTTGATCTGGCTAAACAGCTTGTTGAGGAGCTGAAAGCACTTGGCGTAGAAGATGCCAGTGT
>CAZSTD010000029.1:0-19362 GCA_964609645.1 uncultured Blautia sp.
AACCTCCTCGTACAGTAGAACAGGGTCTGTTCGCAAAACCAACGGTTCTTAACAACGTAGAAACTTATGCAAACGTTCCAATGATCATCACAAATGGTGTAGAATGGTTCAGAAGCATTGGTACAGAAGGAAGCCCGGGAACAAAAGCGTTCGCTCTTACCGGTAACGTTAAGAACACAGGTCTGATCGAAGTACCTATGGGAACAACCCTTCGTAAGATCGTATTTGACATCGGTGGCGGAATGAAATCTGAAGCTGGATTCAAAGCTGTTCAGATCGGTGGACCGTCCGGTGGATGTCTGACAGAAGAACACCTTGACGTAGCACTTGACTTCGACTCTATCAAGAAATATGGTGCGATCGTTGGTTCCGGTGGTCTTGTTGTTATGGATGAGAACTCCTGTATGGTAGACGTTGCTCGTTTCTTCATGGGATTCACTCAGAGAGAGTCCTGCGGAAAATGTGGCCCATGCCGTATCGGAACAAAACGTATGCTTGAGATCCTTGAAAAGATCACAGATGGAAAAGGTGAACTGGAAGATCTGGATAAACTGGAACATCTGGGAACATTTGTCAAAGAACGTTCTCTTTGCGGACTTGGAAAGAGTGCGCCGCTTCCGGTACTTTCTACATTAAAGAACTTCAGAAATGAATATGTAGAACATATCGTTGACAAGAAATGTACAGCACACGTATGCCAGGCTATGCAGACTTATGAGATCGATCCAGAGAAATGTAAAGGCTGTACAAAGTGTGCAAGAAATTGTCCGGTTGAAGCGATTACAGGAAATAAGAAAGAGCCTCATACTATTGATACCTCCAAATGTATTAAGTGTGGAACATGTTTGGAAAATTGTAAATTTGGCGCAATTTCTGTAAAATAAGGAGGAATAGATGATGATTCATTTGACGATAGATGGAATTCCTGTAGAAGTCGAGAAAGGCACGACGATTCTGCAGGCTGCAAAGAAGATTGGAGTAGAAATTCCAACACTTTGCTATCTGGAAGATGTATTGCCAGATGGTTCCTGCCGTTTATGTGTAGTAGAAGTTACCAATAATGGCAGAACTAAATTTGATACTGCATGTACACTTCACTGTGCAGAAGGTGATGAAGTACAGACAATGTCTGAGAAAGTGATCGCATATCGTAAAGATACACTCGATCTGCTTCTCTCTGACCACCGTATCCACTGCTTCTCTTGTGAAGCAAACGGAGCCTGCAAATTACAGGACTACTGCTTCGAGTATGGAGTAACTGAGACAAGCTATCCTGGCGAAATGAAGGATATGCCGATCGATGATACAAATAAATTCTTTACCTATGATCCAAGCCTTTGCATTCTTTGCCATCGTTGCGTAAATACATGTAAAGAGATCGTAGGACGCGGAGCGATCGACACTATGGACCGTGGTTTCCAGTCCGTGATCGGTGCTCACTACAAAAATACATGGAACGAAGGAATCTGCGAATCTTGCGGTAACTGTGTTCAGGCATGTCCAACAGGCGCGCTGACTATGAAACGCAGAAAGAAATATCGTCCATACCAGATCGACAAGAAGGTTCTGACTACATGTCCACATTGTGCAACAGGATGTCAGTATTATCTCCTTGTAAAAGACGGAAAGATCGTAGATACAGAAGCTGCAAACGGACCTTCCAACAAAGGACTTCTCTGTGTTAAAGGCCGTAGCGGATGCTTCGATTTCGTACATTCTCCAGAACGTATCAAATATCCGTTGATCAAAAATAAAGAAACAGGTGAATTTGAGCGCGCTACATGGGATGAAGCATTAGACCTTGTTGCTTCCAAATTTATGGAGATCAAGAAACAGTATGGTCCAAACTCCCTCGCTGGTTTCGCTTGCTCCAGATCACCAAACGAAGATATCTACATGGTACAGAAGATGGTACGTTGCTGCTTCGGCACTAACAATACTGACAACTGTGCACGTGTATGCCACTCTGCATCTGTAGCAGGTCTGGCTATGACATTGGGCTCCGGCGCTATGACAAACCCGATCGAAGATATCACAAAGAATGCGGAAGTGATCATGCTGGTTGGTTCCAACCCAGAAGAAGCACATCCAGTAGTTGGTATGCAGATCCGTCAGGTAGTTAAGAGAGGCTGCAAACTGATCGTAGTTGACCCACGTGATATCGACCTTGCTAAGAAAGCAGATATCCATCTGAAATTAAAACCAGGTACAAACGTTGCATTCGCAAACGGTATCATGAACGTTATTATCCAGGAAGGTCTCCAGGATGAGAAATTCATCGCAGAACGTACCGAAGGTTATGAAGAATTAAAAGAAATCGTTAAAGATTACACACCTGAAAAGGTTGCTGAAATCTGCCATATCGACGCAGAAGATCTGAGAAAAGCAGCGATCATGTATGCAAAAGCTGACCGCGCACCGATCATCTACTGCCTCGGTGTTACAGAGCATTCTACAGGTACAGAAGGCGTTATGTCCATGTCCAATATCGCAATGATGGTTGGTAAACTTGGACGTGAAGGCTGCGGTGTAAACCCACTCCGTGGACAGAACAACGTACAGGGTGCTTGTGATATGGGTGCTCAGCCAAACTGCTTACCAGGATATCAGAAAGTAACAGATCCAGCAGCTCGTGAGAAATTCGAGAAAGCATGGGGCGTTAAGATCGATCCAGAGATCGGAACACACGCTACCGATATCTTCCCGAAAGCAATCACTGGCGAAGTAAAAGGTCTCTACATTTATGGTGAGGACCCAGTAGTTACTGACCCTGATACAACACATATCATCAAAGCATTAGAGAGCCTTGACTTCTTCGTAATTCAGGAACTCTTTATGACAGAAACAGCACAGTATGCAGACGTTATCCTTCCAGGTATGAGTTATGCAGAAAAAGAAGGTACATTCTCCAATACAGAACGTCGTGTACAGAGAGTACGTAAAGCCGTAACTGTACCGGGAGAAATGAGACTGGATACAGATATCATCATCGACCTGATGAACCGTATGGGATATCCACAGCCACACCTTACATCTGCTCAGATCATGGACGAGATCGCATCTCTGACACCAAGCTTTGCTGGTATCAGCCATGAACGTCTTGACAGTGAAGAAGTAAATGGACAGGGTCTCCAGTGGCCATGTACATCCAAAGATCATCCGGGAACACCGATCATGCATGTTGGTAAATTCTCACGTGGTCTTGGCTGGTTCTATCCGGCTAAATATGTACCGTCCGCAGAGCTTCCGGATGACGATTATCCGATCATCCTGATGACAGGACGTATCCTGTATCACTACACAACAAGAGCGATGACAGGAAAGACTCCTGAGCTTATGGAAATCGCTGGCAAATCTTTCATCGAGATGAACATCGTAGATGCTGAAAAACTCGGAATCAAAGATGGCGATAAAGTTAAAGTTTCTTCCAGACGTGGTTCTATCGAATCTACCGCACGTGTAGGTACGAAGACATCACCGGGTGAGAGCTGGATGCCATTCCACTTCCCGGATGGAAATGCTAACTGGCTGACAAATGCCGCTCTTGACAAATACGCAAGAATACCTGAATATAAGGTATGTGCGATCAAGATTGAGAAAGCATAAAAAAATATATGGGGCTGTCGCACGGATCTGCTGTCCTTGCGGCAGCCCTGTTTCTATTATAATGAGATTTGATGGGGAAAACTTACGGATCCAAAATTCAGAAGGTTCGGTGGATATAACAAAGTATTTTCCCATTTTGTTATATCTACGGAAAAACTGGAAATGATCACAGATCATATCAAGTGAGAAAACTGGTGACGTGCTCACCAATAAGTGTATAATAGAAGATGATCGCAGATCACATAAAGTGAGGAACAACGATGACAGAGACTGGGAAAGTATTGTGTGTGTGCATCAGCGCACAGAGTAAGAGTAGTAAACAGAATGTACATGAATGTAAGGCTACACTCCAGGGACTTGTGGGGGAGGTGCACTACGGAAAAGGCAGAAAACATGTCAGTATGCTTCCCTACGAGAAGGTGAAAGAGTTTTTTGACGGCACAGGTCAGCCAATCTTATATGGAAGATTTGGAGAAAATCTGCTGGTGGAAGGGCTTGACTGGGATGCGATCCGAAAAGGCGACCGTTTCCGCTGTGGGGAAGTGCTTTTGGAAGTGGTGAGGATCGATGCCAATTGCCCGGCGGCAGATGCCTATCAGGGCGAAAAAGTATGTACACCGATGGAGCCATATTTTGTTTTCTGCCAGATCTTGCAGGAGGGAATGCTCTGCGAGGGACAGCAGATAATGAAAGAAAATAACGCTTAAAGAGCAATAGCTAACATTGCACAAAGAGATAAAAGCTAAAGGATCACAGCCAGGACTGCACAAAGAGATAAAAGCTAAAGGATCGCAGCCAGGATTGTGCAAAAAACTAATAGTTAAACAACAACTGATAAAGAAGTAAATAAAACATAAGTAAAAGATAACAAAACTCAGAAGCTGAGAAATAAAAGACAGAAAGGATGTTGGACGTGGAGGGAATCACTGTAGAACAGGCAATGGAGAAAATTCTGGAGTATACGCCTGTAATGAACGAGACAGAAAAGACAGAACTGAAAAATGCAGGGGGAAGGATACTGGCCGAGGATATGGCGGCTGAGTTCCATAATCCGCCATTCGACCGCTCACCGGTGGATGGATATGCCTGTAAAGCGGAGGATCTGGCGGGAGCATCCAAAGAACATCCGGCCAGACTCACAGTGATGGAGGAAGTGGATGCCGGACATTACACAGACAGAGAGATCCAGCATGGTCAGGCTGTGCGGATCATGACAGGCGCAGCGATCCCGGATGGCTGCAACTGCTGTATCCGACAGGAAGATACAAACTATGCGGAGGATACGGTGGAGATCTACTGTGAAGCAAAGAAATGGGACAATTATTGTTTCGCAGGCGAGGACTTTAAACAGGGAACCGTATTGTTGAACAAAGATACTAAGATCAGCTATGTGGAAGCCGCAGTGCTTGCCGGCATGGGCGTGGCGGATGTGCCTGTATACCGTCAGCCAAAGATCGTTCTTTTGACCACCGGAGATGAAGTGGTAGAGCCAGGCATGCCGCTTCCGGTCGGAAAAATCTACAACAGCAATATGACGATGCTCTATGCGAGACTGCGCGAGCTCGGGATTGAGCCTTTCTATACAGAATCTGTCAAGGACGAGCCGGAAGTGATGGCTGAGAAACTGAAAGAAGTGGCGAAAGATGCAGATATGATCATCACCACAGGCGGAGTTTCTGTTGGAAAGAAAGACATCATGCATGAATCCCTGCGTTTGATAGGAGCAGAGAGAA
This sequence comes from uncultured Blautia sp., assembly GCA_964609645.1. Classification (GTDB taxonomy): domain Bacteria; phylum Bacillota; class Clostridia; order Lachnospirales; family Lachnospiraceae; genus Blautia_A. The sequence continues at coordinate 5,340 of CAZSTD010000029.1, forward strand.
TCTTCTGGAGAGTGAAAATGAAACCAGGTATGCCAACTCTGTTTTCTGTCTATGATAACGTGCCGATCGTCAGTCTCTCTGGAAATCCTTTCGGAGTGGCAGTGACGATGGAGACACTGATCCGCCCGGCGTTGGCAAAGATGACGAGGGATCATTCTATTGACCTGAAAGAAGTGAGTGGAGTGATGGCTGAGGACTTCGGCAAAGGACTTCGCGTGAGACGATATATCCGTGCACACTGGGAAAACGGAGTCTTCCATCTTCCGAACGGCCTGCACTCAAACGGTGTACTGAGCTCTATGGCAGGCTGCAACTGTCTGATCGACAGCAGCACGATGGAATCTGAGGATGGAAATCTGAAAGCCGGAAATAAAGTCCGTGCAATACTTTTATAGGGAAGTGACAGGATATGGCAAGGCAGCAGAAAGTATTTGCGATCAGTGGGATCAAAAATTCAGGAAAAACCACACTGATCTGCAGTTTGCTGGAGATTTTTAAAGAAAAAGGGATCAAAGCGGCGGTGATCAAACACGACGGCCATGAATTTAGTGCGGATGTGCCGGGGACGGACACGTATCGTCAGCTTGAGTCGGGGGCATATGCGACAGCAGTTTTTTCTGCCGGTAAATTTATGGTGGTCAAACAGCAGGCGCATACATCGGAGACAGAACTGATGCAGCTTTTTCCAGAGGCGGATCTGATCTTGCTGGAAGGATTTAAGTACAGCACTTATCCGAAGATCGAGATCGTGCGCAAGGGAAATTCAGAGCAATGCGTGTGCGACGAAGCCTATCTGATGGCAGTCGCGACGAACCTTGATGCGGAAAAAAGAAATGCACTGTCCATACCGGAACATCTTCCGGTGTTTGATCTGGACAGTGCAGAGGAGATCGCAGATTTTATTTTGTCTCATCAATAGGCGGTTCGCCGGCAAATAATTTCATGCGGTCGCGGCGCGCGGCACATATGAGAGTCAGATGATATTCCTTTGCCATGGCAACGGCCTCGGCGGAAGGAGATGCCTTGCTCGCAAGGAGAGGGATTCCTGCGCGGATGGCTTTGAGTGCCATATCGGTAGGGATACGTCCGCTGGAATAGATGATGCATTTCGTCAGGTCGATGTCGTGGCGGAGCGCATGACCGATCGCTTTGTCGAGTGCGTTGTGCCGTCCGATGTCTTCGCACTGGAAAAGCAGCTTTCCATCGCAGGCAAGGAAACAACTATGAGTTGCCCAAGTCTGGCTGTGGAGCGGAGTGCCATTGGCGAAGCAGTCTGCAAGATCAAAGACCCACTGCTTTTTCCATGGGATCGGAGTGACTGGGGAAGGTGTCTGCTCATCGACGAAATAGTCGTTGAGGACACGGTTGCCTGTGCAGCAGGTCGGAGTGGGTTCGACGTAATCTTCAGATCCGCAGTCCGATACCTGTGCAGATCTGTCTTTGGTCAGAAGGACACGGGCGCGTTTGCCAAATTCGCAGATGTAGATCTGTTCGACATCGGATGCGCTGTGGATGATCCCTTCTGTAAAAAGACGGCCCAGGACGAGCTCTGTCAGATGCTCAGGGATGCATACGAGCTTCATAGTCAGACGTTCATTGACATAAACGTCCATCATGTGCTCGACTAAGATCGGTTCAGCTTCCTGATGCGTTTGTCCATCGCGTCCAAGGAACTCATAGGAGACCGTTTCCAGCAGATTTAAGTTGTGGTATTGCTCATTTACTTTCATAAAAAGTCCTCACAGTCTGTGTCATTTCTTTTAGTATAGACTGTGCGGAGATTTGTGTCAAATAATAAGAACGAGATAGAGGAGAGAGTTGCTGTGGGCGGAGAGGACAGCGACGAAAAAGACTCTGGATCTGGAATGAAAAAGAACGAGAACGAAAAAAGGCAGGTAGACCAGATTATGATAGATAAACATGGAAGAACGATAGACTATTTACGGATTTCACTGACGGACAGGTGTAATCTCAGATGCATATACTGTATGCCGGAGAAGGGGGTGGAACCTCTTGCTCACAATGACATCTTAACCTATGATGAGATCGTGCGTATCAGCAAATGTGCAGCAGAGCTTGGGATCTCCAAGATCAAGCTGACAGGAGGAGAGCCGTTGGTGCGCAAAGACTGTGCCGGACTTGCCAGAGAACTTAAAGCGATCCCGGGGATCGAGAAAGTGACACTCACCACAAACGGCCTTTTGTTGGAAGAACAGTTGGATGATCTTCTGGATGCAGGGATCGATGCGATCAACGTCAGTCTGGACACCTTAAATCCGGAGCTGTTCAAGAAGATCGCCAGAAGGGATGGATTGGACAAAGTGCTCCGGGCGATCGAGGCATCCCTTACACATCCGGAACTTTCTTTAAAGATCAACAGCGTGCCTGTGATCAAGGAGAAACAGAATTTTGTGGAGCTCGCAGGACTTGCCCAGAAATATCCGCTCCACGTGCGTTTCATCGAGATGATGCCGATCGGATACGGTAAAGAATTTCCATTCCAGGATGAGGAGTCTATCAAAGCGGTGCTCGAGGAAGCGTATGGTATGATGGAGCCGGTAAAAGAACGCTATGGAAATGGCCCTTGCCATTATTATAAGATCTCTGGATTTAAAGGAAAAATAGGTTTTATCAGTGCGATGACGCACAAGTTCTGTCATCAGTGCAATCGTATCCGTCTTACAGCGGAAGGCTTTATGAAAGGCTGTCTGCAGTATCAGGATGGAACGGATCTTCGCAGCCTTATGCGTGGCGGATGTAGCGATGAGGAACTGAAAGAGGCGATCTATCAGGTGATCTGGAAGAAACCGATCAGCCACAATTTCTATGAAGCACAGACAAGCCATGATGAGATTCGAAGCATGTCTCAGATTGGTGGATGAGAATAAAGAAAGCGGCGATTAAGAAAAACAGACATTAAGAAAAGCAGACATTGGAGGAGGCAGAGAAATGGCCCTGGCAGAAAATTTGTCTATGGTTGTACTTGCAGGGGGAGCGAGCAGCCGTATGGGACGGGATAAATGTGATCTTATGATAAACGATCGGACATTTCTTGAAATGCAGATAGAGAAAGGACGCCAGCTTGGGATCGAGGACATTTTGATATCCGGATATCACGGTAAAAAACAGTATGTCTGTCCGATCATTCCGGACCGCGTGCAGGGCAAAGGCCCGCTGGGAGGTCTGGAAGCCTGTTTTCGAACAGCCAGACACAGGCAGTGTCTTGTGCTGGGAGTGGATGTTCCGTTGGTTCCGGTGGAGGAACTTTTGGCGTTGATCGAACAGGCACAGCGCACAGATGCGAAGGCGGTGATCTTAAAACACGGTGACTGGGAAGAACCTCTGATGGGCGTTTATCACACGGACACAGCCGATCAGATGCTGGAGGAGATCACACAGCGAAAAGGATCTGTGTTTGCCTTCCTTAGAAGGATTGAGTATGAATGCTACGAGAGCCAGGCTTCGGAGTGGTATTTTTCCAATATCAATCGCCCGGAGATCTATGAAAAGATCCGAAATATGGGGCAGGATCGCTCATTGCGTCAGGCTTTGAAGTAAAAAACAATAAAAAAACACAGTGGAAATACGGGTATTTCTGTGATAAGATGAGAACGGTCCGAACACTTACTTTACAAACATAGAGGTTCGGATCGAAATCATGTATATCATGTGTGCACGGGGATATGGGAAATATGGATATGCCCGTGTATATAGGGAGAACGGAGTGGAAAAATGAGAAAAAGAAACAATTTTTTCAGAAGCCTGCGTTTTCGTATTCTGATCATCTTAATCATTTTGGGGATCGTGCCGAGTGTTGTGGTGACAGGCATGATGCTCCATAATTATCAGGATCGTGCGGTTTCCATGCTTACCGAAACCGTACAGGATCAGTGCGACATTCTGTGCAATCTGATCATCAAAGAAAATTATCTGAATGACTCCGGCTCGCAGGCAGTGAACAGCAAGCTGGAGTTATTCTCTAATGTTTACAATGGACGGGTTCTGTTGGCTGACAGGGACTTTAAGATCGTAAGCGATACGTTCCACACAGAGGATGGGACAACTCTTTTGAGCTCGCTGGCAGTGGCGTGCATGAAGGGTGAGGACGCTGTCGAGTATGATGCGGAAGATAAGGTTCTGGAATTGGCAGTGCCTGTACAGAGTCCAGATGTTCCGCAGATCCAGGGTGTGATGCTGGTGAGCATTTCAACCGTGGAGATCGCGGAGATCATGGCGGAGCTGGAACAAAAAGGTGTTATGATCGTTGGCATCATCGTGGTACTTTCGGTCGTGCTGTCGCTGTTTTTGTCTACGATCCTTGTAAAACCTCTGGCTAGGGTGACCAAGGCGATCGAAGATCTGACGGACGGTGTGCAGGATGATGAGATCTGTGTTCCGGACTATACGGAGACAGAACTGATCACGGATGCCTTCAACAAGATGGTAAACCGCATGAAGATCCTGGATGAGTCCAGGCAGGAGTTTGTGTCGAATGTGTCCCATGAGTTAAAAACACCGCTGACTTCCATGAAGGTGCTGGCGGATTCGCTGGTAGGGCAGCAGGGCATTCCTGAAGAACTTTATCAGGAGTTTATGAGTGACATCACGGCGGAGATCGATCGAGAGAATAAGATCATCACAGACTTGCTGTCTCTGGTGAAGATGGACAAAAAAGCTGCGGATGTCAACATTACGCATATAGATATCAATCAGCTTCTGGAAGGTATCTTGAAGAGACTGAGACCGATCGCGGACAAGCGGAACATTGACTTGATCCTAGACAGTTTCCGCACAGTGGAAGCGGATGTGGATGAAGTGAAATTTACACTTGCGATCAGCAATCTTGTGGAAAATGGTATTAAATACAATGTGGATGATGGATGGGTCAGGGTATCTTTGGATGCGGATCACAAGCATTTTTATATCACAGTGGCAGACTCCGGTATGGGTATTCCGGAGGACAGCATTGAACGTATTTTTGAACGTTTTTACAGGGTAGACAAATCCCATTCCAAAGAGATCGGCGGAACAGGTCTTGGACTTGCGATCACAAGAAGTTCGATCGCCATGCACCACGGAGCAATCAAGGTATTCAGCAAAGAAGGGGAAGGAACTACGTTTTCCGTCCGCATTCCTCTGTCGTATATTCCGTCGTAGGAGGTGGCAGCGCAATGAATTTCAGAAATACAGGAAATGGAAATACGATCATAAAAAAGAAGTCTGTGATCTGGATGTTGTGCCTGATCATGGCGGTCAGCGTTTTTCTTGGAGGCTGCTCAGTGGAAGTGCAGGAAGAAGGCGTATATTCTTCGGTATATTACCTTTATGACATCAGTTCGGATGAGACAGATCTGGAAAAGCACGAGTATGCTCCGGAGGAAACAACTGCGGAATATATGCTAAAGGATATGATGCAGAGGATGAACAACAAAGAGGCGCAGGATGAGGAGATCAGCCTGTTGCCGGATGGCGTTCAGATGAATTACAGCATCGAAGATCACGTGCTGACGGTAAATTTCAACAGCACATACAATGAGATGAGCCGCGCCAGAGAGCTGCTTGTGCGGGCTGGCGTGGTAAAAACATTCTTGCAGGTTCCAGGGATCACGGTGGTGCGTTTTACAGTGGACAATAAAGAACTGCTTGATTCCAAGGGACAGCCGGTGGGGGATATGAACAAGGATACGTTCGTGGCGTTCACTGGGACGGAGGCGGATGCTTACTGCAGCACAACTTTTACGCTTTATTTTACAGATAAAGGCGGAAACCATCTGGTAAAAGAACAGCGGACTGTGCGCTATAAACGCAGTATCCCGAAGGAAAGGATCATTTTGGAACAGTTGATGAAAGGCCCGTTGGAAAAAGGGCATTACCCGACTATTCCGGAAAGCTCGGAGATTTTAAATGTAACGATCGCAGATCGTATCTGTTACGTTGCGTTTGACCGGGTCTTTTCCTCCTATGCACTGGATATCTCGGATGAGATCCCGATCTATTCGGTGGTAAACTCGCTTCTGGATGCACTGGAAGCAGATAAAGTGCAGATCACAGTGGGAAGCAAACATCCGCTGGATATCTTTGGTGAGAAGATGGATCTGTATCGCTTCTATGAAAAAAATGAAACATTAGTCAAAGAATGATCACAATGAGCAGGAGGATGAAATGAGGAAACGCCCTGTGTGTGTCCTGTGCCTGCTTCTGGTTGTTTTTTTGTGTGTGACAGACTGGCTGGGATTTTCCCTGATACGGGGAAATCCACTGCCGGAATCTGTGCAGACATGGATCCAAAAGCACCCGGAATCCACCATCTGCGGGGAGGTGGTCAGGTGTCAGGAAAAAGAAAATGTCACATCGACAGATCTAAAAAATACTTATCTTATTTACAATTCTGAAAAAATTTCCATTGATGAAGTAAAAGTTTATTTAAAAGAAAAAGTGAAACTTCCAGTCGGAAGTCTTGTTGTGGTGTCTGGAAATCTGCAGGAGATCGAAGAAGCGAGAAATCCCGGTGAATTTGACAGTAAACAGTATGCAAGATGCAGGCACAGATATTATGTTATGAAAAAGGGAACGATCGAGCGGCGATCCGAAGAATATTCCAAATATCGACAATTTTTGACTGAGACGCAGCGGAGATTTGCGCAGATCCTGGAAAAATCCTGTCAGGGGCAGGCTGGTGCATTTCAGGCGATCGTTCTGGGGGATAAGGATGACCTTGACAGTGAGCTGAAAATGCGCTATCAGATGGCGGGGATCATTCATATCCTGGCGATTTCGGGACTTCACATCAGTCTGCTTGGGATGGGACTGTACCGTCTTTTGAAAAGAGCAGGGCTGGGGATCTGGCCGGCAGGGATCTTGGCACTGGCGATCATGCTGCAGTACGGAATGATGACAGGTGCGGGTGTCTCTACCATGCGTGCGGTCTGTATGTTTCTTCTTTCAGTAGGTGCGAAGATCGCGGGAAGGATCTACGATCTTCCGACGGGGCTTGCGGCAGCAGCGATCTTGATCTTAGTGGAAAGCCCGGCATATCTTTTGGACGGGGGATTTTTACTGTCTTTTGGGGCAGTGATCGGGATTGGCTGTGTGTGGCCAATGATGGAAGAAATGTTTGCGGTAAAAAAGATCAAAAGCTCGGTCGTTTCGTCTTTGTTGTCTTCGGTGGTTTTACAGCTCACCACACTTCCGGTCGTGCTTTGGTATTATGGAGAAATTTCGCTGATCGGGCTCTTTTTAAATTTGCTGGTGATCCCAACGGTGGGGGTTGTTCTGGCGAGTGGAGTGTTCGGAGCTCTGGCGGGACTGTTTAGTATCAAGTTTGCCTATCTGATCGTTCTTCCCGGGCGCATTCTTTTGAAAATATATGAATTGCTCTGTACACTCGCAGGGAAACTTGCGTTTTGTACCTGGGTGGGCGGACAGCCGCAGATCTGGCAGATTGTGGCTTACTATGTGCTGATGGGGGCTGTACTGTGGATCTGCAGCCGTACGATCTCCAAAAAGATAGAAAAAAGAGGTGGCAGGTCCGTGATCTGTCTGCTGTTTGTGTGTGCGGCGGTTTTTCTGTTAGGATATAGACCTCGAGAGGAGCTTCGGATCACCTGTCTGGATGTAGGGCAGGGAGATGGGATCGTTGTGGAGGCAGATAACAGATGGAATCTTTTGATCGACGGAGGCAGTACAAACAAGAGCCAGACAGGTCAGTATCAGATCCTTCCCTATCTAAAAAGCCGGGGTATTTCACATCTGGACGGAATCTATGTTTCACATACGGATGAAGATCATATCAGCGGTGTCCGGGAAATTTTGGAATACCGGGCGAAAGGCTTGACCTCTCTGCGCATCGATCATCTTTTTTTGCCTGACTGGGGGCATGAGGAAGCCGTCGGTGGGAATGCAAAGGATGCAGGAAATACGGCTTATGGGGAGCTGGCTGATCTGGCACAGAAGGCAGGAGTGGATGTCATGTATCTCAAAGAAGGAGATGAGATCCACTATGGGGATCTGCAGATTCAGGTACTGTGGCCGCAGGATGGGGCATCCGGGGCAGATGTCAATGAGGAAGCTATGGTCTTACAGATCCAAAAGGGAGATTTCAAAGGACTTTTTACCGGAGATATCGGGATGGAGACGGAGGAGAAACTTTTGCAGAAAGGGTATCTTGAGGATGTGGATCTTCTGAAAGTTGGGCATCATGGTTCCAGGTACTCGACAGGCGAAGAGTTTCTGGAAAAGATAAAGCCGGAGCTTGCAGTGATCTCATGTTCTGCGACGAACACCTATGGTCACCCGTCGGAGGAGACGATCGAGAGATTGATATCGGCAGGTGCGAAGGTGCTGATCACGAAGGATGTCGGTGCAGTTTCCGTGTGGAAACGAGGGAGAAATTTTTTCGTCAGAGGATATTGTATATAAAATATATACAATATATACAGAAATATATAGGTGTCTTGACACCTGTAATGTCTGGTAGTATAATATCACAAACAAGAAGAAAATCCGGTTTTGGGCCGGTAAGAGGGAAAAAGAAATGAAAGAACATTATGATGCCATTATCGTAGGCACAGGAGCGGCAGGATTGTATTGTGCGCTGAACCTTCCGCAAAAAATGAAGGTACTGCTGATCACGAAACAGGAACTGGAACAGTCAGACTCCTTTTTAGCACAGGGCGGAATTTGTATGCTGAGAGGAGAAGATGACTACCAGAAATATTTTGAAGATACCATGCGTGCCGGACATTACGAAAATAACAAGAGAGCGGTAGACTTGATGATCCGCAGCTCCAACGATATCATCCGGGATCTTCTTCGGTATAAAGCTGATTTTGCAAGGGACAGTCAGGGAAATCTTGCATTTACCAGAGAAGGTGCACATTCCCGTCCAAGGATCTTATTTCACGAGGATATCACCGGACAGGAGATCACGCAGACCTTGCTGAACGCGGTTAAGGTGAGGGAAAATATAGAGATCCGTGAGTACATGACGATGGTCGATATGATCTCCAAAGACAATGTGTGCTGCGGGATCATCGTGATGGACAAAGATGACCAGCTTATGCCAGTGTATGCGCCGTATGTTGTGTTTGCCTGTGGAGGGATCGGAGGACTTTATAAAAATTCTACCAATTTCCCGCATATCGCAGGAGACGGACTTGCGATCGCTATGAACCATCACGTAGCTATGCAGAACTTAGATTACATACAGATCCATCCGACAACTTTATATTCTCGCAAACCGGGAAGACGCTTCTTGATCTCTGAATCTGTCAGAGGAGAGGGAGCGCTTTTATATGACAAAAATGGACAGCGGTTTACAGATGAACTGCAGCCGAGAGACGTGCTGAGCAAGAAGATCTTTGCGCAGATGGAAAAAGATGGAACGGACTTTGTATGGGAAGATATGCGTCCTCTGGGCGAGAAAGTGATCATGGAGCATTTTCCGCATATCTATCATCAGTGTGTGGAGGAAGGCTTTGATCCGCGCAAAGAGCCGATCCCGGTAGTTCCTGCCCAGCACTATTTTATGGGCGGGATCAAGGTGGACCTGGGAAGCCGTACATCCATGAAAGGACTTTATGCCTGCGGTGAGACAAGCTGCAACGGTGTTCATGGAAGAAACCGTCTGGCAAGTAACTCTCTGCTGGAAGCTTTGGTCTTTGCAAGAAAAGCGGCAGATGATATGATATTTGGTGATGCACCGGAGTATGTAAAGGCAGACAGCCTTGATCTGAAGAAATATGAAGATAGAGAATCGCTGTTTTTAGGTTATCGTAAGATCGTGCTAGATGAAATTGAAAGGATGAGAATGAGTCATGAATGAGATCACAATGAAAATGCAGGCGGATCAGCTGATCCGTATGGCACTCCAGGAGGATATTACAAGCGAGGATGTTTCCACAAACGCGGTGATGCGTGAGGCGGTAAAAGGAACGGTCGATCTGATCGCGAAGGAAGACGGGATCATCGCGGGATTAGATATTTATGCCAGAGTATTTGAAATCTTAGATGACAAGACGGAAGTTGTTTTCCACTGCAAGGACGGTGAGGAAGTAAAAAAAGGACAGCTTCTTGGAACGGTTACAGGTGATATCCGCGTGCTGCTTTCCGGAGAGAGAGTTGCGCTGAATTATCTCCAGAGAATGAGCGGGATCGCTACTTATACCCGCCAGGTTGCGAAATTGCTGGAGGGAAGCAAGGTTACACTGTTGGATACCAGAAAGACTACACCAAACTGTCGTGTGTTTGAGAAGTATGCGGTGCGTGTAGGCGGCGGATGCAATCACAGATATAATCTTTCGGATGGCGTTTTGCTCAAGGATAACCACATTGGAGCAGCGGGAAGCATCACGAAGGCAATAACTATGGCGAAAGAGTATGCACCGTTTGTGCGAAAGATCGAGATCGAAGTGGAGACGATGGAGCAGGTGAAGGAAGCTGTGGAAGCTGGTGCGGACATTATCATGTTGGACAATATGACACCGGAGATGATGAAGGAAGCGGTCGCATTGATCGCGGGACGTGCACAGACTGAGTGTTCCGGAAATGTCACAAAAGAAAACATCAGCAAAATTTTAGAGACAGGAGTGGATTTTGTATCGAGCGGGGCGCTTACACATTCTGCGCCGATCTTGGATATTTCTATGAAAAATCTTCATGCAGTGAGTGAGGGGTGAATAGATGAAAACTGCTCAGAGAAGAACAGAGATTTTAAAAATCCTTAAAAATAGTGAAGAACCGATCGCTGCCAGAGCACTGGCTGCACAGTTTGGTGTCAGCAGGCAGGTGATCGTGCAGGATATGGCGGTGATCCGGGCTTCTACGCCGGGTATCCTTTCTACGACAAAGGGCTATGTGCTGCAGCAGGATAGCGATGCGTGCTGTTCCAGAGAATTTAAGGTGCGTCATGGACAGGAAAAGGTGTCGGAGGAACTGACTCTGATCGTAGACTGTGGAGGCAAGGTAAAAAATATCAGTATCAGTCACAGAGCTTACGGACGTGTCAGCGCAGAGATGGACGTAAATTCCAGACAGGATGTGAATGAGTTCGTGGAGGCGATCAACAGCAGTCATTCGACTGTACTCAGCAGTGCGACCTCCGGGTATCATTATCATCTGGTGGAAGCTGCTAGCGAGGAGAGACTTGATATGATCGAGCAGCAGTTAAAAATGGCTGGATTTTTGGCACCTTTGCAGCCATGGGAAAAAGAACACGGGAAATAAGATTGTGTTGAAAGTGAAGGGCAAAAAAATGACGATAGCAGAAATTCAGCAGGAGATCCTGCGTATGAAAAAAGAACAGGATGTGTGTATCCTGGCACATGCTTATCAGGGACAGGAGATCCTGGAGGTGGCAGATTATACAGGAGATTCTTATGGCCTGAGTGTACAGGCATCCAAAAGTGACTGCAGTGGTGTGATCATGTGCGGTGTGAGATTTATGGCAGAGACCTGCAAGGTTTTAAGCCCACAAAAAAAGGTATGGCTGGCAAATCCGCAGGCAGGCTGTCCGATGGCAGAACAGCTTGATCTTGAAGGGCTGCGCGCACTTAAAGCGCAGTATCCGGATCATGCGACAGTGGCTTACGTCAATACGACCTCCGAGTTAAAAACAGAGTGTGATGTCTGCGTGACTTCATCTTCTGCAGTGCAGATTTGTGAACAGCTTGAAAATGATAAGATTCTTTTTATCCCGGACCCAAATCTGGGCCATTATGTGGCAGAGAAACTTCCACAAAAGGAGTTTGTATTTTACCAGGGCGGTTGCCCGCGCCATGCAGCGGTGTGCGCAGAGGAAGTGAAGAAAGCTCGTGCGGCACATCCAGATGCACTCTTTTTGGTACACCCGGAGTGTAGGAAAGAAGTGGTCGAACAGGCGGATTTTGTGGGTTCTACGACAGGGATCATGAGCTTTGCGCAGAAATCGGACTGTAAAGAATTTATCATCGGAACGGAAAACAGCATTGTGGAGCACCTGCAGTTTGCCTGTCCGGATAAGAAGTTTTATCCAGTCAGTGTAAATTTGACCTGCATGGATATGAAAGCGACGACGCTGATGGATATCTACCAGTGTCTGAAGGGCTGCGGCGGTGAGGAGATCGTTTTGCCGGAGCATGTGATGGAGGGTGCAGGAAGATGCATCAGAAGAATGGTGGAGCTGGGCGGCTGAAAAATGCGGTTAAAATTGCTGGCTATTATCCTTCGGAATTGGTACAATAGAATCAGTTCTCTGGCTTTCGTTGCAGGGAGTGTTAATAGAAAACAGATTTGAGGTAGCAAATTGAAGAATATACAGGCAGACATTAAATCGGGAAATTTTAAGCAGGCATATCTGCTGTACGGCGAGGAAACTTATCTGAAGCAGCAATATAAGCAGAATCTGGTGAAAGCATTGAATCCGGATGAGGACACTATGAATTTCCATCATTATGAGGGAAAGGGGACAGATGTCAGGGGGCTGATCGATCTGTGTGAGACGATGCCTTTTTTTGCAGACAGGCGAGTGGTCCTTCTGGAGGATACTGGATTTTTTAAGAACAAGTGTGAGGAACTGGCTGATTATATGAAAGAGCTTCCGGAGTATCTTTGCCTGGTCTTTGTGGAGTCTGAGGTGGATAAAAGAAGCCGTATGTACAAAGCGGTGAAGGGCTGCGGAACGATCTCCGAATTTGCCAAGCAGGATGAGAAGACTTTGATGCGCTGGGCAGCCGGCCTCTTGGGAAAAGAAGGGCGGAAGATCACGCAGCGGGATATGGAGCTTTTGCTTACGAAGACCGGGACGGATATGGGAAATATCCGCATGGAGCTGGAAAAATTGATCAGTTATACGCATGGCAGGGATGTAGTGACTGCGGAGGATATCGAGGAGATCTGTACGACGCAGACGACAAATCAGATTTTTGCTATGGTCAAAGCAGTGACTGAGAAGAATCAGAAGCGTGCGCTGGAGCTTTACTATGATCTTTTGACTTTGAAAGAGCCGCCTATGAGGATTTTGTTTCTTCTGGCGAAGCAATATCGGCAGCTCTTGCAGGCGAAGCAGTTTGGCGCAGCGGGTCTTGCGCAGCCGGAGATCGCAGCGAGGCTTGGGGTTCCGGCTTTTGTGGTGCGTAACATTATGACTTGTGCCAGAGCTTACAGTGTCTCTGAGCTGGAGCAGGCGGTCGCTGATTTTGTAGATGCGGAGGAGGCTGTGAAGACGGGACGGCTGGAAGATAAGCTTAGTGTGGAGCTTTTGATCATTAAATACAGCAGTAAGGATTCATAGAAAGATGTTGTGAGAAGATCTGGGAATGGACGGAGTGTTTGTTTCCGGGTCTTTTTTGTTGGATAAGTATGAGTTATATTTTCGATAGTTGATGATGGGTTAGATAGGTGGTTTTTTATGGGGATTTTATGGGATATGGCAGAAATATTTCGGTGTTTATTTAAAAAATGGAATACAAAAAAGACAGCCACATGACGGTATGGCTGTCCTTTTAATTATAAGCTTATAATTAAAAATAAAAATCTATAATTAGTTCATGCTGTTAACAGCTTTAGCTAAACGGGAAACTTTTCTGGATCCGTTGTTTTTATGATAAACACCTTTAGATGTAGCTTTGCTGATTGTAGAAACAGCATCTTTTAATGCTACTTCTGCAGCTGCCTTATCGTTGTTTGCTACTGCTGCTTCAACTTTCTTAATAGAAGTCTTAACTGCGGATTTGATAGATTTGTTTCTAGCTGCTTTTGTTCTGTTTACTAAAATTCTCTTTTTAGCAGATTTAATATTAGCCAATTCGTACACCTCCAATTTAATGTGAATTATTTCATACTCCAGTCCTAGGAACAGACACGGGCGCTCCTATGAACATGCTTATTTATATTATCTCAATTTTGTCGTATTGTCAATACATATTTCTCCAAAAAATGCGAAAAATATGAGGGAATTCGTATGTTGAGGGATGCAGTGCTTTAGAGAGAACGCAGCAGGCAAAACCAAGACTTGTGCCTAGCGTTGTTTTCTGCTCGGGGCGCGCAT
>CAZSTD010000030.1:0-19066 GCA_964609645.1 uncultured Blautia sp.
GCAGAGAAGCATTTATGAGATTTATCAGTAATTTATAATTGACAGGAAATTCTGTCACTGCATTGAAACGTCCCGCATATTTGTGTTGGGACGTTTCACTTGAATGGAGGCAAAAATGCGAAAAAGAAAATACAAAAGAGGAAAGAGGGCTGTCAGTCTGCTGTTATCTGTGTTGATGATCGCAGGCAGTATACCTGTGCAGGCATCCGAGTTTGGTGCGCCAGTGGCAGAGGCGGATCTCTTTAGTTCAGGAGTGGAGGAATGCTTAGCAGAGAATGCAGATGCCTTTGTGAGCGGTTCGGCTTCAGATTTAGATCCAAGTACTGATCTGACACTGACTCCTACACCGATCCAGCAGCCGGAAGCGACTCCGCAACCGTCAGTGACTCCTGTGCCGTCGGAGACTCCTTTACCGACAGAAACTCCCGCGCCAACAGGAACGCCTGCGCCGACAGAAACGCCTATACTGACAGTGACTCCGACTCCGGAGGCAACACCTACACCTGTTCCTGATGTGAACTGGCAGGAACAGATCTTGATCCGTTTTTTGGACGGAGAAGGCAAGGAATGTGAAGCACTTGATCCTATGGTTGTGAAGTGGGGAGAGTCTCTGACACTTCCTCACGTGCCAGATCAGGCTGCTCCGGATCAGTGGAAACTGACAGCAGAAGAGCAGCTTAATGATGAAGACTGCTTTAAATTTGCGGGAGGAGAGTCTCTGACGCTAGATCAGGGTGAGAGCTGGGAGAACTTTATAGAAAAAGATGAACAAAATCCAGTTCCGACGCTTTCTTTTTATATGCCAAAGAAATGTACAGTTACCTTTTGGAACAATTCAGGAACGGCAACTTTCCCGACACTTGTCCAGAAGGTCTACGAGACAAATATCACGAACCTGCCGGACCCAGGCGGTACAAAATATGTCAATTATGGGTGGACATTATCCAAAGGAAGTACAAATGTAAATTATGGTCTGAACAGTGTGTATACGGTGACACAGGACATCAATCTTTATATTGTGCGCCGCACAGCTTTGCAGGTGACATTCTACTCACAGACTGGCGTGACTAACAGTACTTTCCGCGCACTGGAGCAGACGATCGGCAAGGGCTTGAATGTAACGCTGCCGGAAGTCCCAAATAAGACGGGATATCAAGCGCTCGGATGGTCTTTGACAAAGAAATCGACAAGTGCAGATCATGCTGCTGGAAAACAGGTGAAGGTTTCTAAGGCGATGACCTTTTATGCGGTTTACAAAAAACTGCCGTATACAGTAACTTTTGACAACAACAGTGGAACAAGCACCAGCAAGGTTTATAAAACTTTAAAGACCTATGCAGCGAAAAATCAGAAGATCACATTGCCGGAAGTGCCGAAGGCAAGTGGCTATGTAAATCTTGGCTGGACGACTGAGAAGGGCAAGAGCACACCTTTGTATGAGGCAGGATCTCAGGTAAAGATCACGAAATCAACGAAGTTCTATGCGGTGCGCAGAAAGAGCAAATATTATACGATCAATTATTACCTGGGAAATGGAAAGACCAATTCCACTTATAAGAAACTTTCTCAGACTGTGGAGGAAGGAACACAGGTTACCTTTGCATCTGTCCCTGTGCGGATCGGGTATGTAAATCTGGGGTGGTCCAGTAAGAAAAATTCTACAAAAGCGACAGCCAAACCGACCTGTACGATAAATAAGAATATCAATCTCTATGCTGTACAGAAGGAGGCCGTGATCCTGCGGCTCTATAAGGCGAACGGTACACTGTGGAGAAGCGTGACGCTTGCGAAGGGAACCTCTTATGAACTGCCGAATGTCAGCAATGCTACTGGCTATACCTTTATGGGATGGTCCTCCCAGGAATATCTGCAGCAGAATGTAAACTATAGATCGAGCAATCCGGAATATGAGGCCGAGGACAGCATCGTGGTGAATGAAGATATGGAACTTTATGCAGTCGTGTTCAATCACGCGTTGGAGATGGACATTCCGGAGGTGGAGCTTCCGCAGGTGGATTTCTACAAATATAAACAGGTGATCTTTGTGGGGGATTCCCGTACAGAATATATGCAGAATGCGCTGAAAAATCTGGGCGGAAATTCCACTCCAAACGTGGAATTTGTATGCGAGGCTGGCAGAGGACTTTCCTGGCTGCAGAGTACAGGATTCAATCAGCTTTACAGTATGGTGCGAAATGATACGAACAGCCTGCTCTCGAGAAAGACAGCCGTGATCTTCAATTTTGGTGTCAATGATCTGAAAAAATACAAAGAATATGTAACCTATTATAATTTTATAGAGCCAAGTCTTACGAACAAAGGATGCGAGCTTTATTTTATGTCTGTCAATCCGGTCAACCGAAAGATGCTGGCAAGTGCCGGAAAGTCTGATCGGAGTGAGGCGGCAGTCAGATCTTTTAATGCTTATCTGAAAGAAAACCTGTCTTCAAGCTATTCTTATATTGATATGTACAGTTATCTGAAGATGACAGGCTACAGTTTTAACAGTGATCACGCTGGTATCGGAGGGATCGATGACGGTCTGCATTATACGGCTAAAACTTATAAACGTATTTTTACCAAATGTTTGACATCTCTTAAGCGGAGATAAAAACTGTGGCAAATCACAGATTACTCCTTGCGTGAAATCAGGGAATAGTCTATACTAAAGGACGAGACGTTTGTTATTTCTACAGCGTTTCGTCTTTTTACTATAAGAAATGTGATGGGAAAGAGGAAACATAGATATGAAGTTAACGACAGTAAAAGAAATCTACAAAGAGAGAGAAAAATACCTGGATAAAGAGGTCACTGTAGGCGGATGGGTCAGAAGTGTACGTGATTCCAAGACTTTTGGATTTATCGTGCTTCACGACGGTACATTCTTCGAGACACTGCAGATCGTTTACCATGACAATATGGACAACTTTGCTGAGATCAGCAAGCTGAACGTAGGCGCTGCCATTCTGGTAAAAGGAACACTGGTGGCTACTCCGCAGGCAAAACAGCCTTTCGAGATCCAGGCAACAGAGGTTATCGTGGAAGGAGCTTCCGCACCGGATTATCCGCTCCAGAAAAAACGCCACAGCCTTGAGTATCTGAGAACTATGACACATCTGCGTCCGAGAACAAATACATTCCAGGCAGTATTCCGTGTACGTTCCCTGTGCGCTTATGCGATCCATCGTTTCTTCCAGGAACAGGGATTTGTATATGTGCATACACCACTGATCACAGGAAGTGACTGTGAGGGTGCAGGCGAGATGTTCAGAGTTACTACTCTGGATATGGATAATGTTCCGACTGATGATAAAGGTGCTGTTGATTATACACAGGACTTCTTCGGAAAAGAAACCAACCTTACTGTAAGCGGTCAGTTAAACTGCGAAACTTTTGCACAGGCATTCCGTAATGTTTACACATTTGGACCGACCTTCCGTGCAGAGAATTCCAACACAACACGCCATGCGGCTGAGTTCTGGATGATCGAGCCGGAATGTGCATTTGCAGACTTAAATGACAATATGGATCTGGCAGAAGCAATGCTCAAATATGTGATCCGTTATGTATTAGAAAATGCTCCGGAAGAAATGAACTTCTTCAATTCTTTCGTAGATAAAGGACTTCTGGACAGACTGAACCACGTGATCAATTCTGAGTTTGGCCATGTAACTTACACAGAAGCGATCGAGATCCTTGAGAAAAATAACGATAAATTCGATTATAAAGTATTCTGGGGATGTGACCTGCAGACAGAGCATGAGAGGTATCTTACAGAGAAGATCTTCAAGAAACCAGTATTCGTAACAGATTATCCGAAGGAGATCAAAGCATTCTACATGAAACTCAACGAGGATAACAAGACTGTTGCAGCTATGGACTGTCTGGTGCCAGGAATCGGAGAGATCATCGGAGGAAGCCAGAGAGAGGACGACCTTCAGAAACTGGAAACACGTATGGATGAACTTGGCCTGAAAAAAGAAGACTACGATTTCTATCTGGATCTTCGTAAATACGGTTCTACCCGTCATTCAGGCTTCGGACTTGGATTTGAACGCTGCGTAATGTACCTTACCGGCATGGGCAATATTCGTGACGTGATTCCATTCCCGAGAACTGTTAATAACTGTGACTTATAAGAATAAGAGAGAGGTAACTGTTCGCATCCTGCTGTAAATGCAGAGAACAGTGACAGAAAGAGAGATTGGCATGAGATTTATTCATCTTGCAGATGTACATCTGGGGGCAGTTCCGGACAGGGGCTGCTCGTGGAGCAGCAGGCGGGAGGAAGAGATCTGGGAAACTTTCCGCCGGGTTATTGCGGGTATCCGCGAAAATCCGGTGGATTTGTTATTTATAGCAGGAGATTTGTTCCACCGTCAGCCTCTTTTACGCGAGCTAAAGGAAGTGAACCATCTGTTTTCGACGATCCCGGACACCAGAGTTTATCTGATGGCGGGTAACCATGATCATATCAAAGCAGATTCCTTCTATCGGGACTTTCAGTGGGAAAAGAACGTGATATTTTTTAAAAATGAGCAGCTTACCTGCGTGAAGGATGAAAAGCTGGATGTCTATGTATACGGACTGAGCTATGAGCATTCGGAGATCGCAGAGCCTCTTTATGATGTCGCCAGACCGCAGGAAGGAGAGGGATTTCATATCCTTCTGGCACACGGCGGAGATGCACAGCATATTCCGATGAGCATCCGCACGATCGCAGCGTCCGGGTTTGATTATCTGGCGCTTGGGCATATCCACAAACCGCAGATCCTGCTGCGGGATAAAGCTGCGTACGCGGGTGCGCTGGAGCCGATCGACCGCAATGATCTGGGAGAACACGGATATATTGAGGGGCATTTAGAGAATGGAAGGCTGAAAACGACCTTTGTACCTTTTGCGTGCAGATCCTATGAGCAGATCATCCTGATGCTCAGAGAGGACTCCACACAGGCATCTCTTGAGGAGATGCTCAAGGCAGATCTTGCGAACAGAGGGCGGATGAACATTTACAGGATCATTATCAAAGGTATGAGAGCACCGGAGCTTTTGCTCCTTCCAGAGAAATTAAAGACCTACGGTTTTGTGACAGAGGTGCTGGATGAGTCCAAACCAGCTTATGATCTGGAAGCATTGGCAAGAAAGTACAAGGGGACTCTCATCGGTGATTACATTCTCTATTTTTTGCAGAAAAATATGACTGCAGTGGAAGAAAAAGCATTATATTATGGACTTCAGGCTTTGCTGGAGACAAGCAGGTGATAGGTAAGATATGATTATCAGACGATTAAATATTAAAAATTTCGGGAAGATCCACGACAGAACGCTGGAACTTTCTCCGGGCATCAATGTGCTTTGCCAGAAAGAGGAAAGCGAAAAGACGACAGTCCATACTTTTATCAAGAGTATGTTTTATGGATTTACTAAAATGCGCAAAAGATCTGCGCAGAGTGATACATACAGCGCCTATGAGCCATGCGAGGATCCAGAGATGTACGGGGGTATCCTCTGGTTTAGGAGCAAAGGTCAGGATTACCGACTGGCCAGAAATTTTCGAAGAGAGCATCTGTTTGGGGAACTTTTCAACGAGAGTACCAAGGAGCTCCTGGATGCAGAGGAAGATACGATCGAGAAGATCCTGGGAGAGGTAAGCGAGGCGATCTATGAAAATGCGGCGATCGTTTCACCGCTCAAAGGTGCATCCAGCAAGGATCTGGCAAGAGAGCTGCAAAATCAAATGGCTGGCTACCAGGCGGCTGTGGACAGTTCCACAGATCTGGGGCGTGCGATGCAGATGCTGAAGATGTCCAGAAAAGGATTTCAGGTTCAGCAGGATAAGAAAAATCGGGAGCGGGACAGTCAGCAGCAGAAACTTATGGCGGATATGGAGTCGGTGGAGAGCGAGATGGATGAGCTCAGAGACAGGATCGCAGAGATCGACGAAAAAGAGGAATCTCTCCATATGCGTCCCGGTGATGAGACCGCAATGGTGATCTTGGAGGAGAAAGTAGCGGAGACCCGCAGAAAGAAAAATGAGTTTGCGGTAGGAATGATCGCGGCCGCTGTGGCAGGGATCCTTGCGCTGATCATGACGGCGGCGGTTTCTGACAGTGTTCTTTTAAGTTTGGCTGTGTCAGCGGTATCAGTAGCTTTGGTCATCTGTTGTGGAATGGGACAGCTAAAATATGCAAGAGAGCTGCAAAAGCGTGTCCGTATGAAAGGAAGATGGCTTTCCAGACAGGAGAAGCTCAAGTGGAACAAAGAAAGCATCCGACAGGATTACGATGAAAAAGAGACAAGCCTGCGAAATCTGCGGGAGGAGTTTCGGGAATATGAAGAGGAATTTTATCGTCCGGATGCGGAGGAGATGGAGATTCAGGCATTGAATCTGGCGATGAATACGATCGAGCGTTTATCCGGAAATATCCATGATCACGTAGGAGACAGACTTATGGAGCGCACATCACAGATCCTCAGCGAGATCACAGAAGGGAAATACCGGGAAATTTTGCTGGATGAAGAACAGCGTATGGCGGTGATGATCGGAGAGCAGTTCATACAGATCGAACGCTTGCGCAGAGGTGCGATCGAGCAGATTTATTTTGCGATGCGTATGGCAGCCGCGGAGATCTTTTGTGAGGAGGAAAGTTTCCCGGTGATCTTGGATGATGTGTTTGGGATGTATGAAGAGGAACGCCTGACAGCTGTGCTGCGGTGGATGCAGAAGCAGAAAAGGCAGATCATCCTCAGCACCAGCAGTGAGAGGGAGATGAAGCTTCTCGACAGAGAAAAGATCCCATACCAGAAACTGATTTTGTAAGAGTCTACAACACAGAATGATCCGTGGATGTTATGGATAGAGGCTTTGGACTCAATATTTTATAAATGAGAATATAGATAAACAAAAAAAAGAGAGACACAGGTTTAAACCTGCAGTCTCTCTTTTTCATGTCATATTGACTGTTTATGGATCAATATAAATCTGCTTTTATGCAGAGATATTATTTCTCATCATACTGAGCCATATAGTTGTTTACGCAGCGTTTGATCCTGTCTACCGGATTTAACAGATGGCTGACAGACTGGTCATGATTTAAGGTATCAATGATCAGCGCGATATATTTACTCATATCACAGGTGATATAGTATTCCTTCGCAAGCAGTTCCGGAGCCTGATAGATCAGGTTGGTAGTCAGCAGTTTGTCGAATACGCCGGCTTTATGCGCCTCGTCAAATTTACTCAGACCGTCAGTGAAAAGACCGAAAGTTGAGCAGATGTAGATACGTCCGGCACCTCTCTCTTTCAGAAGAGAGGCGATCTTGAGGATCATCTCGCCAGAGGAGATCATGTCGTCGATCAGGATCATGTCTTTGCCTTTCAGGCTTGGTCCAAGGAACTCGTAAGCTGCGATCGGGTGGCGGCCATTGACTTTCTTGGAGTAATCCAGACGTTTATAGTACATACCCATATCTACACCGAGGATGTTGGCGAGATAGATGGCGCGGTTCATGCTGCCTTCATCAGGGCTGATGATCATAAAGTGATCATTGTCAATATGGAGACCTTCTTCGTTTTTGAGCAGTGCCTTGATGAACTGGTAGGAAGGCTGCACCGTTTCAAATCCATGAAGCGGAGTTGCGTTCTGTACACGAGAATCGTGAGCGTCGAAAGTGATGATATTTTCTACGCCCATGTTTACCAGCTCCTGAAGTGCGGTTGCGCAGTCAAGGGATTCTCTGCCGATACGGATGTCCTGACGGCTCTCGTACAGGTACGGCATGATCACGTTGACTCTGCGGGCTTTACCGCCGATCGCACCGATCACTCGTTTCAGATCCTGGAAATGGTCATCAGGGGACATAAGATTTGTGTACTGTCCGATATTGTAGGTGAGACTGTAGTTGCACACATCTACCATCAGATAGATATCGTCACCACGTACAGATTCCATGATCGTACATTTCGCTTCGCCGGAGCCAAAGCGGGCTGTCTGGACTGGGATCAGATAAGAATCTCTCTGATAGCCTTCGAATGCAAAGGAGTCCAGCTCTTCGTGGCTGCGTTCTTTACGCCACTGGGTCAGCCAATCGTTAACTTTCTCTCCCAGCTCTTTGCAGCTGATCAGAGGGATCAGACCAAGTCTGCCCACCGGAAGTGTAGTTAAATCTTTTGTAGTTACCTGTGCCATGATTTATTTTCCTCCTAAAAATATTTTCTGTATCCGGATATCTTTTCCCTCGAGTTTTACCATCCGGTAATTGCTGGCGATGCGGGAAAAGGTTCGCTCGGAGTAGGTGTCCGAGAAGTTTTCCAGTTTCAGATTGGTTGATATGATCGTTGACTTTTTGCGCATGATACGTTCATTTATGCACAAAAACAACTGGGAAGATACAAAACTGTTCGTTAGTTCGGTTCCCAGGTCATCGATGATCAGCAGATCGCTGTCAAATACAAATTCCTCACCCTGGCTTTTTCCTCTGGAAAATTTCGAATCTGCCAGAAGATCGAACAGATCAAAAGCGGAAAAGTACATGACGCAATGTGCGGATTCCAGAAGCTCATGTGCGATGCAGTGGGAGAGAAAGGTCTTTCCAACACCGGTATCGCCGTAGAGAAATAGATTCTCGAAGGTGTTGTCAAAATTTGTGACGAAGCCTCTGGCAATATCATATGCTCGCCGGGCTGTTTCTTTTTCGGTCAGTCCGGTCACTTCATTTTTCATTGTATCAGAATAGTAGTCAAAAGAAAAGTGGTCAAAGTTTTCTTTTTTAAGAATTTCTTTTAGATTGGATTGATTGTACAGCAATTCAATCTCTGCCTTTTTGAAACATGTGCATTTGTGATTTCCTACATAGCCGCTATCCTGGCACATAGGGCAGGTGTACGGATGCTGCAGATAATCTTCCGGGTATGCGTTGCATATGAGCAGGGCGCTTCGCTCCTGCGCCAGCATAGAGATCTCTGCCTTTAGATCTCCAAGATCGGAAGCCTCTCCGCTTAACAGAGCTCTGGCCTTGCGTGCGCTGAGAGTAGCCACCTCATCATCGATCTCACGGATACGCGGGATCTTGTTATATATTTCCTGTGTGCGCTCTTCGAGGATACGGCGGTTTTTGGACTGTCTTTTGCTGTATTCTCGCATGATGGTATCGTACTGATAGTTCTGTAAAGGCATGAAATGCCTCCTTTTCTTGATTTTCTCTGACTGTGTTTACTGGTTCAATAACTTTTTCTCATACTCACTGAAATCATACTTCCGCTGGTGGAAGTTGTTGAAGCGGTTGGTGGATACCGCTGGCTTCGGAGGGACGTTGCGCTTTTCGGTAGCTTTTTCAAGTCTGCGCTTTTGGTGTGCAGCGTCGAGCTGGCGGATATCTTCGATATTCCGTACGTTTTTATCTTTCCATTCTGTCAGTATTTTATCCGCATATTGGAAGCTGGCCTGTCCGGTAGAGATCACAGTGCGGCTGCAGGCTTCCTGAATGATGTCCATCGTGAAGCCGTAGTTTTTCAGCCATTTGTTCATAAGCTGTACCTCTGTATCTACCGGGTTGCGTCCGTTGATCCCCATCGCTTTGAAGATGGTGAAGTACTCTTTGGCGTAGCGGGAAGTGACCTCTTTGGCCATGGCTACGGTCGTGACCCCTTCCTCTGCCCACGCGAGGGCGACTGTCTCGATATAACGAAAGCTCTTACGGCCCTTGCTGACACAGTATTCGATCAGGTATTCGATCAGTTCTGCGGAAAGCTTCAGCTCATCGTAAAAGAATAAAAGCGTTTGCATTTCGGCGTATGTGAGGATCTTTCCGAGATACTGCTCTGTGAGGTAGAGCAGCTGTGCGATCTCATCATTTTGCTTCAGCTCTCTGACACGATCAGGTG
Organism: uncultured Blautia sp.; assembly: GCA_964609645.1. Lineage (GTDB taxonomy): Bacteria > Bacillota > Clostridia > Lachnospirales > Lachnospiraceae > Blautia_A. Next base: position 9,884 of record CAZSTD010000030.1, read on the forward strand.
AGAGTGCGGCTGGAGAGGAGGCTGATTTCGCAGGCTGCGCAGGTGCAGCAGGCGAAGGAGCCTGTGCAGCTGTGGCTTCTGAGACAGCAGAAATTGCAGGATCTGTTTGAATATTTGAAACAGTTGGTGCAATTGGCGCGGCTGTAGCTGGAACAGCCGGAGTGGCTGGTGCTGCGTGGGAAACTTCTGTGGAGACCGGAGTGGATTTCACAGGCGGAGTATGCAGACGGATGCCTGCGATATTCTCACCGCTCTGATAAGTTAAAGTGAGAAGTTTCTCGTTTTCCCAGTATTTCAGGGCGCGGACGATGTCCCTTTCTGTGCAGAAAAAATGATCAGCCATCTGTTCCAGGCTGAAAGGTACGGACGCGTCAGAAAGAAGCCTCAGAAGATAGATGTAAATTTTTACAAATTCTCCATTGGCTTTGGGCATATAGTTGTCTATGAAGTTGTTTGTTAAAACAGTGATCCCCGTATCTGAGGAATTCTGTAAGGTGATCATAGCCATGAGTCCACACTCTCTTTCTTGTAAGTAAAAATGGCTGTGAGCTGTCTTTGTCGTCAGCAGCCGAAAATTCTGTGTTTTGCGATAAAGTGAATTATAACACAACCGTTTTTAAATGAGAATAGGGGAATTTTAGATGGGGATTCTTTCAAAATTTTATGTGGATAATGTGGATAATGTGGATAAATAAAAAAGAGAATGATTATGGGTAACCTATAAAATGGCGTATTTTAGAGAAATATGGGAAATTTTCGACAAAAAATAGGAGAATTATGTCAAATGAGTTATACACAATAAAATTTAGATAAAGGTGCAAAACAGAATGTGCATAACAATGTGGATAATGTGGATAAGTATAAAAAACACTGAAAATATGCGGAACTGGAAAGGGGAAGAATATGTTGATAAAAAAGAAACTGCACGCAGGAATATTTTGTTCTCTGTGTACAGTTTCTGATGGATCTTATCATTTGCCGAGCAGATGCTCTCCGATGCGCACGACATCTCCGGCTCCCATAGTGATCAGAAGATCGCCTTCTTCACAGTTGGAGAGAAGGTAGTTTTCGATCTCGTCGAAAGTCGGAAAATATTCGCAAGGTGTGCCAAGCTCCTGGATCTGCTTTTGCAGGTCTTCGGAGGAGATCCCAAGTGTATCGGTTTCTCTTGCAGCGTAGATATCTGCCAGGATCACGTGATCTGCTAAAGTAAGAGATTTGGCAAACTCTGGAAGGAGCGCTTTCGTGCGAGTGTATGTATGTGGCTGGAAGACGCACCATACTTTTTTGTGCGGGTAATTGTGTGTCGCATGTAAGGTCGCTTCGATCTCTGTCGGATGATGTGCGTAGTCGTCGATGATGGTGACTCCTGCGACCTCTCCTTTATATTGAAAACGGCGGTCTGTGCCTGTGAAGCTTCCAAGTCCCTTGATGATCACTTCCTCGGAAAGCCCAAGGAGATGTCCAAGTGCGATGGATGCGAGTGCGTTGGAGACATTGTGGATCCCCGGCACTTTCAGGTAATAGCTGCCGACTTTTACGCCGTTTTTGAGCGCAGTGAAGGAGGCATGGCCATACTTATCATAGGAAATGTCAGTTGCCTGATAATCCGCGTCATGTTCCAGACCGTAGGTGATCACTTTGCACGGAAGATCGCGGATGATGTCCTCATAGTGAGGCGTGTCAGCGTTGATGATCAGTGTTCCGTCTGCCGGAAGGATCTGTGCAAAACGGCGGAAAGAATGGCGAATGTCATCGATATCCTTGAAAAAGTCCAGATGATCTGCGTCAATGTTGAGGATGATGCTGATCTTCGGGAAAAAGCTCAAAAAGCTGTTTGTATATTCGCAGGCTTCTGTGACGAAGGTTTCAGATTCTCCTACGCGGATGTTGCCTCCGATCGCCGGAAGGATCCCGCCGACGCTGATCGTCGGATCGCATTCTCCTGCAAGGAGAATATGAGAGACCATAGAGGTCGTGGTTGTCTTGCCATGCGTTCCGGAAATTGCGATCGATGTCTCGTAATTACGCATGATCTGTCCGAGGAGCTCTGCGCGGGTGAGCATTGGAATACCTTTTTGCACAGCGCAGGCATATTCCGGGTTATCCGGATGGATGGCAGCCGTATAGACAACGACTTCTACTTCGTTGCTGATGTTGGAGGCGCGCTGTCCGTAATAAATCTTCGCACCTTTGTTCTCTAGTGATTTGGTGAGAGGGCTTTCTTTGGCGTCAGAACCGGAGATGACAAAGTTCTCTCCGAGAAGGATCTCTGCCAGGCCGCTCATGCTGATTCCGCCGATGCCGATGAAGTGGACATGAAGCGGTTTATGAAAATCTATCTGATACATTCAATGATCTCCTTAAAAAATGTTTTGATAAGTGTAAAAGTTATTCGAATGATAACTTTTGTTACATTATACCTCTCGCACTGTAAAATGAAAAGTCTTTCTTAAAAGAACCTTCCTTGCGATATGGCAAAAAAACACAAAAAAAATCGAAATATATAGGAAAAATGCATAATATTGAAGATGGATAATACAGTAACATGAAAAATAACGTATGCAATAATTCTAAAAAAACTAAAAAATAAGAAGAAAAATTGTAAATAATGTTCACGAACAAGGCAAAGTGTGCTATAATGAAGCAATCATAACTTACAAGAGGTGATTGCATGATTAAGAAAGAAATGATAGCCATGCTTCTAGCTGGCGGCCAGGGCAGCAGGCTGGGTGTACTGACAGAAAAAGTAGCAAAACCGGCAGTTTCTTTTGGCGGGAAATACCGTATCATAGACTTCCCCTTAAGCAACTGCATTAACTCGGGTATCGATACAGTGGGCGTACTGACACAGTATCAGCCGCTTCGGCTGAACACACACATCGGTATTGGTATTCCGTGGGATCTCGACAGAAACGAAGGTGGTGTGACGGTACTGCCGCCTTACGAAAAAAGTACAAGCAGTGAGTGGTATACAGGAACGGCCAACGCGATCTTCCAAAATATGGATTATATAGAACAGTATGATCCGGACTACGTCCTGATCTTGTCTGGCGACCATATCTATAAGATGGATTATGAGGTAATGCTTGATTTTCACAAGGCAAATAAGGCAGACGTTACCATCGCTTGTATGCCTGTCCCGATCGAAGAGGCGAGCCGCTTCGGTATTATGGTGACAGATGAAATGGGAAGGATCACGGAGTTTGAAGAAAAGCCGGAACACCCGAGCAGTAATCTGGCATCTATGGGTATTTATATCTTTAGCTGGCCAGCACTGCGTGAGGCACTGATCACTTTGAAGGATCAAAATGGCTGTGACTTTGGTAAGCATATCCTTCCGTACTGTAAGGAAAAAGGTGAGAGACTTTTTGCTTATGAATACAATGGATATTGGAAAGATGTAGGAACACTTGGCTCTTACTGGGAAGCCAATATGGAGCTGATCGATATTATACCGGAATTTAATCTGTATGAAGAATTCTGGAAAATCTATACCAAAGGTGATATCATTCCGCCGCAGTATATTTCTGCAGATGCAGTCACAGACCGCTGCCTGATCGGAGAGGGTGCAGAGATCTACGGAGAAGTACATAATTCTGTGATCGGACCGAATGTTGTGATCGGGAAGGGCAGCGTGATCCGAGACTCTATCATCATGCGCAATTCTGTGGTCGGTGAGGACGTACAGATGGATAAAGCGATCGTTGCGGAGGACGTTACGATCGGAGATCATGTTGTCATTGGATGTGGCGAGGAAGTTCCGAATGTGGTGAAACCTGCTGTTTATGGATTTGGCATTGCGACAGTGGGTGAGCGTACGGTTATTCCGAACAATGTAAAGATAGGTAAAAATACCGCAGTATCAGGAAAGACCACTCTTGAGGATTATCCGAATGGCGAGTTGGCCAGCGGACAGGTGATTGCAGCAAAGGACGGTGACAGATCATGAGAGCGATAGGGATTATTTTGGCGGGCGGTAATAACAACCGTATGAGAGAGTTATCCAATAAGAGAGCGATCGCGGCGATGCCGATCGCTGGAAGTTACAGAAGTATTGACTTTGCTTTGAGCAATATGGCGAGCTCTCATATCCAGAAGGTTGCGGTTCTGACACAGTATAATGCGCGTTCTTTGAATGAACATTTGAGCTCATCCAAATGGTGGGATTTCGGAAGAAAACAGGGCGGACTTTTTGTGTTTACGCCGACGATAACGAAAGAGAACAGTCTTTGGTATCAGGGAACTGCGGATGCGATCTATCAGAATCTTCAGTTCCTGAAAAACAGTCATGAGCCGTATGTGGTGATCGCATCCGGGGACTGCATTTATAAATTAGATTACAATAAGGTTCTTGAATATCATATCGCGAAGCGTGCAGATATCACAGTAGTGTGCACCACCTGCAAAAATCAGGAGGAGATCGAGAGATTTGGCGTTGTGCGCATGAATGAGGACTGCAGGATTGAGGAGTTTGAGGAGAAACCGATCGTTTCTTCCTATAATACGATCTCTACAGGAATCTATGTGATCCGCAGACGACAGCTGATCGAGCTGATCGAGAAAGCTGCGCAGGAGGGAAGACATGACTTCGTGCAGGATATCCTGATCCGTTATAAGAACCTCAAGAGGATCTACGGATATAAGATCGATACTTATTGGAGTAACATTTCCACAGCGGAAGCCTACTATCAGACAAACATGGCTTTCCTGGACCCGGAGATCCGGAAGTTTTTCTTCAAGCAGGAACCAACTATCAAGACAAAGATTGATGATCTGCCGCCGGCGAAATACAATCCAGGCGCACAGGTGAAAAACAGCCTTGTGGCCAGTGGATGCATTATCAATGGTACGGTGGAGAATTCAGTTCTTTTTAAAGACGTATTTGTAGGAAATAACTGTGTTATTAAGAATTCGGTGATCTTAAACAATGTATATCTGGGCGACAATACGCACATTGAGAATTGCATTGTTGAGAGCCGTGATACTATCCGTGCAAATTCGTACTACTGCGGCGAGGGGGAAGTTAAGATCGTCGTAGAGAAAAATGAGCGGTATCCTCTGTAATGTTGTAGATGTCAGGGGTGGTATCGTTTTGGAGAAGGTACGTGGGGACGTACCGGGATTTATCAAAAAACAGCCGGATAGATTCGGTAGATCGAAAGGAGCAAATGACATATCATGAATATTACTGATGTGCGCGTGAGAAAAGTAGCAAAAGAAGGAAAAATGAAAGCAGTTGTTTCTATTACAATTGACGATGAGTTTGTAGTGCATGATATTAAAGTCATTGAAGGAGAAAAGGGGTTATTTATCGCTATGCCAAGCCGCAAGGCTACAGATGGAGAGTATCGTGATATTGCACATCCGATCAATTCTGGAACTCGTGACAGGATCCAGACGATCATTCTTGATAAATATCAGGAAGTGATGGCGGCAGAACCGATGGAAGAAGCGGTTGCAGCAGCGGAATAGGCGAACAGGAATATTCGGTAAAAACAGGTAATAAAAAATAGGAAATAAGAATGGAAATCTCCCGTAGAAGGCAGTGCTGGTGGCATAGATCTTACGGGAGATTTTTATAGTTATTACAGAGTTGTTACAAAAATTAAGAAAAAGTGTTGATTTTTTTACAGAGTATGTTATACTTACACCCAGAATAAAATGAAGGGTGATTATTTTATGAGGAAAAGAGTTTTTTCATTACTGCTGGCTGGATTGCTTACACTGGCAATGGGAACAACTGCATATGCGACAGAAGGTGAGATTGCAGATATGCAGGCTCAGAGACAGGAAGCACAGGCTGGACTTGCACAGGCGCAGGCAAATATCAGCAGCCTGGAGAGCAAGAAGCAGGAGTTGGAGAACTATTTGTCAGATCTGAATGCACAGTATGAGGAGCTGACAAATGCGATTTCTGAATTGAGTATACAGGCTGGCGAGAAAGAGAACCAGTTAAAAGAGATCAAAAAAGAACTGAAAGCTGCGAAGAAAGCAGCACAGAAGCAGTATGAGGATATGAAGCTGCGCATCCAGTATATGTATGAAAATGGTGGCGCAAGTGCACTTGAGACACTGCTTTCTTCCAAGGATCTGGCAGAGTTTTTGAACAATGCAGAGAATGTTTCTAAGATTTCTCAGTATGATAGAAAGATGCTAGAGAAATATGAGAATCTGCAGCAGATGATCAAAGAGAAGGAAGAATCTGCACAGCAGGAGAAGGAAGCGATCGAAGGGCTTTTGGTACAGAGAGCTGAGATGCAGCAGGAAGTGCAGGCGATGGCAGCGAGCACCAGCGATAATATTTCCTATTATGTAGCTCAGATCAGTGCTAGCGAGGAGGAAGCGGCGGCTTTGAGTGCTCAGATCAATTATGCGGATCGGGCGATCACACAGTTGATGGAGCAGGCCGAGCAGGAGAGAGCTGCACGCGAAGCGGCAGAAAACTCTTATGGGGATGAAAGTGATACGCAGGACGATACTTATGTGGAGAATGATGAGACTGTGTATGATGAGAGCGAAGCTGAGGATACTTATGATACCTATGAAGAAGACGACTATGACGAAGGTTATGATGACTATGAAGCTTCCGATCACGAAGAAGATTCCTATGAGGATTATGAGGAAAGCGTAGATTCTGAGACTGAGTCAGAAGCATCATCTTCGGGACAGGGAACCTATCTTGGAAACTTTACGCTGACAGCATATTGTAACTGTGCGCAGTGCTGTGGCACGGCGGGGAATCTGACAGCAAGCGGCACAGTTCCGACTGCAGGGCGGACTGTAGCGATGGCGGGAGTTCCATTTGGCACACAGCTGTTGATCAATGGCAACGTGTATACGGTAGAAGACCTGGGTACTCCTTATGGTCACGTAGATGTTTTTTTTAATGACCATGCAAGTGCATTGGCATTTGGACTCCAGAGTGCAGATGTTTATCAGTTAAACTAAAGAATATAAAGAAATTTATGAAAGAGGTCCTGCTTGACGGATCTCTTTTTTGTTTTACAGGAAAGACTGCCTGATGGTGATTTTATGTATGGCAAAAGCTGAGGTGTTTTTAGAGTTTTGGCAAGAAAGTTTGTAACGCTGCAAGGAAATCAAACATTTTGGTTGTAAAGATGAGAGTGGGATTTTTTGGAACGGAGGAATGGAAGATGAGGATTTGTGGATTTAATAAAACGACACTGTTGGACTATCCAGGGAGAGTGGCAAGTACGATCTTTTTGGGTGGCTGCAATTTTCGATGTCCTTTTTGTCAGAATGGAGTTTTGGTCGTATCACCAAAGGAGCAGCCAGATCATGAGCAGGAGGAAATCCTTGCATTTTTGAAAAAACGTAAGGGGATTTTGGACGGAGTGTGTATTTCCGGGGGAGAACCTACGCTGGCAGATGGCTTGATAGATTTTCTTATAAAGATCAAAGACTTGGGATACGAGATCAAACTGGATACAAATGGTTCCAGACCGCAGGTGGTGAAAAGACTTGCAAGGGAAGGTTTGATAGATAAGGTTGCGATGGATATCAAGGCGTGTCCTGAAAATTATCCGATGCTGACCGGAATAGCTGCGGATAGACTTGATATGGACAGCGTGTGTGAGACAGTAGATTTTCTGCTGCATGGAACGCTGGACTATGAATTTCGGACAACTGTGGTGCGCCAACTTCACACGGAAAAAGATTTTATTGAGATCGGGAAATGGATCAAGGGTGCGAAAGAATATTATCTGCAGGCTTATAAGGACTCGGATGGAGTCCTTCAGCCTGGATTTGAAAGCTATACGCTGGATGAACTAAAAAAGTTTCAAAAAATCTTGCAGGAGAGTATCTCATTGGTTAAGATCAGGGGCATTGATTAACATGTACCAGTAGCCTCCTCTGGCTCTGGGCAACTCGATGTAGTGGCTCTCTTTAAAATAGGGGAAGCCGAACATATTTGCCATAAAGCGTTCCTGCTGATTGTAGCCTCCGGGGACTCCGAGGATATATTGCCCATCGTTTCTTTGTCCTAAAAGCAGATGCCCGAAGTTATAGTGGCCGTATTGGATAAAACGATTGCTGCGCAGAGAATTGTATTGTCTTGGAAAAAATCTAAGGTCATTAGTGTGTATTTTCCACGCAGTGATCAGTTCACCATCGGTAAATGGAGAAAATGCTTCAAAGGGCGGCGGAGGAGGAGTCACTGGCTTTGCAGGTGGAGGAGGTGGGTTAAGTGGTTTGCCAGGAGCGTGAGGTGGAGGGCTAAGCGGTTTCGTAGAAATAGGTGGCGGTGGGGCAGCAGGGATTTCTTGGGAAGTAGTGGTGAGATCAGGGGATAGTTTTTGATCATCTACATTCTCTATGCTTTCGGTGTCTGTGTTTATGCGGTTATCTGCACCTTCTATACTCTTGTTGTTCATGTCTGAGATGACATTATTGGTATCATTTTCCGTATTGCTTGTAAGACTGCTCTCTACAAATGAGTCGCTGCTGTCTGTGTTATTTTCAATTTTATTATCTATATGTGTATCATTTATCTGCACAGTGTCTTGTGGTTTGGTATTTGGGATCGTATAGGGAATCTGTTCTTTCAGTTCACGGAAGTTATCGGGACGGATCGGTTGGTCATCCCATTCGGTCCCGAAGAATCCTCCTGCCTGAGTGGTGAGGATCATTCCGCCCATTTTTCCAAGGGAAATCCCAGATCCATTCATATTTAATGCGTTTGTCTCAATCTGGCATTCGATCACTTCGGGTTCTGTCTCGCAGGTTTCCAGAAGGATCCCATTCATCAAGCCATCTTTGCGCACAAAGCCGTAAATCTGACAAGGAATATCTTTGACAAGTCCGGGACAGTGAAGATGTACTTCTATGGAACAGTTTTCATTTTTTACTTCCACCTTGATAAAACCACAGTTGCTGCTTTTTTTTCCTTTTTGATATTCATATACATATGCGATGAAACGCCGATATCCGGACAAAGTAAGTCCTCCGTTAATTCTAAATTCATTAATGTATATGATAAGATCGGAAAAATATTCAGGTTAAAATGTTTTGCGCGTTTTAGTGCGTGATGCTGGATCCAGATAGGGCGAGATATTAATGTAATGAATGAGAAGTGTTTCTGTATATGATTGACTTCGAATATGTAATCCTGTCTTTGACAGTTTAAGAAAAAGAAAATCGCTACAAGTCCAGTAGATA
>CAZSTD010000031.1:0-17857 GCA_964609645.1 uncultured Blautia sp.
AGGGAATTGCTGGAAGAAAAGCCGATGTCCAAGATAACGGTTAAAGATATCGTGGAGAGATGTGGGGTTAACAGAAATACATTTTATTATCATTTTCGGGATATTCCGGATGTGGTAGAGTTTACACTGAAGAAAAAGTGGGATGAGATCTTAGAAGCACCGCAGGAGCAGAACTCGATCCTGGAATGTATGGAAGAGATCGTAGAGCTGGTGAAAGATAATCGAAAGCTGATGCTCAATATGTATCGCTCCGTGAAACGGGATACCTTTCTTCATTATCTGAATGAAGTTGTCGTGTACATCATCACAGAATATTTTGACAAAAACTCCTGTGAATTTCATTTGGATCAAGAGGAAATCCAAATTTTGGTCAAATATTATAAGTGCCTGTTCATCGGAGTGCTGATCGACTGGCTGGAGCACAACCTGGAATATGATCTGGGAGAGGAAATGAAAAAAACAGCTCAATTACTTGAACGTCATCCGGAGCTAAATGAAATCTTAAACAGATCTTAGAAAATCTGTTGGACAAAATGTGGCCTGTGTCTAATTTTTGGACACAGGCATTTTTTTGCCTATTTATCATTAAAAAAGCGATAGCTATAATGATAGAACTATTGAGAGGTAAGTTTTGGAAATTTCTAAATACAATATATAGAGTGATAAAAATTACAACAAGGAGGAACGAGAACATGAAGCTTATGGACAAAGCAAAACAGGCTGCACTGACAGCTGCAATAAAAACAGGGCTGGGCTATCTGGAAAAAGATCCGGAGGAAAATATACCGAAACTGATGGAACTGGTGGATAAGGTCGTGCCGGATGGATGGTATGAAAGCCAAAGAAAAGCGATCAGAGAGGTTGTTCATGACAAAGAGAGCAATTGGTATCAGCTTATGCTAAAGATTTATGATCTGGATCCAGGTGTGCGCCAGACATTTTTTACAAACTTTGTCATCAATGCCAGTCTGAAAGGAAGTGCAACACAGGAAGAATCTGCGCACAAAAACAACTGCAATGTTCCGTGGGCGATCTTGCTGGACCCGACAAGTGCCTGTAATCTGCACTGCACTGGATGCTGGGCAGCAGAATATGGCCATAAATTGAATCTCGATTTTGACACGATCTGCTCGATCATAGAACAGGGAAGAAAACTTGGAACGTATATGTACATATACACAGGCGGCGAACCTTTGGTGCGCAAAAAAGACCTGATCCGTATCTGTGAGAAATATCCGGATTGCGAATTCCTTTCCTTCACAAATGGAACACTGATCGATGAAGAATTCTGCCAGGAGATGTTGCGTGTGAAGAACTTTGTGCCGGCGATCAGTCTGGAAGGCTCTGAGAAGGCCAATGACGGTCGCCGCGGAGATGGTGTCTATCAGAAAGTTATGCATGCGATGGAACTTTTGAGATCTTATAAACTTCCGTTTGGTATCTCGACCTGCTATACTTCTGCCAATGTGGACAGCGTCAGCAGTGAGGAGTATTTTGACAAGATCATTGACTGCGGTGCACTGTTCATCTGGTTTTTCCATTATATGCCGACTGGAAATGCAGCAGCAGTAGAGCTGCTTCCAAATCCGCAGCAGCGTGAGATCATGTACCATAAGATCAGAGAGTACCGTTCTACAAAACCGATCTTTAGTATGGATTTCCAGAATGATGCACAGTATGTCGGTGGATGTATCGCAGGGGGAAGACGCTATCTGCATATCAATGCAAACGGTGATGCAGATCCTTGTGTGTTTATCCATTATTCTAACGCCAACATTCATGAGTGTACACTGCTGGAGGTGCTGAAAAGTCCGATCTTTATGGCGTATCATGACGGACAGCCGTTCAACGAAAACATGCTCCGCCCATGTCCGATGCTAGAAAATCCGGAAAAACTGCGAAAGATAGTAGCGGAGACGGGTGCGATATCTACAGACTTAGAATCACCAGAATCTGCAGAGCATCTGTGTGCAAAATGTGATGCATATGCACAAAACTGGAAGCCAAAAGCAGAAGAATTATTTAAGTGAACCCAAATTTAAGCCATAAAAGAGAGCTTTTTGTCTGACAAAAATGTTGGATGAAAAGCTCTTTTGTTTTGGAAAATAACTTGCCGGACAATGCAACATGTATTAGAGTTATGTTAGAATATTTATAGTAATGGGAGATGTGAAAAGGAAATCAGTAAAACGCGGGAGGAAAAAAATGCTGAAAACTTTTTTGGTCGAGGATGAAGTGGTAGTGAGGGAAACCATCAAACGTATGATTCCCTGGGAGCAATATGGATTTGAACTTGTAGGTGAGGCATCTGATGGAGAAATGGCATTGCCACTGATCTTAAAGAGCAGACCGGATCTTTTGATCACAGATATAAAAATGCCGTTTATGGATGGGCTTACGCTGTCCAAGCTGGCAAAGAAAGAACTGCCGGATCTGAAGGTCGTGATCTTGAGTGGATATGATGACTTTAATTATGCAAAACAGGCGATCAGCATTGGCGTAGAAGATTATCTTTTGAAACCGATCACCAAAAATGCATTTATCGAGCGCTTAAAAGAGATCCACGAGCGCTATGAACATGAGAAGATGCAGAAAGAATATTATGAGAAATTTCGCTTGGAGATGCAGGAATATGAGAAAAATGCGAGCCGAGATTTTTTTGAATCTTTGGTGCGCTCGGATTCAGATCTGGAAGAAATCTATCAGAGAGCAGATAAGCTGAATTTAGATATTGTGGCGGAGGCCTACAATGTTCTCATCTTTACGCCGGATACCCTTGACGGGAGCGGAAATTTGGCGGAAGGGTACTCTGAATGGGAAGCAGATGTACAGAGGAAGATCGCAAATTATTTTTTGAACCATCCGTTTGCGATACTGTTCCGCCATCAGGTATTTAGCTACGCGATCCTTGTCAAAGGACAGCGCGATACGATTCGGGAAAATACCAGAGAATGTATGGATGCACTCTGCGAGATCATGGAAAAAGCAGGCAAAGATACTAGCTGGTTTATCGCAGCAGGCGAGGAGGCCGATCGCCTCAGTCAGATCAGACAAAGCTATCGAACTGCGGTCAGAGCATATGGCTTCCGCTATCTTTATGATGGAAATGTTCTCTACTATCATATGCTTGAGGAAGTGAAAGAAGGGTCTGGGGAAGCTTCAGAGGAAACTTCCAAAGGGGAAAATGTATATTTAAAAAGTGTAAATGTAAATGCCCTTGATCCAGCCATTTTGCAGAAATTTTTGAGCAGCGGACTAGCGGACGAGGTGGAAAGCTTTTTAAAAGATTATTTTTACGCGATCGGACAGGAACCGATGGGATCTTTGGTGTTTCGAAATTATGTAGTGCTGAATGTGCGTTTTTCGGTGCTGTCTTTCCTGAAAAAAATGGGATATGATGACTCTGAATTTTCCAAAGAGGAGACTGAGGAAGTGATCGAACAGACTGGTAAATCTACGGAGGCATCCATCAGCTATTGTGAGAAACTTTTGAAGAAAGCCATTGAGATACGAGATGAAAATGCGGGCAGTCAAAATCACAGTGTGCTTAAGCAGGCCGTGAAATTTATTGATGATCACTATATGGATGAGGAAATCTCTCTGAACAAAGTGGCGCAGGTGGCACTCGTCAGTGCCAATCATTTCAGTGCGCTGTTCAGCCAGAATATGGGACAGACCTTTATTGAGTATTTGACGAGTATGCGCATGAGTCGTGCGAAGGAACTTCTGCGCTGTACATCGAAACGTTCCAACGAGATCGCAGGGGAGATTGGGTACAAAGATGCGCATTATTTCAGCTATCTTTTTAAGAAAACGCAGGGGATGACACCGAGCGAATACCGCAAAGCGAGAGGGGAATCTGATTCATGAGGGAGAAGCAGGAAAAGCTGGAGACGAAGATGAAAGGGATACTTTTAAGCACGATGATCCCGATGGCGGTTTTGATCATTGTGCTCCTTGTAGTCTTCTGGCATTACACGAACAAGTATAATCAATTGTCCAATAACCTTGCAGTGAGCAGTGAATACAATGCAAACTACCGCAATTCCAACAATGATATGAGCTTTAAGGCGGAAGTGGATCGGGATATCTACTATGTCACGATCGGCAGGAAAGGTAAAGATGAACTTCCTTCTGCGCAGGTGAGCAAGGCGATCGAGACCGTAGAACGTTTAAAAACGACAACGACCAAGAAAGAGAGTCTTCGCTCTTTGAAATATCTGACCAACTATCTGGAAAACCTTCAGAGACGGATGAACCAGCTCGTAGAGATCAAGGATTATGATCAGAGGCAAGAATTTGTGGAAAACAATACCGAGATCCTGACTAAGTTATTTGAAAAGGAGATGCAGAACTATATCTACCAGGAAGCGATGCAGCTTGTGCAGGTGGAATCCCAGCTTGCAGGAAGTGTTCGCTTAACGATCATGACGATGTGTGCGGTCATTTTGATCTTTATGGTCACTTTGATGAATCGTTCTTTCCGTTTGACCTATAGCATCACACAGCCAATCTCCGAGATACTTCATAATATAAAGAAAGTAGGAAAGGGAGAATATAATGATATCATAAAGGTCCCGGCTGATTGCATTGAGATTCAGGAATTAGATGCGGGGACTCGAAAGATGGCAGGAAGGATCGAAGGGCTTCTGGAAAATGTACGCAGGGAACAGGATGCACAGCATCTGACAGAACTGCAGCTCCTTCAGGCACAGGTCAATCCACATTTTCTCTACAATACACTGGATACGATCGTGTGGCTGGTGGAAGGTGGGATGGAGCAGGATGCGGTGGACATGATCACAAGTCTGTCGGTCTTTTTCCGTACTTCCCTTTCCAAAGGAAAAGATATCATCCCGTTGTCTGAGGAGAAACGCCATACACTAAGCTACTTGGAGATCCAGCAGTCCAGATACCGAGATATCCTGGAGTTCGAGATCAAGATCCCGGAAAAGCTGGACAAGGTTCTGGTGCCGAAGCTCACTTTACAGCCGTTGGCAGAGAACGCGCTTTACCATGGGATCAAGAACAAACGCGGAAAAGGCAAGATCCTGATCGAAGGATTTGATCTGGGCGAGGATATGATGTTTCGTGTGTCGGATAACGGGCAGGGAATGACTCCGCAGAGGCTCCATGAGGTGCAGGAATCTATCCGGACAGGTGAGCGGGCTGGCTTTGGCCTTGCGGCAGTTTCCGAAAGACTTAAATTATATTATGGGCCGGGATACGGATTGACGATCTCCTCTGTGGAAGGCGAGGGAACGGTGATGGAAGTTTACCTCGCAAAGCAGATCCGGGAAAAAATGAAACAGGGAAATAAAAAAATTAACTTTTGAAATAAAAAAACAAACTTTGAATGAATTGTGAACAAAATATGATAGAAGAATAAACTTTCTGCGGAAGATTTTCTATGGAATTTCTCTGAAAATTAACTATAATAAAGACATCTTAAATGAATTGGGAGGAATTCAAAATGAAGAAAAAAATCGTGTCAGCTTTATTAACAGCAGCTATGGTATGTGGTATGAGCGTGGTTCCTGCTATGGCAGCAGAAGATACCATCACCGTTGGCTTTTCTCAGGTAGGTGCTGAATCTGACTGGCGTACAGCAAACACAGAATCCATGAAATCTACATTCAGTGAAGAAAATGGATATGAGCTGATCTTTGACGATGCACAGCAGAAACAGGAAAATCAGTTGACAGCAATCCGTAACTTCATTCAGCAGGAAGTTGATTATATTCTTCTGGCTCCTGTAACAGAAACCGGATGGGATACTGTACTTCAGGAAGCAAAAGATGCTGACATCCCAGTGATCATCGTAGACCGTATGGTTGACGTATCTGACGACAGCTTATACACAACATGGATCGGAACTGACTCCTTACACGAAGGAAGAAAAGCTGCTGAATGGCTGAATGCATATGCAACAGCAAAAGAGATCGCAGCAGAAGATATCAACATCGTTGACATCCAGGGAACTATCGGTTCAACTGCTCAGATCGGACGTTCTAAAGGTCTTGAAGAAGGCGTTGAGAAATATGGATGGAACTTACTTGCACAGCAGTCTGGTGAATTTACACAGGCAAAAGGACAGGAAGTTATGGAATCCATGCTGAAACAGTATGACAACATCAACGTTGTTTACTGTGAGAACGACAATGAAGCATTCGGTGCGATCGACGCGATCGAAGCTGCTGGTAAGACAGTAGGTTCTGATATCATGAACGGTGAGATCATGGTTATCTCCTTCGATACAACAAACGCAGGCTTAACAGATACATTAGCTGGAAAGATCGCTTGTGACGTTGAGTGTAACCCATTACACGGACCACGTGCAGAAGAACTGATCAAAGCTCTGGAAGCTGGCGAAGAAGTTCAGAAACTGAACTATGTAACAGAAGAAATCTTTGCAGCAGACGATACAGTAGACAAAGTTGTAGCTGTAAACAGCCTTGACGAAGAAGTTGAATGTGCAGTTACACAGATCACACAGGAAATCCTTGACGGACGTGCATACTAATTTCTGTAACCTTTAAAACTCTAAATTAAAATGAGTCCGGAGCGTGGTTCATAATTCGGAAAATCCGGATTTATGGATCACGCTTCTTGTATGTATAAAACATGATCATATAACCACTTTCCTGAAATAAAAGATGCTGGATTTTTGGAACAGTCCCTGGTGATTGACAAAGGTATTGGATTTCAGTGAATAAGGGAAAGATCACTTTAGAAAGCGGGTGGAAAGAATATGGAACAAAATGTAGTGCTAAAAATGCGTGATATTACAAAAAACTTTACAGGAGTCCGTGCCCTTTCCCATGTGGACTTTACCCTTCGAAAAGGTGAGATCCACGCACTGATGGGTGAGAACGGTGCAGGGAAATCTACGCTGATCAAGGTATTGACCGGAGTACATGAGTTTGAGAGCGGCGAGATCTATATGGAGGGAACAAGCACCGCGATCATCAATCATTCTCCGCAGGAAGCGCAGGCAAACGGTATCAGCACCGTGTATCAGGAGGTTAACCTTTGCCCGAATCTGACAGTTGCAGAAAACCTTTTTATCGGACGTGAACCGAGAAGAATGGGGATGATCGATTGGAAGCAGATGAATGAGCGTTCAGGAAAACTTCTCGAGAGCCTGGACATTCATGTGCCGCCAACACAGATGCTGGAGGAGTGCTCTCTTGCGATCCAGCAGATGATCGCGATCGCACGTGCAGTGGATATGAAATGCCGTGTTTTGATCCTCGATGAGCCGACATCTTCTCTGGATGACGATGAGGTGGAGAAATTGTTTGTACTGATGCGCAGACTGCGTGATGAAGGAGTAGGCATCATCTTTGTCACACACTTTTTGGAGCAGGTTTATGCTGTCTGCGACAGGATCACAGTTCTTCGAAATGGAGAGCTGGTAGGAGAATATGAGACGAAAGATCTTCCGCGTGTCATGCTGGTTGCCAAGATGATGGGAAAAGATTTCGACGACCTTGCAGATATCAAAGGCGAGCATAAGGATAAGAAAGTCCATGATATGCAGCCAGTCATTGAAGCAAAAGGAATCTCTCATAAGGGAACGATCAAACCGTTTGATCTCACTGTCAACAAAGGCGAAGTTATCGGCCTGACAGGACTTTTAGGTTCTGGACGTTCTGAGATGGTGCGCGCGATCTATGGTGCAGATAAGGCTGAGACTGGAACTTTGAAAGTGAACGGAAAAGAAGTAAAGATCAACAGTCCTTTGGATGCGATGAAGCTTGGTATGGCATATCTTCCTGAGGACAGAAAAGCAGAGGGTATCATCGCAGACCTTTCTGTAAGAGAAAATATCATCATCGCACTTCAGGCGAAAAAGGGAATGTTCCATCCTCTGAGCAAAAAAGAGATGGAGGAAGCGGCAGATAAATACATCGATCTGCTTCAGATCAAGACTGCCAGCCGCGAAACACCGATCAAGAGTCTTTCCGGCGGTAACCAGCAGAAGGTGATCCTTGGCAGATGGCTGCTCACAAACCCGGATTATCTGATCTTGGATGAGCCGACACGAGGAATCGACATTGGTACGAAGACTGAGATCCAGAAGTTAGTCCTTGACCTTGCAGATCAGGGAAAGGCAGTTACATTTATCTCCTCTGAGGTTGAGGAGATGCTCCGTACCTGTTCCCGTATGGCGGTCCTTCGTGATGGCCAGAAGGTAGGAGAGCTCGAGGAACATGAACTTTCCCAGAGCGGAATCATGAAAGCAATCGCTGGAGGTGACGATAAGAATGAATAAGAGCAAATTAAAGAAAATAACAAGTGCGCGTCTGTTTCTGCCTATCGTGTGCCTGATCGCTGTACTTTTACTGAATGTGATCAAGACACCGGACTTCTTTAGTGTATCCATCCGAAATGGTGTTTTGTATGGTTATATCATTGACGTAATAAACCGTGCTTCGGAGCTGGTGATCCTTGCGATCGGTATGACGCTGGTGACAGCAGCATCCGGCGGACAGGATATCAGTGTCGGCGCGATCATGGCGGTGGCAGCAGCTGTGTGCTGTCAGATACTTTCCGGCGGAGAGGTTTCTGTCACAGAACTTCAAAATCCAATGATCCTTGCAGTGGTCGTAGCGCTTCTTGCTTCTGCACTGTGCGGTGCGTTCAATGGATTTTTGGTTGCGAAACTAAACATCCAGCCGATGGTTGCGACTTTGATTTTGTATACAGCAGGACGAGGTATCGCACAGCTTATCACAAACGGACAGATCACATATATCCGTGTGGATTCTTATAAAATGGCAGGCGCTTATATCGGAAAATGCCCGATCCCGACACCAGTATTCTTCGCGGTGATCGCTGTTATCATTGTAAATTTGATCCTCAAAAAGACTGCTCTTGGACTTTATATTGAGAGTGTTGGTATTAATGGAAAAGCAGCCAGACTGGTTGGTTTAAACTCCACGATGATCAAATTCCTGACTTATGTGATCTGCGGTGTTCTGGCAGGTATCGCAGGCATCGTAGCTTCCAGCCGTATCTATTCCGCAGATGCCAACAACATTGGATTAAACTTGGAAATGGATGCGATCCTTGCAGTCGCACTCGGCGGAAACTTCCTGGGCGGCGGTAAGTTCAGCCTGATCGGTTCTGTGATCGGAGCTTATACGATCCAGGCTCTGACTACGACACTCTATGCGATGAACGTAAAGGCTGACCAGCTTCCTGTTTACAAGGCGATCGTGGTCGTTATTATCGTTACACTGCAAAGTGACGTATTCAAAAAATACATTGCTGGCTTGAAAGCGAAAAAAGGCGTGGCAGCAGAAGGAGGTCAGAAGTAATGAAAGCGAATGGAATGCAGAAAAAGAAAATGACAGGAAACAGCTTCCTGCTTCTGATAACGATCGCATTATTCTTTGTAATGTATATCATAGGTATGATCGTTTTTTATGATAAAGGATTTGCGAAACCACAGATGTTTCTGAACCTGTTTGTATCAAACGCAGGACTTTTGGTCATTGCCTGCGGACTTACGATCGTAATGATCACCGGCGGTATTGATATCTCTGTAGGTTCTGTGACCGCGCTGGTATGTATGGTACTGGCGGATCTGATGGAAAATAAGGGAGTCAACACCTATGTGGCAGTTTTGATCGCGCTTTTGATCGGCGTAGCTTTTGGTGTGGTTCAGGGATTTCTGGTTGCTTATCTGGATATCCAGCCATTTATCGTAACTCTGGCAGGTATGTTCTTCGGACGTGGTCTGACAGCGATCATCAGCACAGATATGATCTCCATCAAAAATGAACTGTTTTTGAAATGGGCTACATATCGTTTCTATATGCCTTTTGGTTCAACAAGCAAGAAAGGGAAATTTATCCCGGCATACATACCGCCAACCGTTGTAGTCGCTCTGATCGTAGTTGTGATCATCGCAGTTCTTCTGAAATATCGTAAATTTGGACGTAAGCTGTATGCGATCGGTGGAAATAGACAGAGTGCATTAATGATGGGTCTGAACGTAAAGAAGACAATCTTTCAGGCGTATGTTCTGGATGGTTTCCTTGCTGGTCTGGGTGGATTCTTATTCTGCCTGAACAGCTGTGCCGGATTCGTAGAGCAGGCAAAAGGTCTTGAGATGGATGCGATCTCTTCAGCGGTCATCGGCGGAACTCTTCTCTCCGGTGGTGTTGGAACTCCGATCGGAACGTTGTTCGGTGTATTGATCAAAGGTACGATCTCTAGCTTGATCACCACACAGGGAACCTTGTCAAGCTGGTGGACCAGGATCATCCTTTCTGTACTGCTTTGCTTCTTCATCGTTATTCAGTCCGTATTTGCATCTTTGAAGAAGAAAAATAAATAAGAGCAGTGATAAAAAGCAGAGATTAATTTCTGCGATAGATATGATATGAAATAATAGGAATCTTGAAAAGAAACAGGGAGTATTCGTTTTCGTGAATACTCCCTGTTTTTACGTATCTAAAAATATAAAGCTTTGTGAACTGCTCAGACTTATAGGAGTCGGAGCTTCTTGTTTAAATTACAAAGAAGTCCTTTGCGTGGTGAGCCTGACGCGATCAGTAATCTGTTTTCTGGTAAAACCTTCCGTTGATATAGTCTGTCTTGATGATATTGACGAAGGCTTTCGGGTCGATCTCGTGTACTTTTTTGACCAGAAATTTGGCTTCCTCCGTGGAAACAACGGAGTAGATCATGCTAGTCTTTTCGTCTGTGTAGCATCCGGTTCCCTCAAAGCGGGTAGCCGTGTGATGCGTTAGCCGGAAGATCTCCTCATAAACTTCGGCAGGCTCTTTGGTAATGATAAAAAGCGTATGCTTTTTGTAACGCTGATGAAGCATCTGTATGACCTGCGTGGAAGTAAACTGGAAGATGATAGAGTACAATGCTCTGTCCCAGCCAAATAACAATCCGGCGATCAATAGGATCACTGCGTTTCCGCACAAAATATAATTCCAGATATCACGGCCGTTTTTCTCGGAAAAATAGATGGCGATAAAGTCCGTTCCGCCGGAGCTGGTATTTCCGATCAGGCAAAGGCTGATGCACAGACCATTGATAAGTCCGCCGAAGATACTGATCAACAGAGTGTCGTAGGTGATCGGCTGTGCAGGGATGATATCTGTGAGGAAACTGGATAGAAAGATCACGCAGCAGGAGCTGAATGTAAATTTCTTTCCAATGAATTTCAGACCGATGAACACAGGAAAGGAGTTCAGCAACACGTTGATGAGTGTGTAGGGAACGGCGATTCCTAAGAAAGTCTGAAAAATATTTTGCAGCAGCAGGGTGAGTCCTGTAAATCCACCCGGGAAAAGACCTCCTGCGCGCACAAAAGTTTTGATGTTTAAGGCCATGATCACGGCTGCGATACAGGCGCAGCCATAACGCTTGGCTTCGTGTTTTAAATTGAGTCCATTCATTATTTTGATGATTTTCCTCTGTTTAGTCTGACGCTGTTAAGCAAATATTATTTGGATTCCCATCTTCCGGATGCACCGCATGGAAGAACAAGTCCGTTGGAACTTACTGGAAGTCCGATCTCCTGAGAGTCCACATGTCCGTTGAACTTCTTGAGCTCTGTGGAGAGCATATAAGTTAAAACGGCAGGTGCAAGTCCTGTTGTGTAGGAGTTGATCAGGAAAAATAAAGGATCGTCGCTGAGGATCTTGGTGCACAGCTTGATCAGATCGTGGATACAGTCCTCGATCTTCCAGATCTCTCCTTTTGGTCCACGTCCGTAGGAAGGCGGGTCCATAATGATCGCATCATAGTGATTTCCTCTGCGGATCTCACGCTCTACGAATTTCACACAGTCATCCACCAGCCAGCGGATCGGTGCGTTGCCAAGTCCGGAAGCGACAGCATTTTCTTTTGCCCAGGTGACCATTCCCTTGGACGCATCTACGTGAGTGACGGATGCACCGGCAGCGGCAGCGGCGAGAGTTGCACCGCCTGTGTAGGCAAAGAGATTGAGCACTTTGACCGGGCGGCCTGCATTTCGGATCTTATTTCCAAACCAATCCCAGTTTGTCGCCTGCTCCGGGAAGAGACCTGTGTGCTTGAAGCTGAAAGGCTTTAAGTGGAAGGTGAGATCCTTATAGTGGATGTCCCACTGTTCCGGCAGATCAAAGAATTCCCATTCTCCGCCGCCTTTTTTGCTTCTGTGATAATGGCCGTTCATGTGTTTCCAGCCTTTGTTTGTCTTTGGGGTATCCCAGATCACCTGAGGGTCCGGACGCACTAAGAGGTAGTCTCCCCAGCGTTCCAGTTTTTCTCCGCAGGATGTATCGATCACTTCATATTCTTTCCAACCATCTGCAATCCACATTAAAAAAATTCCTCCTGAATAATAGTAGTGTATTTAAAACAATGCATTTTGGATCATGCGTGTAAATTATGCGCACTTATTTTTGCTGTGATTTACGCAATATTACTTCTAAAGTATAGTGGAAAAAGCGGTTTCTGGCAAGCACTTTGGGAGAGTTCTTTTGCGCCTTGGCAACCTTTTGAGGATGGAGAGGATATTTTTTTAATGTATCATATTTGTATAAATATCGGAAAAGACTTGACAATTGGTGCTTTACCATACTAAAATGTAACAAGCATTAAAATGTTGGCGAGGGAAATACAAATGATTGCTGTTTGCGGAAAGACGTGATTTCCAATGCCGCACAAGGAGGAAGATTTTATTATGAAGAAATATAGCGAGATGAGCAGAGAAGAACTGCTGGTATTAAAAGAGCAGTTGGATAAAGAATACGCAGAAATTAAAGCGCAGGGTCTTGCCCTTGATATGTCACGTGGAAAACCGTCCGCAGAACAGTTAGACCTCTCTATGGAATTGATGAACGTACTGAACAGTGAGTCTGATCTGAAATGTGAGACAGGCGTGGACTGCCGTAACTATGGAGTGATCGACGGTATTCCAGAAGCGAAGCGTCTCCTTGGCGAAATGTCAGAGGTAGATCCGGAACACATCATTATCTATGGAAACTCCAGTCTGAACGTTATGTTTGACAGCATTGCGCGTTCTATGACTCACGGCGTTATGGGAAATACTCCATGGTGCAAACTGGACAAAGTAAAATTCCTCTGTCCGGTACCGGGATATGACCGCCACTTTAAGATCACAGAGTTCTTTGGTATTGAGATGATCAACGTGCCGATGACACCACAGGGACCGGATATGGATATGGTTGAGAAACTTGTGAGCGAGGATGCTGCTATCAAAGGTATCTGGTGTGTACCGAAATACTCCAACCCACAGGGCTACACATATTCCAAAGAGACTGTAGAGCGTTTTGCAAGACTGAAACCAGCAGCACCGGATTTCCGCATCTATTGGGACAATGCGTACAGCATCCATCATCTGTATGATGATAATCAGGATTTCCTTGTGGAGATCCTTAGGGAATGTGCGAAAGCTGGAAACGCAGATATCGTATATAAATTTACTTCTACTTCCAAGGTCAGCTTCCCTGGCTCCGGTATCGCAGCAGTGGCAGCATCCAAGGCAAACTTGGAAGACTTCCGCAGCTATATGCAGATCCAGACGATCGGCCATGACAAACTGAACCAGCTTCGTCATGTAAGATTTTTCAAAGATCTGGAAGGACTTCATGCACACATGAGAAAACACGCAGATGTCATCCGCCCGAAATTTGAGATGGTACTTGAAACTCTTGACAGAGAACTTGGCGGTCTGGGAATCGGCGATTGGACGAAACCACATGGCGGATACTTTATCTCCTTCGATGCGATGGAAGGATGTGCGAAAGCGATCGTTGCAAAAGCGAAAGAAGCAGGTGTTGTGATGACTGGCGCAGGTGCGACTTATCCATATGGAAAAGACCCGAAAGATTCCAACATCCGTATCGCACCGAGCTTCCCGACACTGGAAGAACTGGAAAAAGCAGCACAGGTATTTGTACTGTGTGTAAAACTCACAAGTGTGGAAAAACTTCTGGCAAATGCATAAGTAAGGGGAATGATCCTGACGATGCATGGGCAAGCAGATCTTGTTTTTGGATGAGAATAGGATTTACAAAGATAAAAGAATAAGAGTGTATAATACTGCCCGACATGATCTTTTTGTGTCGGGCGGTTGTTGTTTTGGTTAAGAGGCACAGTCTTGATACGAAATATGGTTTTGATGTAAAAAAATCAGAAGGAAGAAAGGGGAAAATATGGCAATGCGCAAAAAAGTGATGATCGCAGTGATCGCACTTCTGCTCCTGCTGACTGCAGGGGCATATGGATATGGAGTTTTTTACTTTAGCGAACATTTTCTGCCAGGATCTGTTGTGAATGGATTCAACTGTTCCTACATGACAGTGAATGAGGCGGAAGACTTGCTTACGAGAAAGGTGGGAGCGTATGTACTGACGATCCACACCAGAAAGAATGGACAGGAGAGCATTACCGCAGAACAGGCGGGACTTTCCTATCAGTCGGATGGAAGCGTAAAGAAGCTGATCCGGGAGCAGGATCGTTTTTTATGGTTTCTTGCGTTTCATCAGCAGGAGACATACGAGATCCCATCTTCGATAAAGTATGAGGAACAGAAGCTACAGGCTGCGATCAGCAGTCTGGACTGTATGCAGCCGGAGAATATCACAGAGCCGTCAGATGCGCATCTTGAGCCGACAGATGAAGGATTTGTGATCGTGCCGGAGGTGGAGGGCAATGCTCTGAAAGAAATGGAAACAGAGCAGGATATCCTTCAGGCATTGCTCACTGGCAAAACACAGATCGATCTGGAAGAAGATGGCTGTTATCAAAAGCCTGCTGTTTACAGGGACGATGAACGTCTGAACCGAAACCTTGAGCAGATCGATCGTCTGACGGATGTGGTGATCACATATGACTTTGATGACCGGACTGAGACTGTGGACAGGGATGTGATCAAGAACTGGCTGATCGCAGACGCAAACGGAGATCTGATCCTTGACCGGGAGCAGGTGGAGGCGTATATTGGCGAGCTGGCAGGCAAGTACGACACCATTGGTCAGGACAGGACATTTCAGACATACAATGGGAGAGAGATTGTGATCGAAGGCGGAAATTATGGCTGGCAGATCGATCAGAATGCAGAGACAGATGCACTGATCAGTGCGATCGAGCAGAGCGAGACGCAGGTTCGGGAGCCTGTCTATCTGAAGGAAGGGCTTTGCAGAAGCACAAATGACATCGGATATACTTATATAGAGATTGACCTGACAGGGCAGAGAATGGTATTCTATAAAGATGGGACACCGATCGCCGATGCTCCTATCATGTCAGGAAACCCTTACCTTCCGGGCTGCCTTACTCCAACCGGATGCTACAGTGTGGGAGAAAAACAGACGGGATATCTTGTAAATGGTGAGGACTACCCGCAGGCGGTGAACTATTGGATCCCATTTGAGGAAAATCTGGGCATTAATGATGCGCCGTGGAGATCAGCCTTTGGAGAACAGATTTATGAGTTTGAAGGAACTCATGGAAATATCTGTGCGCCGTCTGATCAAATGCAGATCATTTATGCTCATGCAGAAAAAAATACACCAGTTGTTATCTATCAGTAAGTACGTGGGAGAAGGCGTGCTCGAGGAATAAAGGAGACGAAAAAAATGAAGATTGTAGTTTTAGCGGGCGGAACAAGTACAGAACGTACAGTTTCTATCACATCAGGTACAGGCGTTTGCAAAGCACTTCGCCAGAAAGGTCACCAGGCTATCCTTGCAGATATTTTCTGCGGTGTGGAGAATGTAAATTGGGAAGATCCGTTCCCACAGGAATATGATGTGGATGCGGCATCTGCCTATATGTCAGGATTTAACGATAAGATCAAAGAGATGGAGAAGGCAAGAAGAAATTTCTTTGGCCCGAACATCCTGCAGTTATGTGAACTTGCAGACATCGTATTTTTGGGACTTCACGGTGCCAACGGAGAAGATGGAAAAGTGCAGGCTACATTTGACCTGATGGGCATCAAGTATACAGGAACCGGATATCTGAGCAGTGCAATGGCGATGGATAAGGGAATCACCAAGCAGATGTTCCGTATGAACCATGTGCCAACCCCGCAGGGGATCACGATGACGAAAGCACAGATGACGACAGACCTCAAAGCGCAGGGAATGGAATTTCCGGTAGTGGTAAAAACTTGCTGCGGCGGTTCCAGTGTAGGTGTCTATATCGCACATGATCAAGCAGAATATGAGCAGGCACTCGCAGATGCATATTCCTATGAAAATGAAGTTGTGATCGAGGAATATATCAAAGGCCGTGAGTTTTCTGTGGCAGTTGTGGACGGAAAAGCGTATCCGGTGATCGAGATCGCTCCACTTCAGGGATTCTACGATTACAAAAATAAATATCAAGCAGGTTCTACGATCGAGACTTGTCCGGCTGAGATCTCTCCGGAGCTCACTGCGAAAATGCAGCATTATGCGGAGGAAGGCGCGAAAGCCTTGTTTATGGAAGGCTACTGCCGTCTTGACTTTATGATGAAGGAGAACGGCGATATGTATTGCCTGGAAGCCAATACTCTTCCGGGAATGACCCCGACCAGTTTGATCCCGCAGGAAGCACAGGTTCTTGGGATCGATTACCCGAGCCTGTGTGAGAAGCTGATCGAAGTTTCTTTAAAAAAATATGAAGGTCAGTGATTAAGAATATAAAAAAGGCAGGTTCTGCCGGAGCATTTGCGACGGGCAACACAAAGCAAATAGATATAAGGGATAAAAAAATGAAAAATTTAACATTGGAACATATTGCGCAGGTCTGCAAAGGTACTTACTATGGACCTGCTGAGAAATTGCAGGAAGAAGTGGCATCTATCATCACAGACAGCCGGAAGGCAGAAACTGGATGTTTATTCGTGCCGATCGTGGGAGAGCGTGTGGATGCGCATAAATTTATCGGACAGGTAATGGAAGCAGGAGCGCTTGCGACTTTATCTGAGAGAGTACTTGAGGATGCACAGTTTCCATATATTTTAGTGGAGTCTTCTTTGCAGGCGGTGAAAGATATCGCAGAGTTTTACTTAAAGCAGCTTCAGATTCCTGTGGTGGGGATCACCGGAAGCGTGGGTAAGACTAGCACAAAGGAAGTCATCGCATCTGTCCTGAGCCAGAAATATCGAACTTTAAAGACGCAGGGGAACTTTAACAATGAACTGGGACTGCCGCTTACGGTCTTCCGTCTTCGCGAGGAGGATGAGATTGCTGTTCTGGAGATGGGGATCAGTGATTTTGGCGAGATGACAAGACTTGCACAGATCGCCAGACCAGATACCTGTGTGATCACGAATATTGGAACTTGTCATCTGGAAAACCTCGGGGACAGGGATGGCGTGCTGAAAGCAAAGACTGAGATCTTTAAGTTCCTGAAACCGGATGGACACATTGTTCTGAACGGAGACGATGATAAGCTTGCTACTGTAAAAGAATACCAGGGGATCGAACCGATCTTCTTTGGTATGGATGGAGCGAAAGATGTATATGGCGATGAGATCATCAGTCGTGGGCTCAAAGGCATGACTTGCACGATCCACCTGGGAGAAACTGCATTTACTGTGGATATTCCTATGCCGGGACGACATATGGTCTCTAATGCGTTGGCGGCGGCGGCAGTCGGACGGATCTATGGACTTACGCCAGAGCAGATCAAGGCTGGGATTGAGAGTCTGGAACCGATCAGCGGACGCTTCCGAATGATCGAGACCGATAAATTTTTGATCGTAGATGACTGTTACAATGCAAATCCGATGTCTATGAAGGCCTCTTTGGATGTGCTTCAGGATGGTGCGGGACGCAGAGTTGCGATCTTAGGAGATATGGGAGAGCTTGGCACAGATGAGGTG
>CAZSTD010000031.1:17957-19018 GCA_964609645.1 uncultured Blautia sp.
GGATAGCAGTATAATGAACCTATCAGTTCAACAAAACAAGGGTTGAAGCGATCTGAAGGAGGATGTTATGCTGGAGAAAATCATGAACCTGCATCTTTTGCTCTACGCCATGGTACTGTTTAGCGTATTTGGGGCGCTAGGGATGTTGGGCACACATCTTACTTATCGAAGACTGATCAGGAAAAATACAGGGATAAGATCAAATCTCAAAGAGAAATGGCTGAACCTCTGGAAAACAAGAGACAAGCTCTTAAACCGCATGAACCGAATGGTGTGGTATCCATCTATCTTTTGCATAGCTCTTTTTGGAACGGCGTTTTTTCTGAGTACGAAGAGCAGCACTCTGGACGGTTTGCCTCTGGCGTATGTCTATGTAGGCGCGGCAGCTCCTGTGGCGTTGCTTTTATTGAGGCAGGCATTGGATTTTACATATAAAGAGGAACTGTTGATGAACAGTCTCATAGATTATGTGGAGCATGTCCGTACATGGGTGGAGGAAGTTCCGACAGCCGAAAAATTGGATGAAACTGCAAGGGAGGAGATCGTGGAGCATATCGCAGACACGATCCGCCAGACCGCGGCGGCGGGCAGCCATTTTAGCAGGATGCTCACGCCTGAGGAGGAAGACATCATGAGGGAGATCATCCGGGAGTTTATGGAGTAAAAATAGAAATAAAATAGAAACAGAACATAAAAAACTGCTGTACAGGGCGTAAGTATACGCTTTTGTACAGCAGTTTTTGTGATCTTACCATTCATCGTCTTCTTCGATCACCTGGATCTCCAGATAATCAAACTCAATCTGTTCGATAAAATTATCCTGATAGAATCTTGCTTTTCCGTGTTTTTTGAAATGCTTGATCGTGGAATCAAGCCAGATCGGATTTCCAAGATCCATCTCATAGCAAATATTTTCTAATCCGTGAAAGATCTTGTGTGTGCGTGTGTCCTGCGAGTCATCACAGACAACAGTATCTTTTAGTAAGCGATTATCTTTCCATATTTTTCCCCACAAGCGAAACATAAAATAACGACCTCCCTGAGATGTAGTATAGCGGATT
>CAZSTD010000032.1:0-4598 GCA_964609645.1 uncultured Blautia sp.
TAAAACTGTTACCGGAATTAACTGGCCGTCTTCATTGAAGATCTGAGTCATTCCGACTTTAGTAGCTAAAATAGCTTTCTTCATTTTTTCTTCCTCCTTATAGCGGATTACCGATGACCGGCAATCATATAGTAAATAGCTTAATGCTTATCGCATTATCAATTTAAGTGATGCTTATTTTGTTTTCATTTTGATATCAATGTGAACACCTGCTGGCATTTCCAGTCTGGACAGCGCATCAACTGTCTTCTGTGTTGGTGTCAGGATATCGATCAGTCTCTTATGAGTTCTCTGTTCGAACTGCTCTCTGGAATCTTTGTATTTATGAACGGCTCTTAAGATTGTTACAACTTCTTTCTTTGTCGGAAGCGGAACCGGTCCACTTACCATTGCCCCGTTCTTTTTAACAGTATCGATGATTTTTGCTGCTGATGCATCTACTAACTGATGATCATATGCTTTTAAAGTGATTCTCATTACCTGATTTGCCATAAAAAAAGTCTCCTCCTATTCGTACTTTTCAAGCAGTACGACAAGCGGCGACTGTACACATCTCCGTGTGTGTCATTCGATCTATTTCCACACACGCCATCCCTAGATGATGGAACTCTGAACTTGTACAGTGACTTGTCGTCAGTTTTTAAACTTGACATTCGCTCCACGGAAAACCTGCCATTCTATTTGGCAGCAACCTCGCGCTTCATTGCTATCAATGTCACAACAATTGAGAGTATACACGACGCAAAAGAAAAATGCAAGTACTTTTTTTATTTTTTTTATTATTTTTTTGTACTTGATCGCATACAATATATTTTAGAAATATTTGCAGTATCTTTGCTCTTTTTCTCATATGATCCTCACAGGATGTTTTTTACTTAAAGCTAAAGCTATTCTTATTTTATTGCCATACAAAAAACGGGTTTCTTCCTATTATATATAGAAGAAACCCGTTCTCTTTTTCATATTCTCTTTCTTATCAGATCTAGCCCTGTCTACTCATAATGATCACAGCACCTAATCTCATTTCTTTCATTCTACTCCTGATCTTCTGACGGAAGCAGCTTTTCATCTGCAACGATATCAGAATAGTCAAACAGTGTAACTTTCGTCACATCATCCTTCACGATATCCGGTGCATCGCCCTGGTTCTTCGCGATCTCTGCGATCTGCGCAGCGGACCATGACGGGATCGCCATACGACGGATCTGTGCAGCTTCATCTTCCTCGCTGACAACCGGTATCCTCTCAGATTCCTGCATCATCTGCTTTAAGGTTTCTTTCACCTGCGGTGCAATGATCTCCGTCTTGCCTTCATAGACTTCTTTTTCCTTCGGAGCTGCCGGCTTTACTTCCTCCGGTTCATCTGCAGTTGCCGCTGCGATTTCCTTTTTCAGAAGCTCGTGTGCTTCACTGGTAGCAGAATCAACTGTATCGCTCTGTTTTGGCTGTGGCTGTTTTACTTCTTCCATGTCCAGCTCGTCCTCGTAGATCTCATCCACGAATCCACCTGTCTTGACTTTCTTTCGTTCCTGCTTCTTGCCTTTTTTGCGCTGTTTATCTTCTTTCTTGATTTCACGCTCTTCTTCCTTATAGCGGCGTGCGCGCTCTTTCTCTTCTCTCTTGAGTTCCTTTTTACTCTTTACGTATCCAGTCTCAAGTTCTTCTTCCTCATATTCCTCCTTCGGTTCTTTCTTACAAAGCTCCGCGATGATATAGAGGATGATCAGAAACAGCACTGCCAGACCAACGATGATCAGACCCTCGATACTCTCCGTCGCAAGGAGAAGATATCCGATCCAGCCAATAGTCACAACCACCTTAGGAATATAATCTTTTACCTGTACGGTGATCGGATCACTGTTCGGATTTTTCAGATTGATCACTGTAAAAATTTTATTTTCCTTATCCATCTCGGTGATCATATAGCGGTACGCCTCAGATTCACTCTGATATAAGATAGAATCACCGATCGCTGCCTCCTCTGTTTTCACAGGGATCGCATATGTAACAGATCCCATCGGCAGGTTTGTCTCCCTGGAAGTATCATCCATGATCTCTGTGGTGATCCCAAGGAAAGGCGGAACTGCCAGACCAACGACACATGCGATCGTACATATCACAATAAAATGTACAATAAATTTCAAAAATTTCGACATTGGTAATGCTCCTCATTTCTTTTTATTAATTCTTCTTATGGTTTTCTTTGCTGCTTTATTGACTTATTGCTTTTATATCTCCGCTCATTATACCTTGTTTTTTTCTTATGGTCAACTTATAATCTCCCAAACACAGCAAAACACACCTGAAAAGCGGTCTTCCTTTTCAGATGTGTCTTCACTGTCTTATTTCATATCCTGATCATCGGATCACTGATTGCTTAAGTATTTTTCGATGCTGCTCATTGCAGCTTCTTCGTCTTCACCGTTTACAGAAAGTGTGATCTCTTCTCCTGCATCCAGTCCTAATGTCATCATGCCCATGATGCTCTTTGCATTTACCCGTTTTTTTCCAATCTCTACATAAATCTCACTGTTAAACTGACTTGCCACCTGTACAAGCTGTGCTACCGGACGCGCCTCCAGTCCAGTGGATAAATTAATGGTGATTGGCTTTTTGATCATAATAGTTCTCCTCCTTGTTTCTCCCGCAGCTCGTCAGCCAATGCACTCAATTTTCTTAAACGGTGATTGACTCCCGATTTGCCCACCTGCGGGCGCAACATCATTCCTAGTTCTTTTAATGTAGCTTCCGGATATTGCATCCTTAATTCCGCAATCTGTGCAAGCCCTTCATTCAACTGTTCAAATCCCATTGTCCGCTGAATCAGTTTGATGTCTTCCATCTGCTTGACAGCCGCATTTACGGTTTTATTAATGTTCGCAGTTTCACAGTTTACTTTGCGATTTACTGAATTTCGCATTTCCTTCAGTATACGGATGTTCTCCAGGTCCATCAATGCCACATTCGCTTCCATCACTGCAAGCATGTCAACAATCTGTGCACCTTCCTTCACATAGACCACATATGATTTCTTACGCTGCACGATCTTGGCATCCACCGAAAAACTGCGTATGATTGTCTGTAGCTGCTGTGCTTTCTGCTCATCCGGATATACGATCTCGAAGTGGTATCCCTTTTCCGGATCACTGATCGAACCAGACGACAAAAAAGCACCCCTGATAAACGCTCGCTTGCAGCAATTCTGTTGAACTACCAAAAGATTCTCCAATGCAAGCGTATCATGAGTTTTACTGTCCGTGATCAGTTTCGTCGCCTGAAGGATTACCTGGATTTCCTTAGGGTCTGATACTTCTAGCATATACACTTTCACCCGCTTCAGGTGACTGTTCTCACGCACAGATACTTCTTTTTCTATATTAAATGTTTTTTGCAATAATGTAAAGCATTTTCTTGCAACTGCTTCATTTTCCGTCTGGATCTTCAGCCTGTCTCCGTCCGGAAAATGCTCGATCCTTCCGCAAAAGCTAAGGATCGCAGCAAGTTCTGCGATCCTGCAATGTCTGGCATTGCCAATATGCCTGTAAAGTTCTTCTTTCACCATCCCTGAAAAAGACATGATTCTTTCTCACCTTCCTATTTCTTCCGCAGTCTGTCCTTATCCGCATCCCGGTGTTCCAGTCTGAATCCATATTTTTTGTTCTCACTCAATCTTGCATACAGTTCGCGCGCCAATGTCACAGAGCGATGCTTGCCGCCCGTACATCCGATCGCGATCACCAGGTTTGTCTTTCCCTCTTTGACATAGTTCGGGATCAAAAATGTGATCATGTCCTCCAGCTTATCCGCAAATTCGCAGGCTGCATCACAGTCCATCACATAATTAAAAACACGCTCATCCATCCCTGTCAGCGGACGCAGCTCGTCCACATAATAAGGATTTGGAAGAAAACGCACATCAAACACCAGATCCGCATCCGACGGTATTCCATACTTGAATCCAAAAGACAGCACAGAGATCATCATATTGCAGAATTCCTGATTATCCACAAAGATCCTCTCCATCTCCTGCTTTAATTCTCTTGTAAGCAAAAAGCTAGTATCAATAATATAATCTGCATGTTCTTTGAGGAATTTCATCTTCTCTCTCTCCAGACAGATCCCATCATCCACTCTGCCACCCATCGCAAGCGGATGGCTTCTTCTGGTTTCTTTGTATCTTTTTACAAGAACATTGTCTTCTGCATCCAGAAACAGGATCTCAAATTCATACCCTGATGCTTTCATCCTCTCCAGAACCTCTTCAAGTTCCTCCAGAGAACGCCCGCTTCTCGCATCGATCCCCAGCGCTACATTCTGCACTTCCTCTCCATGTATCTCCGGCACCAAAGATGCAAATTTCTCAAGCAGAGGGATTGGAAGATTATCCGCGCAAAAATAATTCGCATCCTCCAGCATCTTTAAAGCTGTTGTTTTCCCTGCTCCTGACACCCCTGTCACTATTACAAACCGCATTTTTCTCTCCTGTCCCCTCATATCATTCTCTTTTTGCCTCTATAACAATATTTCTATAATACTTTTTAGAAATAGTTAATTTATCGTATTTTTGAATCCTCGTTTTGATCGTGTTTCTTCTATAT
>CAZSTD010000032.1:4698-12308 GCA_964609645.1 uncultured Blautia sp.
TCTTAGCACGTCATACATCCTAGTATTTCTTTCGTGACATTTCTTTGGTGATATTTCTTTATACAGATCAAAACTCTCCCAAGAACTTCACTTCCGGTTCTAAGACCACATCAAACTGTTCTTTCACCTTATCCTGCACATCCTGCATCAACGTGCGTACATCCGCAGCCGTCGCGTTTCCTCTGTTGATCACAAATCCACAGTGTTTTTCAGAAACCTGCGCGCCGCCTACTTGATAACCGCTCAGTCCAGCATCCATAATCAGCTTTCCTGCAAAATGTCCAAGAGGTCTTTTAAAGGTGCTTCCTGCACTCGGATATTCTAACGGCTGTTTGCTGACTCTCTGCTCGGTCAGCTCTCTCATCCGCTCCTTGATCTCCTCCTGGTCGCCCGTGTCAAGCTCGATCACAGCTTCCAGCACAATGTATCCTGTCCGTTTGATCAGACTGGTTCGATAACCCATCTCCAGCTCTCCCGCCGGGATCGTTACGATCTCACCTTCTTTTGTCATGACCGTCACCTCTTTGAGCACATCCTTCATCTCACCGCCATATGCCCCGGCATTCATGACTACAGCACCTCCCAGAGTTCCAGGGATCCCGCCCGCAAATTCAAATCCAGCCAAAGAAGCATTCTTTGCAGCAGCCGCGATCTGAGAAAGCAGTACACCTGCGCTCGCACGGATCGTTCTTGGTCCGACTGTGATCTCTCCATAGTTGCGGTAAAGCTGGATCACTGCACCTCTATATCCTTCGTCACTGACCAAAAGATTGCTTCCATTTCCAAGGATAAAATAAGGGATCTCTTTTTCTTTACAGATCTCAAGGATCCCTTTTACTTCTTCTGCTGTTGATGGCAGTAAAAAATAATCTGCTGGACCACCGATCCGAAATGTCGTATGGCGGTTCATCGGCTCATCGATACGTACCTTTTCTTCTCCCAGCAGATGTTTAAAGCATTCTATAATTTCCTGATTCACAGATTTAATTCCTCAAACTTTCTAAATTTATTTTTTATGATGTCTGCGTTTTTTCACCGACATCCTCTCTTTACCAGTCTCTCCCAAAAGCTCCCTGACTGCCGCTCCCGCAAGCATCATCCCGGCGATCCCGGCGACAAACGATATGCTGCCGTCACCAGCTCCCTGCTGTTCTTCATGCAGGGGTTTCTCTTTCGAGTAGAGAACCTTCACTTTTCGTATTCCTTTTTTGCGCAGCCTGCTGCAGATTTCCCTGACCACTGGAGAAACCTTGATCCTTCCGATATCTGCGATCTCCAATCTGGAAAAATCCAGCCGATCATTAATATCCATGCATGAGATCATCGGTGTACCGCAGGCTTTCGCCTTCTCGATCAAAAGAAGTTTCGCTTCCACCGTGTCCATCGCATCTACAATGTAGTCGTATTGACTCAGATCAAACATCTCCGAAGTTTCTTCATTATAAAACGTTTCATACGTGTGTACCAAGATCCCTTCGTCAATGTCTTTGATCCTTGACTTCGCGATCTGTACATTTGTTTTACCCACCGTTGAGCGCAAAGCGTAAAGCTGTCTGTTGATGCTGCTGACCGATACGCGCTCATTATCGACCAGAGTCAGGCTTGCCACACCACATCTGGCAAGAGCCTCCGCTGCATAGGAACCGATCCCGCCAAGTCCGAAAACTGCAATCTTCGCTCTGCTCAGTTTCTCAGCGTCTGTATCACCAAGCAGAAGTTCCATCTTGGAAAATGCATCCGGCATACAAAAACCTCCCCAAAATCATTATCTGTACCTGTCATTATACTATTTATCCAGACAAAAGTACAGGGCATGTATATTTTTCTTAGCTTTCACAAACACTATCGTTACTGCCTGTCGCACGCCTGTTGGCGTACCTTGCAGCACACAAAATCTGCGCTGATACACAGATATACGCTATATCATACAACGGGCAGTGCACACTATTATAACAAGGAGATGCTTATGTTACAACAGATTTTTCTCGGTTTTATCGGATTATGTGCCGGTGTGATCATCGCCGGAGGACTGACAGGACTTCTGATCGGCCTCTCCATCGTCCCTCGCTACGCAGGTATCACACATACCGCAGATCATATCCTGCTCTATGAGGATGTCACTTTACTCGGAACCTTATTCGGAAATCTTTTTTATATTTTCCAATGGAAGCTTCCCCTTGGGAATCCCTTTTTGATCTTATATGGACTTTTTTCCGGGATCTTTCTGGGCGCATGGATCATGGCTCTCGCAGAAATGACGGATGTATTCCCCATCTTTGCACGGCGCATCCATTTTCAAAAGGGACTCTCCCTCGCGATCATAAGTGTCGCTTTGGGTAAAACCATCGGCTCACTGATCTACTATTATCACGGCTGGATCCCCTGACGTCGCTCCCACTGCTCAGTCAGTGCCCACTAACGAAACGTCGGCACAATTTGTTTCATTATATATGGAAACTTTAAAAAAGTCAAAATAAGAAGCATATTTCTGTGTTTTTTTCACAAACTATCAAAAAGATAACAGAGGTCCACGGATACAAGGAGGATTTTTATGTCAGAAAAAGAAACTTCGAAACAACAAGAAACCTTGAGACAGCAGCAATATGAAAAATATGTCACCCAGATCACGCCCACTCACAGTCTCCCCCTAAATATGCTCAAAGCATTTTTTACCGGAGGTGTGATCTGCATGCTCGGACAGTTTATCTTAAATTTTGCACAAAGTCTTGGACTGGACAAGGATACCTCCGGTTCCTGGTGCTCTCTGATCCTAATCTTTTTGAGCGTCGTTTTGACCGGATTAAACCTCTACGCCAAGATCGGCAAATTCGGCGGTGCCGGGGGACTCGTTCCGATCACCGGCTTCGCCAATTCCGTTGCTGCCTCTGCCATTGAGTATAAAGCAGAAGGACAGGTTTTCGGTATCGGCTGCAAGATCTTTACCATCGCAGGTCCTGTGATTTTGTATGGGATATTGAGTTCCTGGGGACTTGGCATCATTTATTATATTCTAAAACTCACGGGGGTAGTCTTATGATCAAACAATATACCTGCGGCGCTTCCAGCGTCTCTTTAGACCAACCTGTTTTTATCCAAAGCTGCGCTTCCATCGTAAGCCAAAAAGAAGGCGAAGGTCCTCTTGGCTCTTACTTTGACCAAATCAGCAAAGATCCTATGTTTGGCGCAGATACCTGGGAAGCCGCCGAAAGTAGCATGCAGAAAAATACCGCCTCACTCGCTATCGAAAAAGCGGGATTAGACAGCTCCCAGATCCGTTTGCTCTTTGCCGGAGATCTTCTGGCTCAGACTGTTGCTTCCTCCTTCGGGACAGCTGGTCTTGGTATTCCTTTTTATGGACTGTACGGTGCCTGTTCCACCATGGGTGAGTCACTCTCTCTTGGCGCACTGTGCACGGCATCTGGATACGGAGAGCACATCCTCTGTGCCACCTCCAGTCATTTCGCAAGTGCAGAAAAAGAATTTCGTTTTCCCCTTGGGTACGGAAATCAAAGACCCTTATCTGCTACCTGGACGGTCACAGGTTCCGGAGCCTGCATACTTGGCTGCGATCCGCCTGCCAGACCCGTTCCCAAAAAGCTTCAAACTCTGCGCAGCGGCAATACCTGTGCAGTCATCACCGGCATCACGACCGGAAGGATGACGGATTTCGGGTTTAAGGACTCTTTCAATATGGGAGGATGTATGGCACCTGCTGCCTGCGATACTATTTTTCAAAATCTCTCAGATTTTAAGCGCACTCCGAATGATTACGATGCCATCTTTACTGGGGATCTTGGCAGCATCGGGCAGCAGATCCTGCTTGATCTTCTGAAAGAAAAGGGCATCGATCTAAGCGAAAAGCACCAGGACTGCGGCATGCTCATCTACGATGCGCAGACACAAGATACCCACTCTGGCGGAAGCGGCTGTGGATGCGCCGCATCTGTTCTGACTGGTTATATCCTGCCCAGCCTTATCGCCGGTAAATGGAAGCGTATCCTGTTTGTACCTACCGGAGCACTGCTCTCCAAAGTCAGCTTTAATGAAGGTGACTCCATCCCTGGCATCGCCCATGCGGTTGTGATCGAACGGTACGAAGTGCCAGAAGTCTAGACATCAAGGCACTAGATAAAACTAAACGAAATTTAATTTAAATGAAAGGATTCTTTCTATCATTATGGACTATTTTCACGCTTTCTGGACCGGTGGGCTGATCTGTGCTCTCGTCCAGATCTTATTGGACAAAACAAAACTTATGCCCGGTCGAGTCATGGTGCTACTCGTATGCAGCGGTGCACTTTTGAGTGCCATCGGCATCTATCAGCCCTTCGCAGAGTTTGCAGGCGCAGGTGCATCCGTTCCCCTTCTGGGATTTGGAAACACACTGTGGAAGGGAATGAAGGAAGCCATTGACCAAAACGGTCTGATCGGTCTTTTTATGGGTGGTTTCACTGCCTGCGCAGTCGGTGTATCCGCTGCTTTGATCTTTTCGTGGATCGCCAGTTTGATCTTTAAGCCAAAGATGAAATCCTAACGCGCAGACAGCCACAGCACATTTCTGATATCTTTGCAAGCCTTATGGCAGAAAGGACTATTTATGAGTGCCACCTTATATCTACAGCTCGACCAGAACATTCAAGTCTCCCATCCCCACGTATATCTCCAGGATGTTGCCAAGCTTGCCTGCAGTGATCCAAAAATCTTAAACCGTCTGCGTGTGATGCCCATCGCGGATCTCACTCCTGATAAGCCAGGACGCTATGTCATGTCTGTCATGGATCTGATCCAGGCGATCCAGAAAAAAGAGCCAGATCTTGAGATCAGCACCATCGGAGAGCCAACCTTTATCATCACGCTGAAAGATAAACCCTCCCCGGGACTTTTGTGGGATTGGACTAAGATCATCTTTGTCTGCCTCTCCACTTTTTTCGGGGCTGCCTTTTCTATTATGACATTCAACAACGATGTGGATGTAGGCAATCTGTTCTCCAACATTTATACCTGGGTAACCGGACAGCCCTCCGGAAATTTCACTATCCTTGAGATCACCTACTCCATCGGGATCGGACTGGGTGTCCTGTTCTTTTTTAATCATTTCGGACACATGAAGATCACCTCCGACCCGACACCGATGCAAGTGCAGATGCGCCTTTACGAGGACGATGTGAACACGACCATCATCGAGGATATTGACCGGATACAAAAAAAATGATATACTGTCTGTCGCTGGATTTCTTTTTTAACAAGGTCATGTGAGATCCAGTAACCGAGTGTTCGAGACCTTCCACTCGTAAAAAAAATACTAAAGGAGACAACTAAATATGAAAAACAAAGGTACCCAGTTTCTGGCAGAAGCAGCCATGAT
Organism: uncultured Blautia sp.; assembly: GCA_964609645.1. Classification (GTDB taxonomy): domain Bacteria; phylum Bacillota; class Clostridia; order Lachnospirales; family Lachnospiraceae; genus Blautia_A. The sequence goes on from CAZSTD010000032.1 coordinate 10,064, forward strand.
CGGCGCGATCTATGTAGTCCTTACTATTTTATTCGCACCGCTCAGCTACGGAGAGGTTCAGATCCGTCTCTCAGAGGCACTGACCATTCTCCCTTATTTTACCCCTGCCGCGATCCCAGGATTATTTGTAGGATGCATCATCGCGAATCTTTTCGGCGGCGCGATCCCCGTGGATATGATCTTCGGAAGTATTGCCACCCTGATCGGCGCAGTGTTTACCTACAAACTTCGAAACACACCTCGTTTCCTTGCACCGATCCCTCCGATCGCAGCAAACGCTGTTATCGTGCCATTTGTGCTCCGCTTTGGATATGGAGTAAACCTTCCGATCCCGCTTATGATGCTCACAATTGGTATTGGTGAAGTGGTATCCTGTGGCGTGTTCGGACTGGTCCTTCAGACCGCACTGCTGAAATATAAAAATATCATTTTCAGATCAAACCGATCCTCTTTTTAAGCTTATATTTTTAGGCTTATCATTTTCTTGGATGATCCGATCTGAACAAAAGAGACTGTATGTGCCAAGGCAATCCTAAATAAAAGGAGGCTTTGGTATATACAGTCTCTTATTTTTTTAGATCTGTTTCTGCAGATTCTTCAATATCCTTTTTTCCATCCTGGAAACCTGTACCTGAGAGACTCCAAGCTCCACTGCGATCTCCGTCTGTGTCATGTTTTTAAAATACCGCATACAGATCAGTCTGCGTTCCTGCGCATCCAGACTTTGGAGCATTTCATCCAAAAAGATCCTATCCAAAGCCTGCTCCTGTCCGTTTTCTTTTTCTGGTATACGGTCCATCAGGGAAATATCACTGCCATCTCCCTGATAGATCGTTTTGTGTAAAGATTCCACCTCCGCCGTCGATTCCAGTGCCATCACTACCTCCTCCACAGAAAGCTTCGTCGCCTCCGAGATCTCCTCCAGCACTGGCTCACGCCCCAGTTCTCTTTCCAATCGTTCTCTTTCCTGATAGATCTTTGCACAATTTTCCTTCAAGCTCCGGCTCACCTTGAGTATCCCGTCGTCCCTCAAATAGCGTTTGATCTCACCGGCGATCATTGGCACTGCATAGGTCGAAAAGCGCACCTCATAGGAAATGTCAAAATGGTCCACCGCCTTCAAAAGCCCGATGCTTCCGATCTGAAAAAGATCTTCCATCTCCACTCCTCGTCCCAAAAAGCGCCGCGCCACACTATAGATCAGTCCGGTATTCTCTTTAAATATCGTATCTCTTGCTTCTTTATCTCCCTGTTGCGACCGCCCGATCAGAGCAAGAGTATGGTCCATCCTTACCTCCTGATTATTTTTTTCATGTGCACAGCAGTTCCTTTCCCCACCTGCGATTCCACAGTCAGCTCATCCATAAACGCTTCCATAAACGTAAATCCCATTCCAGAGCGGTCTTTCTCCGGCTTTGTGGTAAACAGCGGTTCCATCGCCCGTTTAATATCCGCAATGCCGACACCGTGATCGATCACATCCACCAAAAGCTCCTGCTTTCTGATCCGGCATCTCATCTCGATCTGAAATATTTTCTCACCGTTTCCTGTTTTCCCCTCATACGCATGAATGATACAGTTTGTCACAGCTTCCGAAACCGCCGTCTTTAAATCTGCCACTTCTTCTAACGTAGGATTTAACTGTGTGCAAAACGCTGCCACTGCCACTCTCGCCAGCCCTTCATTCACCGGACGGCTGTCAAAAACGATCGTCATTTCATTGGTCTTTTCCATAAGATCCCCCTTTCCTGACCTCACCCCTGCCTGCTGATCTCTACAAATTTATATACTCCGGACAAATGGAGCAGTTTTTCCACATAAGCACTCACCCCTGTCGCGCGGATACAGTCGCCCCGCATTCCCAATGCGCGGTAGCGCCCCATCATCAGTCCGATCCCTGAGCTGTCCATAAATACCGTATCAGAAAAGTCAAACACCATCATTCGGATATACGTTTTTCGCATAATACGGTCTGCCTCCCTGCGTATCTCATCCGAGATCGGATGATCCACCTCCTTTGGAAGATGTACGATCAGGCAATTTCCCTGTATTTCCAATCTGCTTTCCATAAAATCCCCTCTCTTATCTTGATCTTTTTACTTTTTATTTTTTACTGCACTCCTGACATCTTTTTAGCTCCACATAAATTCTGGTACTTTTTTGAATCCACACAGAGCCTAGTGTTTTTGGGATTTAGATAAATTTAATTCTAGTGCTTTTTAAGTTCACAAAATTTCGATACTTT
>CAZSTD010000032.1:12408-18932 GCA_964609645.1 uncultured Blautia sp.
AAAAAAGAGATGCGCATATCTCTATGTGCATCTCTTTCGTATCTTTCACTATTATTCACTTAAAACCCTAAAATGTATCCGCATTCTCCGGACTCTCTCTATGATCTGCGCAAAGCCTGCAAGTACATCTGGATCTTCTCCGCTCAGCAAAGCTTCGCAATAGTCCACTCACAGATTGATTCCAGATCAATAAGAATCGCCATAATAGCCATCGTCTGAGTAGCTATCATCTGAATATCCATCATTCGAATATCCATCATTCGAATATCCATCATTCGAATAATTATCGTCTGAATAACCATCACCTGTGGGATCTGTATTCGAACTATCTTCTTCTATTCCCGTAGTCCCAGTGCTGCTACATATCGTATTGTAAATTCCCTTTAGGTCATCCGGGACCAGATTTGCGTAAACATTCTGCAGTTTCAATGCCGCTTCATCCAGATTTTGCTGCTGAAGCGCCGCATATGCGCCAAGCAAAGCTTCATAGGTGCTGCTCTTTTTCTTCTCTTCCTCGATCTGTTTGTTTGCAGCTTCCACCGTATCCCCAGATTCCTGTGCCTGACTCTGTGCTTTGGTAAGCTCTGCGCCCTGGCTGGATACCGCATCGCTGTATTTCACGATCTGCTGATTAGCCTCCCTGTAGATCCCCTGCTTGATCGCCGGGACTGCAAGAAGATAAAACGCCAACAGTCCGGCTGCAAATCCAGCGACCAGTGTAAAAAACAACGGTACTCTGGACTGTTCTTTGTAGGCTGGTGTCTGAACAAGCATCTCGCCTTCATTTGCATCGGACTCTCTCTTCGCTGCGGCTGTACCGCGGAAGATCCTCTTTTTACTCTGACGTTCCAGCTTGGTCGTCACGCCGGTCTGCTCATCGATCTCTCTCAAAAATCGAAGAGTCGTTGTGTTCGTCTTATCGATCTTGACTGCTTTTTTCAGAGTCCGCCTCGCCTTGTTGTACTCCCCTTCCTTCATCTGGATCAGAGCCAAAAGGTGATAGCCCTTGATGAGCTTCGGATTTTGTGTCAGGATCTTTTTCAGCCGGATCGCCGCCATATCCTCATGCCCCTCCCTGCAAAGGTTCAGAGCATCGTTGTATTTCCTGATCGTTTCATTGATCGCCTCAAGTTTATTTGAGTTTGCCTGCAGCTTATTGATATATTCCGTAGCCAGATTTCGGTTTGGCTGAAGATTTTTGCTGATCACCCACTCGCTGAGCGCAGCTACAACCTCACCTGTCTCAAAATATACCAGTCCCAACAGGTTTCTCGCCTGAATATTGTGCTTGTTATAAAGCAAGCTCTGCTTCAGGCAGCTGATCGCCCCCGAGAGGTCACGGACACTGGCTTTCTCCAATCCTTGGTTGTAATACTGTCTTGAAAGGTAATCTACCTTCTTCTGGATCAGTACATTACAGCCACAGCTCGGACAATAATCCAGATCCCTGTCCATCAGGAACGCACCGCAATTCATACAGTTCATCTGCTTCTCCTTATTTCATGCGCCTTGTGCCTTTTGCTTCGCGAAGGACCTCCTGCAGAACATCCAGGATATCTGTCAGTTCCCGGTCATAGATCGCACTTTCCGCATCTGCCACATCCAGACAAGGCTCAAATTTCTTCAGTTCTTCCTCGTAATCAATCATTTTTCTTTCTCCTGATCAAATCCTTAATCTCACCGACAAGATACAAAGAACCTACGCAGAACAGCATTCCATCCTCACCCTTAGAAGACAGCGCTGTGTCAAATGCTTTTTCGATATCTGTGATCGCTTCTACAGAATCACAGCCAGCCTCTGTAAAGAGCTTGGCAAATTCTTCTGCTGCCACTTCCCTGTAACCTCCTACAGACGTTACCACTACATGGCGGAAGCGGATCCTGTCACAGATCGTATGTATCATGTCCGTAAAGTCTTTATCGTCTACTGCTGAGAAAAGTAAAGTCAGCGGATATTCTTTCTGAAAATGCTCTGCTGTCTCCACAAACTTCTCAACTCCGTCCTCGTTGTGCGCACCATCCACGATCACTCCCGGCAACACTGTTTCCATTCTTCCCTGCCAGCGTGTCTTTTCGATACCTTCATGGATCTTATCCATCTCAACCGGAAGGACATCCCTCAGAACTTCTATCGTCTTCAATGCCAGCGCACTGTTCATCACCTGATATTTCGCGATAAACGGGATAGAGAAAACAGTATCCCCATAATATGCATTTTGGAAAGAAAATTCAATGCCGGCAGAAGTATTTCGAACGATCTGTGTATCTTCTCGTTTCACCTCATAGTATGGGCTTCCCAGCTCCTGCGCCTTCGCCTTGATCACGCGGGCTGCCTCTGCATCGTTGCCGTCATAGATCACCGGCACGCCAGGCACGATAATACCAGCTTTTTCACCTGCGATCTGGGCAACGGTATCTCCCAGATACTGCTGATGATCCAGACTGATGGAAGCGATCACACAGGCGATCGGATGTTCCACAGCAGTCGTGGCATCTAAACGTCCGCCAAGTCCTGTCTCCAATGTCACATAATCCACGCCTGCCTCTGCGAAGATCACCATTCCCATCAAAAACAGCATCTCAAAATAAGTCGGATGATAGCTTCCCTCTGCCACCAGCTCATCTGCCAGTGCTTTCACTTTCTCAAAAGCTCTCAAAAATGTATCATTATCAATGTTTACCTCATTGATCTGAAATCTCTCATTGATCTCAACCAGATGAGGAGAGGTAAACAGACCGCAGGAATATCCCGCTTCCCGCAGGATGGATGTTAAGAACGCACAGGTGCTTCCTTTGCCATTAGTCCCTGCCACATGGATCACTTTAAATTTTTCCTGCGGATTCCCCAGTCTTCTCAAGCATTCCTTCGTATGATCCAGACTGTTCTTTGTTGTAAACTTCGGAGTTTCATCAATATAAGCTACTGCTTCTACGTAATTCATAAAAAATTCCACCACTTATCTATAATGTATTCGCAACAGTAAATGTATCAACCGTTACTCTAACATTATATAATAGTGGTGGAAGATGTCCAGTACCAATCGTAAGATTTTATCCGACAATTTTTACATTTTTTATCTGAATGTTCCCTTTACGGACTTTTGCGAAACACCAAAAACAAGTCTATCCGCCCAGCGATCTTACGGCTGCTGCACTGCGGTATCCGCATCTGTACTGAGTTTCCACGGATTCTGCTCATACAGTGCATAGCAGGAGCGGTCATAGCTCTTGCTCAATGCTTTTCTGGTGGAGCTGTTGCTTCGCTGGATCACCGCCAAGCGGTCAAAGTCCTTCAACTCAACGCCCGTGATCATCAGAGTCGTAGGATTTACGTAGAGCGTATCATACCACTCGCCGTTGATCTTCACTTCACTGGAAGGTGTAAACTCCGTACCCTTGATGTAATAGGTATGGTCGATCTCCGAAACACAGCGGATCGAATCCAGTGTCAGATCATAAATACCTAACCGCATCCTGGTCCGCTGATAAGGGCTCTCCCCTTCATAGGAATAGCGCTCCCCGTAGAGCAGATCATACTGCAGAGTCTCTAAGTCAACCTGATAATTTTTCGTGTTTCTTCTTGCCTGATGATAGCGGAAGACAGTTCCCTCATGGATTCCCACGCGGTCCATCACTTCTGCTGCCATCTGATATGCTGCAAGGTTTTCGTCCTTTTTGGTCATGCCAAAATTATCCCAGATCACATACTCGGTCTGGAAAAGATAGCGATTTTCAAGTTCTTCCACAGTCAGTCCCATCGTCGGCAGATGATCCCCGTACATCACAAGGACCACATCCTCAGGATACTCTGCGAGCTTTTCTGTGAGCTCTTTGACAAAATCATCCATCTCACGAAGCTGATTCACATAGTATTCCCACTGATAATTCTCGCCTTCTGAAGATGCACCGGAAACTGTGATCTCCGGCTCCTCCAAAATCTGTTCATCCGGATATGAGCCGTGTCCCTGCACAGAGATCGTGTACACATAATCCGGGCCTTCTGTGGAATCCAGACATTTCAAGATCTCATCTGTGAGCACCTTATCCTTTACCCAGCCATTTGGATTTTTTTCATCCTCCCCGGCCATATACTCCTCCGAGGTAAACGTATCAAATCCAAGGTTCGGGAAGATTGTCCTTCGTCCATAAAAATTCGCTTCATTGTTATGTATCGCATGGGTCGCATACCCAAGTTCTTTCAATACATACGGTGCGCTCTCACAGGTTGTCTCCTTGAGGATGCTCTTATACGGATATTCTCCCGGTCCAAAATAGTGCATGCTCATTCCTGTGATCGTCTCAAATTCTGTATTCGCAGTTCCCGCGCCTACGGAAGGAACCTTAAAGTATCCCGAAGAATACTCCTTCATCAGCTTACGAAACGTCGGGATCGGGTCTTCTGAAAACTCCAGAAAATTCACCAGTGTCGGATCAAAGAAGGATTCCAGTTGTAAAAACAAAATGTTCGGCCGGCTTTCCTCGTTTGTCTCCGGAATATTCTTCTCTGTTTTCTCGATCCTTGCGATTTCTTCCTCCGAATAATCTCTCGGACAACTGATACCTGTGTTAAAGATCGTGGTCGCCAGACAATATGGATAGCCATAGTCCTCATAGGCAAACGCAATGTTGCCAAAATAGTTCGACAGCACCCTCTTATCCAGTGCAAGCTGTGTACTTGCGCCAAACAGCGCCACTGCCAGAATGACCAGTGGGATGTTATAACGATATTTCAAAGTCCCTCTGTATTTCGGGCCTTTGATCAAAAGTACCAGCAGCAATAAGACCAGGATCGCAAACAAAATGCAGACCACAACAACACCTGCCATAGGCAGGTATTTGTTGGCGATCTTAAACGCATCTGTGATCAGATGCAGATCGGGTCCAGTAAACGGTGTCACACGAGTCAGCAAAAGAACTCCGTTGATGATCGCAAGTATCAGCCAAAACAGCGTCACTATGATCCTCCAGAAGGTTCTCCTGCGGAACAGGTAGACGAGTAACGATGAGGTAAAGATAAATGCTGTATTATACGCAAAGACCAGAGGTCTCTGTGTCATATAATCCCAGGCTTCAAAAAATGAGTGACGGCAGATCGCTTCCATAACAAAATATCCCACCGCGCTGGCAAGCACATGAAGTAACAGGGATATCTTATTACAAATTTTGTATAATTTCATCCAGACACTCCTTTATTTCTGCAGCTGCTCTAACTGTCCTTTAACCTTATCCATCATTTCTTTATATTTTGCAAGTTTATCTTTCTCAGCATCTACTTTTGCAGCCGGTGCCTTATTTACAAAGTTTGGATTGTTCAGCATACCTTCGCAGCGGGCGATCTCTTTGCCAAGACGTTCTACTTCTTTGCCAAGGCGCTCGATCTCTTTGTCCTTATCGATCAGGTCTTCCAGCGGCAGATATACAACTGCGTCAGAAACTACCACAGAAACTGCATCTTCACTGATGCCGTTCTTATCTGTCTGTACCAGGATCTCTTTCGCAAATGCAAGGTTTACAAAAGATTTCTTGCTATTTTCATACATTGCAGCCACATCCGCATCTTTTGCCACGATATGCAGGCTGGTCTTGCGGTTGTTCGGAACGTTCATCTCTGTTCTGGTATTACGGATACCTCTTACCACTTCCTTGAATCCTTCGATCGCTCTTTCTGCTTCCGGGAAGTTTCTTTCTTCTCTGTATACCGGCCACTCAGAGATCATGATGGAATCTTCTTCTGGAAGAAGTGTACAGTAGATCTCCTCTGTGATAAACGGCATATACGGATGAAGAAGTTTTAATCCTTCTGTCAGAGCAGTTCTCAGTGTCCAGAGTGCATCGTTAGCAGCTTTCGGATCTTCCTCTGCTTTCCACAGGCGCACCTTAGCCATTTCAATGTACCAGTCACAAAGCTCATCCCATAAGAAGTCATAAACTTTCTGAACTGCGATTCCCAGCTCATATTTTTCCATATTTTCTGTTGCTTCACGGATCACTGTGTTCAGATGTGAAAGGATCCATTTATCTTCTGCACAGAGAGCATTTAAATCTTCCGGCTCTGTCACAGTCTTGCCTTCCAAGTTCATCATGATGAAACGGGAAGCGTTCCAGATCTTATTTGCAAAGTTACGGCTGGACTCTACCTTTTCCCAGTAGAAACGCATATCATTTCCAGGTGCATTGCCAGTCATCAGGGTCAGACGAAGAGCGTCTGCGCCATATTTGTCGATCACTTCCAGAGGATCGATACCATTTCCAAGAGATTTACTCATCTTACGTCCCTGAGAGTCACGTACCAGACCATGGATCAGTACATGATGGAACGGAACTTTATCTGTCTGCTCTAAAGCAGAGAATACCATACGGATAACCCAGAAGAAGATGATGTCGTATCCGGTCACCAGTACATCTGTCGGATAGAAGTATTCCATCTCCGCAGTGTTCTCCGGCCATCCAAGTGTTGAGAACGGCCACAGCGCTGAGCTGAACAATGTATCCATAGTCTCCTCATCCTGATGAAGAAGTGTACA
>CAZSTD010000033.1:0-10530 GCA_964609645.1 uncultured Blautia sp.
GTCGGTAAGAATACGATAATCACCGCCGCAAACATACCAGCCCAGTCACCTGTATATTTCATGGAGTTGATCATTCCATAAAGTCCCGGTGCGACAGGTTTCAGCTTGTCAGAGCTTGCAAAGATCAGTGACAGGAAATATTCATTCCAGATATTGATAAAGTTAAAGATCGTCACGGTCACGATCCCAGACTGCGCCATAGGGAACATGATCTTCCAGAAAGTTCTCATAGGCGGACATCCGTCGATAGCTGCCGCTTCCTCATACGTTCTGGAGATATTGCTAAAAAACGTGAGCAAAAAGATCGTTGTATACGGTACATTCGTTCCCACATATAAAATGATCAGTACGGCTCTTCCCGCTGCTGCATTGTTTAAGACTCCCATTCCTGAAATGATACTGAACAAAGGCAGGATCACCATGATCGTCGGGACTCCCATCGCAGACACAAAACTCGTCTGGATAAATTTGTTCGCAATAAAGTCAAATCTTGAAAGAACATATGCCGCTGGTGCACATATTAAGATCAAAGCTGTGCAGGAAACTACAGAATAGATCAAAGAATTTGCAAAAAATCCCGCTACACCGGAACCGTTCCATGCTTTTACATAGTTTTCAAAGTGAAGTCCTGACTCAAACTTGAGCGCTTTTCCCTGAAAGATCTCCGCCGTCGTTGAAAAACTTGCGCCAAATACCCATCCTAAGAGCACAAAGGTAAAGATCACCCAGATCAGCAGGATCAGATATCCAGGAAGAAGTTTGATCTCTTTTTTTAGATTAAAGGGTTTGCGAGCCTCTTTTTCTTTTGCCATTTCTATCCCTCCTTAAAATTCCAGATCGTCATCTTTGATCGCTTTGTTACAGATTGTGAAAATGATCACCACGCAGATACTGAGCAGCACACCGATCGCAGCGCCAAGCCCGGAGTTTCTCTCTGTCACAGTGTTTCCACCACCAAAGATCTGCATATACATATAAACGTAAGGTGTGATCGTCTGTGTATCTGCGGTAACGGTCGAGAATAACTGTGACCATACAAAGAATCCTACGCAGCTTACGGACCACATCGTGATATTCGTTTTAAATACTCCCTTTAAGAGAGGTAAAGTCATATATCTAAACTGTGCTGGTTTGGAAGCTCCGTCGATCGTAGCCGCCTCATAATATTCCGGGCTGATACGCTCGATCCCACTCAGCCAGATCAGCATATGATATCCGATCATACCAAAACAGTAGGCAAACAACAGCGCCCAAAATTTGTGATCGGTATCCAAAAACTGGATCTTCGCAAGACCATCCAGATGAAGTGCTGTGAACAGATCCTTCAGCAGACCAAATCTTGGACTATATACATACTGAAGCCACATCGTTGCCAGAGCAACTGCACTCACGATATTCGGCATATAAATAACTGCCCGGAAAAATTTCTTTCCCCGGATACCGCTTGTAAGGATGACTGCAAACAAAAGAGATAGACTCATGACAACCAGACCACCGACGATCCAAATACGGAACAAGTTCCAAAAGGCCGTTCGGAACAGACTGGTATTGAGCAATTTCACATAATTATCCAATCCTACAAACTGCCAAAGTCCCATGGAATCTGTGACGCCTTCAATTTTAAAGAAACTCATAATGATCGTTCGGATGATCGGATAAAGAAAGATTCCCAAAAATAAAATCACTGCCGGAGTAAGGAATACAACAATCATCGTCTTGTTTTTTTTCAAGAAAATCCCTCCTTTTATTCATAAGTAAAAGATGGCGGCAGCGTATAAACGATGCCACCATCTTTATGGGTTACATGTATTTTGTTTCGTGCGTTATCTTAGGTCATTATTTCGCAGCATCCTGCATAGCAGTAACAAATTCGTCTGCTGTGATGGAACCTGCCATTAATTTAATGAAGTTTTCTTTGATCACTGGTGTCATATCTACGTTAGACTCAACGCCGCATGCAGATGAGAAACGAGTAGTGCTCTGGTCGATAACAGTCTTTGCACACTGAACCAGTTCTGGCCATTCTTCGTTTGTAGTGTCAGAAGGAATACCAGCAGATTCTTCTGCAAGTTTCTTGTCATATTCACCCTTGGTCAAGTATGTTACCAGATCAAATGCTTCTTTTGCCATCTTTGTATCTTTGTTGATACCAAATACCTGTGCACCAAAATTGTTTGTCTCTACTCCGTTTGCTCCGTTTTCAAGTGCCGGATATGCAAAGCATCCCCAGTTGAAGTCTGGACCTGCAAGGTCTTTTACTTCGTTCGGCAGCCAGGAACCGTTCAGATACATTGCAACTGTTCCAAGAGCAAGCTCTGTGTTCTGTCCAGCTGGCCATACGTTAGAGCCAACCATCTCTGAATAATATCCGTTTGTAGCAAGTTCTTCGATATCCTGTGCCATCTCAAGAACTGCCGGATCATCCCATTTACCTTCTGTTACGATCTCTTTTACTTTATCTTCGCCTACCAGTCTGCCAAGGTGATATCCGATCACGTTTGTCGCATAAGCATCATCCATGGTCATCGGAGTAATGCCTGCGTCTTTTAATTTCTGGCAAACATCGAGGAATTCATCCCATGTCTGTGGTTCTTCTGTGATACCAGCCTGCTCAAACAGGTCTTTGTTATAGAAGAATGCAAATACGTTCGGCTGATACGGAATACTCTTTAATGTTCCGCCGCCAGCTTCACGGCAAGCTGCGATCAAACCTACGTTTGCAGTTGCTTCGTAATCGTTCTCTTTTGCAAGATCTTCAAGATCAAGCAGGTATTTGCCATACATCTGGTTTACACGGTCAATATCTTCATCAAAGATATCGATCTGTGTGCCACCGTCAAGTGCAGGCTGAAGTGCTTCACGATTACCAGTACGGCCTTTAAACTGAAGGTCTACTTTCACTCCGGTCTCCTCCATATAAGCATCAACTGCTTCCTGGATCACCTGTCCCTGAGGCTCTGTGGATTCCCACATAGACCAATAAACTAATGTGTCATCCGCTGCCTGAACAGTCAGTGCCGGAGCAACCAGTGTTCCCACCATAACCGCACATAATGCTGCACTAAGCATTTTTTTCTTCATTCCCATTCCTTAATTTCCTCCTTTTTTGTTTTGACTTTACGTCTTTTCCGCTCATTGTTTTGTTGCTTTTCAACAATTTATTTATACTGTATAATATATTTTATCATTTTTGCACAAATAGTATTTGGACAATCGTCCATTTCTTTTGTATAAATAGCTTATTTTCTCCTCTTATTATCATTATTTTTTATCAATCTTTCCAATTGCATGGTATGCGCCACATCCCTTATACTACTATCAGAACAAAACTCCTGGATTTTCTATATTTTTGCAAAAATCACATCGAATCTAAGAGTTAAATGACAGAAAAAAATCCAACCAGAAAGGTATATACCCCATGGCATTTGAAAGTATTTATCTGGACGAAACGATCCATATCGAACGTATTTATACAATACATTATTTTGAATACAAAAGCGGTTTTCATTTTGCAGGTGAGCGACATGATTTCTGGGAATTTCAATGCGTAGATAAGGGAAAAGCTGAAATTCAGACAGACAACGGAATCTACCATCTGTTCAGCGGTCAGGTCATCTTCCATAAGCCAAATGAATTTCATTCTCTCACCGCGATCGGAAACACCGCCCCCAACATTGTAGTAGTATCTTTTGAGTGTACTTCCCCCTGCATGAAATTTTTTGAAGAACAATTATTCAGACTCTCCGACTCTGAGCGCAATCTGATGGGAATGCTGGTCGCAGAGGCAAGGCGCTGCATCGCAACCCCTCTGGACAACCCTTACACCGAAAAAATGGAAAAAAAATCTGAGATCCCATTTGGGTCTCAGCAGCTCATCCGTATTTATTTGGAGCAAATGCTCATCTATATGGTGCGCAGGCACGCTTCCCCTCAGCTCACAGTTCCTATTGGAAAATTTGTCAATCTGAAGAACAACTCCTCTGCGTACAACCGGGTTCTCACTTATATGGAAGAACATATCCGCGAAAGCATCACACTCCATCAGCTTTGCCACGACAATATGATCGGACGTTCCCAGCTTCAAAAACTTTTTCAGGAACAGCATCAGTGCGGCGCTATAGAGTTTTTTAACAGGTTAAAGATCGAATCCGCCAAGCAACTGATCCGCAAAAATGAGATGAATTTCACCCAGATCTCAGAATTTCTGGGTTATTCTTCTATCCATTATTTTTCCAGACAGTTTAAAAAGATCGCTGGCATGACACCAACGGAATATATTTCGTCAATAAAAGCGCTCTCAGAACGAGAGCGCTGATCTTCGGATCGATCATTCATCTTTTGCAAATAAGATCTTCATTTTCGTACCTCTGCCCGGCTCACTGTCGAGAAAGATCCTCGCGTTATGCAGGGCAGCTCCATGTTTTACAATAGAAAGCCCAAGTCCTGTCCCGCCAGTTTCACGTGAATGGCTTTTGTCCACTCTGTAAAAGCGCTCAAAGATCCTCGTCTGCTCATTGCGCGGGATTCCGATCCCATTATCTTCCGCACAAAAATATGGTCTGCCGTTGTGCTCTCCTACAGAAACGTGCACCGTTCCTCCCGCCGCAGTATATCGGATCGCATTATCTGTGATATTATAAAACATTTCATAAAGCACATGGCGAACTCCCTGTATCTGCATAGGAGTGCTTTGATAATCCAAAGCGATCTGCTTCTTTACCGCGCGGTTCTGCAGATTGTTAAACACATCCTGCCCCAGCTCTGCGATATCAATCTCCTCAAAAAGCGTCTTAGCGCCCTGTTTTTCATCTAATCTGGAAAGCTGGATGATATCTGCGACCAGATTGGAAAGTCTCTCCGATTCATGGTAGATCCTGCCCGAGAAATCCTGTATCTTATCCGGTGGAACCATACCGCTCATCATCAGCTCTGCATACCCACAGATGGACATCAGCGGTGTCTTTAACTCATGAGAAACATTTGCAGAGAATTCTTTGCGTACATTTTCCGCATTTTTCAGATCTTCTAACTGCTTTTTTATCTGCCTGTTCTGCTGATCCAGCCTTACAAGCAAAGGGCGCAGTTCCTCATAGCAGACATCCTTGAGCGGGTCTTCCACATCGATCTGGTTGATCGGCTCGATCAGGCTCTCCGTCTGTTTCTGTACCAAAAAGATCTCCAGAATGATGATCACGCACACCAGTACACCTAAAAGTAAAAAACTGGATGTCATTGTCAAAAATAAGCTGTCGGTTGTCTTTGCGACACGAAGGATCTTCCCATCTGCCAGCCGGACTGCGTAATAAAAAGTCTGCTGGGATAACGTATCTGAGAATCGTACCATCTCGCTGCTGCCTTCCTTCTCCGCCTCGACAAATTCTGGTCGATTGCTGTGATTTTCCATCATCTCAGGGTTTTCAATACTGTCAAACTGCACATTTCCATCTTTGTCCAACAAGGTAATACGGCTGTTGGTCACGTTTCCCACACGCACGGATAAAAATGCCTCTCCGTCTTCTTCCATCCCTGTCTGAATGTAAGCAGCCTCATCACGGACTCCCTGTTTCATGTAAGTATCATATTTGTTGTACATTACTGTTCCCGCCGCCACGAACGTCAAAAACACAGACAGCACGATCAGCACACTGGTATGATTTAAGATACGTTTTTTCATAGATCTTCCCTTCGCTTTCTTTTGTTCTACTGCCCGATCCTGTATCCTACTCCTCTCACTGTTTCGATCAGATTTCCCGCTTCTCCAAGTTTCTGGCGCAAGGTTCGCACATGTACATCCACAGTTCGAGTCTCCCCGTCAAAGTCATAGCCCCATACGCGGCATAAGATCTGGTTTCTGCTCATGACCAGTCCTTTATTCTCCATCAAGTACTGCAAAAGTTCAAATTCTTTTCTGGTCAGTTCGATCTTTGCATCCAGATATCGCACTTCATGACGTCCCACATTCAGAGAAAGTGCTCCGAAATGCAGTTCCTTATCCTCATTACGACGGGTACTTCGGCGCAGCACCGCCTTGACTCTTGCCACAAACTCCATCATTCCGAACGGCTTTGTAATATAGTCATCTGCGCCACCCTCAAGGCCTCTCACCTTGTCAAATTCTGCCTCTTTCGCAGTCACCATAATGACAGGAACGTGCTTCACAACAGGCATCGCTTTTAACTTTTCCAGGATCGTATATCCATCATCTCCCGGGAGCATGATATCCAAAAGGATCAGCTCCGGCATCTCATCTTTTAAAGCACACATCAGCTCCTCGCCGTTGCCAAATCCCTTTGCCTTAAAACCAGTTGTCTCCAGCGTATAAACAAGAAGTTCCCTGATGTTGCGCTCATCTTCCACACAATAGATCATTTTTCCTACCCCTTTTACCAAACATCTTTTTTTAGTATATCTATTTTTTTTATTTTGTACAACCCATCTGTTTTGTCAGATCCTCTCCCTAAGATCAGCCTTTTAGAGCCTTTAATTAAAATAGAAAAGGATCTTTTTCTAAAAAAAACGGACATCGATACGCAAAGCCTCTCTGAACTCTCGCGTAAAATGTCCGTTTTTGTTCAATCTGTCATCTCTTAGGATAACAAATATTTTTCACGTGCTTCCTCTAACTGCTCGTAGAAAGATGCGTCCGGTCCGTTTTTCACAAGGTTCAGATGGTTATGAGTATCATAAAGATCCTCTCTGACCTGTGTCACACAGACACCGATATTGGAACAGTGATCCGCCACGCGCTCCAGGCTAGTTGCAATATCAGAAAGGATAAATCCCATCTCGATCGTGCACTCGCCATTTCTCAGTCTCTTTACGTGACGACGTTTTACTTCTCTGGAAAGCTCGTCGATCACTTCCTCAAGCGGCTCGATCTTCTGTGCAAGCACAACATCCTGTTCCTCAAACACGCGGTATGCGATATCCACGATGTCCATCACGGCTCTGCTAAGAACCTTCAGATCTTCTTTTGCACCCTTAGAAAAACTTAAACCTTTTTTGTGAAGCTCTGCTGCCGATTCCACAAGATTCACTGCGTGGTCAGAAATACGTTCAAAGTCTCCAATACAGTGAAGCATGATAGAAAGGTTATGGCTGTCTGCTTCTGAAATATCTTTATGGCTTAATTTCACCAGATAGGTTCCTAATTCGTCCTCGTAACGGTCTACCTTGGACTCCATATCATGTACATGTTCTACTTCTTCTTCCACATATTTATCCACCAACTGCAAAGCTGTAAACAGTGCATTGTGAGACTCCTGTGCCATCTTTCTGGACGCAGTACGGCTCTGTTCTACTGCAAACGCTGGTTTTTCGAGGAAACGAGGATCTAAGATCAAAAAGTCTTTGTCTTCTGCGGAAACAGCTTCCTCTTTCTCGTCACGGATAGTGAGACATGCCAATTTTTCCAGTCCTTTTGCAAATGGAAGCAGGATGATCGTTGCAGTAATATTAAAAATACTGTGTGTAACTGCGATTCCTGCAGGTGTCGCTGCCTCATCAAAGAATGGGAATCCAACCACTGCGTTGATCACATAGAATCCTGTCATAAAGATCACAGTACCGATCAGGTTAAAGTACAGATGAACAGCTGCCGCACGTTTGGCATTCTTTTTCGCACCGATCGCAGAAAGGATCGCTGTGATACATGTTCCGATATTCTGTCCCATGATGATCGGGATCGCTGCACTAAATGGCACTGCACCAGTCAGGCAAAGTGCCTGCAGGATACCTACAGATGCGGAAGATGACTGAATGATCGCAGTCAGAACTGCACCTGCTATCACTCCGAGGAGAGGATTGCTGAATTTCAGAAGCAGGCCGGTAAATTCAGGAACTTCTGCAAGCGGTTTTACTGCTCCACTCATCATATCCATACCATACATCAGGATCGCAAATCCAACAAAGATCGTTCCAATATCTTTCTTTTTGGAGTCTTTGAGAAATACAATAAATATTACACCGATGATCGCAAGGACCGGTGAAAATGAAGTCGGTTTAAAAAGTCGAAGTAAAAAGTTCTGACTCTCAATACCTGTAAGACTCAAGATCCATGAAGTGATCGTTGTACCGATATTGGCGCCCATGATTACGCCAACTGCCTGAGACAGTTTCATGATTCCTGAATTTACAAATCCAACTACCATAACGGTCGTTGCTGATGACGACTGGATGACGCCAGTAACCGCAGCGCCCAGCAGTACCGCTTTGATCGGGTTAGAAGTCAGATTCTCAAGAATCTTTTCCATTTTTCCGCCAGAAACCTTGGCAAGTCCGTCGCCCATTGCATTCATTCCATATAAAAACAGGGCAAGTCCGCCGATCATCGTTAATATACTAAAAAAATCCATGGTCATTCTCCTTTTTCTTTTTCCAGCAGGTTTTTGTAAAATCCTGCTCTTCTAATTTTCACATTCCCTTTTATTTTAACTATTCTTTGTAAAATCATCCTCATAGGAATGTTAAATCTATGTAAAATCCTGTCGTTTTTTAGTACTTTTCGATCAAAATCTTTAACATCACTGCTGCAGTCATTCTCAATCCTTCTTTTTCTACTCAAATATTTGGCAAAAATAAAAGAAGCGCTCTGCTGTAGGATATGTCCCGTCAAATAAAACGGATCACATCACTGTGCAAAGTGCTTCTTTATGGTATTTCATGATCTTATTGTCAAAATCCTCTGATCTCCTCATCTTCCGAACCAGTTTTGTCGATAGAGCGGATCTCCAGAAAATAACTGTAGCTGTCATTTACTTTAACTTCGACACGGTCTCCCACTTTATGACCACGGAGTGCTTTTCCGATCGGAGATTCGATACTGATACGGTTCGCCATGGAATTTCCCCGGATGGACGTTACCAGCTTGTACGTCTCGATCTCATCTTCCTCCTCAAAGTAAACCTCCACGATGTCATCCATTCCCACTTCATCTTCCTTAGAAGTATCTGAAATGACAGTCGCTGTCTTTAACATATTTTCCAGGTAACGGATACGGCTCTCATTCTGGTTTTTATGCTTTTTGGCCGCATAATACTCAAAATTTTCGCTCAGATCCCCCTGTGCTCTGGCTTCCTTCACTGCCTCGATCGCCTCTTTACGGATGACCAGTTTGCGATGGTCGATCTCCTGCTGTATCTTCTCGACATCTTTCTGTGTAAGCTTTTCTCTCATCACTGTCTCTCCCTGTCTATTTACTCTACCGCTTACCATATCAGATGCATTTTCTTTTGTCAAATCTAGCAAGCTTTCTTATTTCTCTGCTGCCCTCACTCTTTCTTTAATATAATCGACCATTTTTTCTTTCGGGATCCCAAGCTGCATGGATAACTCTGAATACAGCCCATCTTCTGCTGCCTTTAAATATCGTTCATCTGTGGAAGTACCTTTTTTGCCATTGCGAAGGCGGTTCATCCTGCGCAGATAAATTGTTTTGATGATCCGGATGATCTCACGGTTATCGCAGCTCTTTAAACACTCTTTATATTTTTCTTCTCTAAGCTTATCGTTCTCGATCTCAAGTGCTTCTATATTAGGAATATCATTGATCAACTGTTCCGCTTCCTCTTTTGACATCACCTTACGGATGACCAGTTTTTTGTTATCCACAGGTGTATAGATCGTTCCCTCCTGCTTCCCATTCGGACGCAGTACATAGTACAGGCGGTCTTTAGGGATTCCATCCATGTTCATCGTCGTGACACCCATCACTTTACAAATTCCGGTACTTCCATAAATTACATAATCTCCTGTTTCAAACATTATGCTCTACATCCTTTCCTAATCTATTTCCATTTTCCAGTTTTTCCCTTATCCTTACCATTCCCATTTTCATGAGAGGTAATCCATAAGTGGGAAAGAAATACAAAACCCCTTGCGCCTGCTATGGCCAAGGAGTCTGTTTGTTCCATATAAAGTATAACACAGAATTCTAAATTTCGTAAGGAAGAAATCCGCCCGCTTTTTATTTTTGTGAAATATTATATCTATATAGTATTTTAGATTTGTGCACTTTTATCAGTATTGAGAAGCACATTCCTACCTTCTGCACAAAGTTATCTTTTTTTAGGAAATACTATTGACAAGTACGTGTTCATATGTTTTAATCATCATATGAACAATCATTCATATTTTAGGGAGGTTTTTTATGAGCAAGCATTCACATGAACACGAGCATATGGATTCCTGTGGCTGTGGACATGACCACCATGAGCATGAACATCATGAACATGCGCATCATGACGGCTGCGGTTGCGGTCATGATCACCACGAACACGAGCATCATGAGCATGAACACCACGATGGCTGCGGCTGCGGTCATGATCACCACGAACATGAGCACCACGACGACTGCGGTTGTGGACATGATCATCACGAACACGAACACCACGACGACTGCGGTTGTGGACACGATCACCACGAACATGAGCACCATGAACACGAACATCACGACGGCTGTGGTTGCGGACATGATCACCACGAACACGAGCACCACGATGACTGCGGTTGTGGACATGATCATCACGAACA
>CAZSTD010000033.1:10630-18818 GCA_964609645.1 uncultured Blautia sp.
ATCATGAGCACGAACACCACGACGGCTGTGGCTGTGGACATGATCACCATGAACACGAACACCATGACGGCTGCGGCTGTGGTCATGACCATCACGAACATGAGCACCATGACGACTGCGGCTGTGGACATGATCACCATGAACATCATGAGCACGAACACCACGACGGCTGTGGCTGTGGACATGATCACCATGAACATCATGAGCACGAACACCATGACGGCTGCGGCTGTGGTCATGACCACCATGAGCATGATCACCATAATGAGACTGGAAAAGGCGAGAAACGCGTATATATCCTCGAAAATCTGGGATGTGCTCACTGCGCTTCTAAGATGGAAGATAAAATACGCGAATTACCTGGCGTAGCTTCCGCTTCCATCACATATGCAACCAAACAGTTACGCCTGACTGCGGAGAACCCGGATGTCCTTTTACCAGAGATCCAGAAAATCTGCACTACGATCGAATCTCAAGTAAAAGTAATTCCGAGAAATCAGACAGCATCAAGCGCAAAAACCAAAACTTATATTCTGGAAAATCTGGGATGTGCCCACTGCGCTTCCAAGATGGAAGAACAGATCAATAAAATAGAAGGGATTTCCAGTGCAACGATCACATATGCGACTAAACAGCTTCGCGTAACAGCAGCTAATCCAGATAGATATCTTCCCCAGATCCGAAAGATCTGTACCACGATCGAATCTCAGGTGGAAGTGATCGACAGATCTGCTGCCCCAAAAGCACAGGAAACCGCATCTGCATCTGCGCAGACAACAACTACAGATTCCAAGAAGAAAGACAATAAGGATACCAAAGAATTATGTCAGATTGGGATCGGTGCCGTATTATTTATCATCGGAATGATCCTTCACCACAAAAATATAGAGGGCGTTGGTTCTATTGCTATTTTTGTCATCGGCTACCTGATCCTCGGCGGGAAAATTCTCCTTGAAGCCGGAAGAAACATTTTAAAAGGACAGGTTTTTGATGAAAACTTCCTTATGAGTGTCGCAACACTTGGTGCTTTCGCGATCCAGGAATTCCCGGAAGCGATGGGTGTCATGCTGTTCTACCGTATCGGAGAATTCTTCGAACACAAAGCCGTAGACAGAAGCCGTACTCAGATCATGGACGCGGTCGATATGCGTCCGGAAGTTGTAAACCTTGTTATCGCAGATGAGATCCAGATCATTCCTGCTGAGGAAGCTGAGATCGGTGATGTTCTCCTTATCAGACCTGGCGACAGAATCCCGCTTGACGGTACTGTGATCGAAGGAGAAAGCCGTCTGGATACCTCTCCGATCACCGGTGAGCCAGTTCCTGTTGCTGTAAAAGCAGGCGATGAGATCGTATCCGGCTGTGTAAATACCTCCGGACAGTTAAAGATCCGCGTATCCAAACCATTATCTGAATCCATGGTAACACGTATTCTTGACTCTGTAGAAAATGCAGCAGCAAGCAAACCTAAGATCGACCGTTTCATCACAAGATTTGCCCGTGTATATACACCGTTTGTAGTTATCGCAGCTGTCGCTGTTGCTGTAATTCCTTCCATTTTTACTGGAAACTGGAATTACTGGGTTTATACAGCATTGACTTTCCTTGTAATGAGCTGTCCATGTGCTCTTGTGCTCAGTGTTCCGCTCGCATTCTTCTCCGGAATCGGTGCAGGATCTAAAAAAGGCATCCTGTTTAAAGGCGGAGTGGCAATTGAAGGTTTAAGCAACTTAAAAGCAGTTGTCATGGACAAGACAGGAACCATCACTCAGGGTAATTTCAAGTTACAGAAAGTAGTTTCCCAAGGCTCTATGAGCGAAAATGATCTGCTCCGTGTCTGTGCTTCCTGTGAACAGAACTCTACGCATCCGATCGCACACAGCATCGTTACTGCTGCCAACGAAAGAAACATCAAATTCAGCGCACCTCTTTCCATGAAAGAGATCGCAGGACATGGCGTAAAAGCTGAACTTCCAGAAGGAACTGTTCTGTGTGGAAACCGCAAATTAATGGAAAAATACTCCATCAATATCTCAAATATCACACTTGAGTCTTATGGAGCAGAAGTTTTCCTTGCTGTAAACGGAAAATTAGAAGGATATTTTCTGATCTCCGACACGATCAAAGAAGATGCAAAATCTGCGATCAGCCGTCTGAAATCTCTCGGTCTGCATACAAGCATGCTGACAGGAGACTCCGAAAACAGTGCCAAAGCTGTTGCCGCAGAGACCGGCATTGATGAAGTACATGCCAAACTCCTTCCACAGGATAAGCTGGATATCCTCACAAAGATCCGCAGCACTCATGGAACTGTTATGTTTGTCGGCGACGGTATCAATGATGCTCCGGTACTCGCAGGTGCAGATGTAGGTGCTGCAATGGGAAGTGGCGCAGACGCTGCGATCGAAGCTGCAGATACCGTATTTATGACATCAAGCGTGGAATCTATCCCAGATGCGATCAGCATCGCCAGAAGCACAAACCGCATTGCTATGCAGAATGTTGTATTTGCCCTTGTCATCAAGGTTATCGTTATGATCCTTGGACTTCTTGGATATGCAAATATGTGGCTTGCAGTTTTTGCAGATACCGGCGTAGCTATGCTCTGTGTACTGAACTCTATTCGTGTCCTGTACAAGAAATGATGTCATTGTATTTTAAAAAAGCACATGATACAATAAACGCGTAAAAGTAATCTTAAATGATTGGTAATTTATACTGCTGTTTCGGCGCATTAACAGCAGCTAATTCACTGCGGAGGAGGCCAATCAAATGCTAAATACCAATTATCCAACAGATGAGGAGACCTTATACAGGCTTGCGGAGTTATTCAAAGTATTCGGAGATCCTACTAGGATCCGTATCCTTCATGTACTGTCTCAGAACGAGCTGTGCGTGCAGGATATCGCAGATACCCTCTCAATGACTCAAAGTGCGATCTCACATCAGCTTCGAATTTTAAAACAGGCAGAGCTTGTAAGATTTCGAAGAGACGGTAAGACTATCTATTATGCACTTGCCGATGACCACGTCGCTACGATCATGAAGCAGGGACTCGAACACGTATGTGAATGATCATAGCTTCTAAAAAACTGACCTAATAAGACCAACCCTAATAAAGCTCAATAAGATCAAATCCAATAAGGTTAACCTCTGTAAAAGTAAACTTAATGAGTGCAAACTCAAAAAATCTCCCACAGAACTGTATGTCTAAAAAACACATCAGCTTCTGTGAGAGATTTTTTATTTGTTCGTTTTTTATTTATTTTTTTGTTTTCGGTTCTTTGCCCAATCGGGTATCATTGATATACTGCGCCATCTCTTTGGAAATATTATCGATCAGATAATTTTTACTGCTCTCGCGCTGTCCCTGCCATTGCTGCTGGATCTGCTGCTGCGTCGCATGAATCTCATCTCTGAGCCCCTTTGCAGAAAGGCGGTTTGCGCCTTGTCCCATGATAATGATCTGCTCCAGACCATCGGATGTCGCAACGGTAACTTCGTGATCCCGCCCAATCCTATGGACAGTTTTTTCAATATACTGATCTGCTGTCTCCGCTTCCTTAGTATAAACGACATGA
Source organism: uncultured Blautia sp. (assembly GCA_964609645.1). Classification (GTDB taxonomy): domain Bacteria; phylum Bacillota; class Clostridia; order Lachnospirales; family Lachnospiraceae; genus Blautia_A. The sequence continues at coordinate 14,212 of CAZSTD010000033.1, forward strand.
ATGTTGTGGTAAGTTATCACTTCTTCCGCATGCCCTTCGACCTTGTAAGCATCAAACACAAGGATCAGCGTGCACTTTTTGAAGCCCTGATAATTACTCAAAATATCCATCAGCTTAGTCTGTGCCGCATGAAGGTCTGCATCGGCCAGTTCCCTCAGATCCTCCCACGCATAAATGATGTTATATCCATCTACAAGGAGATACTCTGTACCTTTTTTCTTCGCAGACCGGCTTACGCTTCCGCCCCGATAGCTTTCCCAGGAAGCATCATAGCGACTTGTTTTAGCCGAAAACGTACGCTTGCGCGGCAATTCCTTTTCCTTTTTGGAGCTTCCAAATGTGCGTTCAAAGATCGCCTTTAGTTCTTCCTCATCCTCATAGCTTCCGACTCCTACATTCCTCGGCGGAATATAAGTGTTCTGTGCGCCTAGATTTTCAGATATCGCATCTTCCGCATCCTCTATCCCCTGCATTCCTTCCAAATGCATATAGTCTTCCACTTCATACCACGGAACGACAAAGCCAGCTCCATGTGCACAGAATACGGAACCCGTCGGATTTTCCAGATCACGCTCGGAATCATATCCAATCGCTTCCACGATCTCCTCCTGCCCCTGACACGGCGCATATCCCTTGAGCGCGCAGAACAGCCTGCCCCGGCCCTTGGTATAGGAAGTCACCTGTGTCTGATAATCTCGCATCTGTGAAACCGGTGCGCTTCCCTTCAAGATCATCATCTCGTCCTCATCTGACTCCGGCGGTTGGAAAGTTCCCTGCATCTTTTGGATGTCTGTCATCGCGCGTCCGATCATTTCCCCCGGAACTTCCAGACGAAATTCATAGTAAGGCTCTAACAAGACACTCTTTGCCTTCTTCAAGCCTTGTCGCACTGCACGATAGGTTGCCTGTCTAAAGTCTCCACCCTCCGTGTGTTTCAAGTGCGCCCGCCCTGTCAGCAGTGTGATCTGCATATCCGTGATCGGAGAGCCGGTCAGCACTCCCGGATGCTCTCTCTCCTCCAAATGCGTCAGGATCAATCTCTGCCAATTTCGATCCAGCACATCCTCGCTGCAAGCGGTAAAAAACTGCAGTCCGCTTCCCGGCTCACCAGGCTCTAACAGCAGATGCACCTCCGCATAGTGACGCAGCGGTTCAAAATGCCCCACACCTTCCACGGGCTCTGCGATCGTTTCTTTATATACAATATTTCCTGTGCCAAATTCCACAGCCACATGAAATCTTTCCCAGATCATATGCTTCAGGATCTCTATCTGAACTTCCCCCATCAGCATGGCATGGATCTCTCCAAGCTGTTCGTTCCACACGATATGAAGCTCCGGTTCTTCTTCCTCGAGTTCCTTTAATTTTTTCAGCATCTGGTGAACATCACATTCCGGCGGAAGCATGATCCTGTAGTTTAAAACAGGTTCTAGCACTGGCATTTCTGACTCTATTTCTATGCCAAATCCCTGTCCCGGATGTGTCTGCGAAAGTCCGGTCACCGCACAGACCATACCGCAGGATACTTCCTTTGCCAGCTCAAATTTCGTTCCCGAGTAGATACGGATCTGATCCGCTTTCTCCGTATCAGTCAAAAGTTCTTTCACTTTCAGCGTTCCGCCTGTGATCTTCATATAGGTCAGACGATTTCCCTGCTCATCTCTGGCGATCTTAAACACCTTCGCGCCAAATTCCTCCGCGTACTCCGGCATTTCGCAGTATGTTTCCAAGCCCTGCAAAAACTCCTCCACCCCTGTCATTTTCAGAGCTGAGCCAAAATAGCACGGAAATACCTTGCGCTCCCTGATCAAGCGGGAGATATCTGTATCCGAAATCTCCTCCGTCTCGAGAAACTTTTCCAAAACTTCCTCGTCGCACATGGAAATATTTTCGGCAAACTCAATGGAATCCTGATCACCGCCAAACTCCACGCAGTTATCGCTGAGTCTCTTTTTTAATTCTCCGAGAAGTTTCTCTTTATCCGTTCCTTCCTGATCCATCTTGTTGACAAACAAAAAGGTCGGTATCTGATACCTGCTCAAAAGTCTCCAGAGCGTCATCGTATGTCCCTGCACACCGTCCGCTCCATTGATCAATAAGATCGCATAGTCCAAAACCTGCAAAGTACGCTCCATCTCCGCCGAAAAGTCCACGTGACCCGGCGTATCCAGCAAGGTTACCCCCAGTTCTCCCAGTTCTACTTCCGCCTGCTTGGAAAAAATCGTGATCCCTCTCTCTCTTTCCAGATCATAGGTGTCTAAATATGCATCCTTATGATCTACTCTGCCCAATTTGCGAATCTTTCCTGTATGATATAAAATGCCCTCTGACAGCGTTGTTTTTCCTGCATCTACGTGGGCTAACAAACCCACACAAATATGTTTTTCTGCTTTTTCATGCCCTTGTCCGCCCATGAAAACGCCTCCTCTCATGATCGCATAATGTAGAAATTATACCACAAGAGGAGGCAATCGTCGAGATGCCACGCAAACTCTTTGGTGTGCCTCATATGCACTCCCAAACTGTACGTTCCGGCCAATCGGTCGTGTCAAAGCAATCTCGGATACATTGACAATAATATTCTAGTTTCCTGTTCAAAGGTTCTGATGCATCTGCCGAAAATATCTGCGTATTTCTAAGCATCGCATTCTCAAAGATCATTGCACGGTCTTCTGTCGGAAAGCTTTTCCCATAGTCAGTTACAAAATAAGGAGTGAAAATTTCTTGAAAATACTCCATCGGCATAATCTCATATGACCCATAATATCCCGCGTTTTCTGGATTTAAACTTATAAATTCCTCCGGATTAAAAGAAGCCCATATTTCCTCAGAATATAATGCGTCCTCCCGATATAATGCATCATGTTCCAACACTTTATCAATCATATGGGACGATTCATGATAAAAATTTCTTTCTAGGATGTCAGGATCGTTATCAATATTTAAGACCACCTTAATCTTTCCATTTTCATACTGAACAAACGCAGTCGGCGCATACCCTTCGATTTCTTCTTTATTTGCGATCTCTCCCATAAGATTGATCTCGATCGTGCGATAAGCGCCATAATATAATTGCTCAAAAAATCCATCCGGATAACTGGACAATGCTTTTTCCAAAGCGGTAAGTCCTGCTGATACTTTATCCGGATCTGATTCCTGCTGTGCAGTTTTATCTCCATGATCTGTTGCACATCGATCCGCTATTTTTATATGGATTCCATATTTCTCTGAAAGTATCTTCGCCCTGTCATAATACTCCTGCGGTAAGATCTCACCGCCTACTTCTTCTATTTCAAAATAAGAACTCAATTGAAGTGACTCACCCTCCATATTTTTAGTCAGATCCCAGAAATAAAGTTTATCATGTCCGCTTTCATCTATCATAATAATAAAACATCCCTGCATATCTTCCATCCATGCTTGATTCCATGTCAGAGTCTGGTTGCTGTCCTTCAAAGAAAAAGAAGAAAGAAATGTGCCATCCGTCTTATAGGCACTCATCGACTGTATACCGTCTGTGCCCGTTGTCATGATCGTCAAATAGGGAAATTTTCCCGTCAATCTCATAACCGGATAGGATGTCACGTAATCAAATTTATAAAGCTCATCCTGTGTCCCGATCAGATATGGATCATCATCGGATAAAATCTGTCCTGTCCAGATTCCGTCAAAGTACTCCAGCCCTGAAAAGCTGTCATCAATCTCAAATTTCTCCATTGTACCAGTCTTCAAATCTAATCCCGCATAGCACTCTTTTTTATCCGGTGTGGCAAGATCGATGTATCGAATGCTAAGGTCATCTTCTGATCTGGAATAAAATGACAAATCTGCTGTATTTTCCAAAAGGATCTGCCGCTCTTTTGTTTCCAGATTGATCACATAGATTCCATTTGCACTTGTAAGGCAATATGCTTTTGTGACAGACGGATCTACATAAATATTGTTATAAATAATATCATTTTCTATCGCATACTGATTCTGCTTATTCAATGTCTCATCAAGAATATGAATGATCCCATTTGACACATCACTTACAACGATCCGATCTCCGCACACCTGAACATTCACCACATAGGAGTTTCCCGTCTGAAACTGCGTTTCATAGAGAAGTTCTCCCGAATCCAGATCTAAGAGTCTCAAATGCAGACAATCGCCCCCTGTCTCCGCATCATAAACAGAATAAGAACTCAACAGACAATCCTGAAAAACTGCAATATCCTGCATCAGATTTTCTTCTATAATACTGTTTTGTATATAACTTAGAACACCATCTTCATCTATTTGTTCTGCATTCTTTAGAATCTGCGGCAAAGTGTTTGTATCTGTGTTCACGGTTTGGCTTTCATTGGCAAAAACTGTTCTTATCGAATCTCCACATACTAAACTGCTGACAGCTGAAAAAATTATAGAAAAAAGAAAAAAAGGCATTATTTTTTTATTTTTCAAATGAAATTCCTCCGTGTACAAAATACTCCATCTAATAAAGAGCAAAAAATTCTAGCTCTATCAGATGGAGTTTGTATTCTGTTACTTAATATTATATTACTACTTGATCATCATATGAATTTACACTACTGTGAACCTCACATGACTAAAGTCACGTGCTT
>CAZSTD010000034.1:0-10014 GCA_964609645.1 uncultured Blautia sp.
CGCCATCGAGCGAACTGTCTGAGCCGTCAGGCGAGTTTTCGCGAATGGCGGATAATGGATGCGCGCCCCGAGCAGAAAACGCAGCCGGGCACTAGAACTGTTGGTGCGGCTGCGTACACTCTAAGCAAGTTTAGTTTTCGCAAATAGCAGATGATCATCTCATGTAAAATCCAATCTCAATCTCCGTCGGAATCACATTCTCCTCAATTCCTTCTATACTAATAAACCTCTGGGAATCCAGCATCTCCACCATCCGCGCAAGAGCCTCCCTCGTTCCCTGCGCTTCCATCTCCACACGTTCGTCCCAATGGTTTCTCACCCATCCAGTGATCCCCAAAGAATGCGCAATATGATATGCACGATAACGAAATCCCACTCCCTGCACTCTTCCAGAAAACCAATAATGCTTCCGAATCAAATTCTCCTGCCTGCTCATATCATCTTTCACCTTTTTGATACTATCTGCCATACAATTTTGTCTCACACACGAATCACAAATCCCTCTTTACGCGCTTTTGCCGTTGGATACTCTCCCTCGCGATATCCCAGAACACAATGTCCGATACCGATATAAGATTCTGGCACTCCCCATGCAGCCTTCAAAGCCTGACCTTCCTCAGATGCAAACACCTCTCTCGCACGATGGATCCAGCAAGAATCCACACCAAGTGCATGAGCCGCATTCATCAGATTTCCCATCACAAGACTTCCATTTTCCACACAAGTCCCCTGTTCACTGTCCGCAAAAACAATCACAACTGTTGGAGCGCCATAAAATGGATCATTTGAACTGCCCATCACAGCCGCATTCATTTTAGAAAGTTTCGCAACCAGCTCCGGATCCTGTGTCACCACCATGCAAGTTCCCTGCTGTCCCATTCCACTTGGCGCAAACTTACCAGCTTCCAGAATCTCCTCCAACACATCCGCCGGCACTAAATCTTTCTTATAACCACGTACACTTCTGCGCTCCAAAAGAACCTTCATTGCTTCATTCATCATATCATTTCCACCTTTCTATCAACTATCAACGATGATCAATTTTTTTCATTATAGCACATCTGTCCAAAAAAGATATAACAACACTGCCTTGTTCCCAAAAACAAACTAGTTTATAATAAGAAGCAAACAATCAAGAGGTGTAAAATGTTATGAATAAAAAAGAAATTTCCGAGATAAAAAAACAGTTCACTCCTGAAAACTGCTCTATCACCCGCATCTGCGGATGCTATGTAGACGGAGAAAAGAACAAAAAAACAGAACTCAAAGAAGCATTTCTCTCCCTTTCCGAGGAAGAAATGTTTAAATATTTTGATATTTTCCGCAAATCCCTCTCCGGCACAGTCGGCAAAAATTTAATGAACATGGAATTTCCTCTGGAGCAGGAAGCGGAAGGCGGAACTCAGCATTTTCTTATGAAATTGCGTGCAAGCAAACTTACCGATGATGCACTTGTAGAAGAATTTTACGATAAGATCATTGCCACCTACGACTATCCAGAAAACTACTATATTATTCTGATCCATGGCGTATACGATATTCCTGGCAAATCCTCCGACGGTGCAGAAATGTTCGACGCATCCGACGAGATCTATGAACATATCATGTGCTGCATCTGTCCTGTCAAACTCTCAAAAGCAGGACTTTGCTACAACGCAGAGACCAACAGTATCCAGGACCGTGTCCGTGACTGGATCGTGGAACTTCCGGAAGTAAGCTTCCTTTTCCCACAGTTCAACGACAGAAGCACTGATATCCACGGAGTCCTTTATTACAGCAAAAACGCTAATGAGCTTCGCAGCATCTTCATCGACGAACTCCTCGGTTGCACTGCACCGCTCTCTGCCAACGGACAGAAAGACTCATTCAACGCACTGGTAGAGGAAACCCTCGGTGAAGACTGCAGTTATGACACCGTATTATCTATCCACGAAAAACTGAACGAACTCATCGAATCTCAAAAAGACGAACCAGAACCAGTAATCCTCACAAAATCAGAAGTAAAACGACTTTTTGAGGAATGCGGCGTGGAAGATGAAAAGCTCCAGTCTTTTGACGAACAATATGAAATCGCAGCCGGAGAGAAATCTGCTTTGCTCGCGACTAATATCACCAACACCAAACGCTTCGAGATCAAAACACCGGATGTAGTCGTCCATGTAGAACCAGAACGTGCAGATCTGGTAGAAACTCGCATCATTGACGGACGCAAGTGCCTTGTGATCCCGATGGAAGGAGAAGTCGAGCTCAACGGTATCCGTGTACATACTGTCAATGAACCGCTCACAGAAACAAAGGAGGAAAACGATGACGAATAAACGAAAACTCTTATTTTTTGATATTGACGGAACTTTGCTGACCGCTTATCCATGGAAAATCCCGGACAGCGCCAGACAAGCCCTAAAAGAAGCTCACGAAAACGGACATCTTCTTTTTATCAATTCTGGACGTACATACACGATGATCTCCAGCATGATCAAAGAGTTAAACTTTGACGGATACGTCTGCGGATGCGGCAGCCAGATCTATCTGAATGAAAAGCTTTTATTTTCCAGCACCAATCCCAACCCACTTTGCCGTGAGATTGTCGAAACGCTTCGCCAGTGCAAAGTCCCGGCATTTTTTGAGTGTCCGGACAAAATCCTCTACGACAGCGCTTCCTGTGCGATACCAAAAGCCATACAGAATCTGAAGATCGAATCTCCAGTTGAAGACCTCGCGCTTTATACGCCAGAAGTCTACCAGACCTTTACTTTCGATAAATTCCTCGCAATCCCAGGAAAAGATTCGGATATGGAAACATTCCGCCAGTTCGCAGAAAAAAATTTCTCCTGCTTCATCCATGAAGATAAAGCATGGGAATGCACACAGAAGCCTTACAGCAAGGCAACTGGCATCCAGTTTTTGGCAGATCATTTGGGGGCATCCATCGAAGATACCTTCGCATTCGGAGACAGTGCCAACGATCTTCCAATGCTGCAGTATGCTGGAACCAGTGTCGCAATGGGACAGTCCAGCCCACTGATCCTTCCTCACTGTACCTATCAGACTACAGACATTGAAGATAACGGCATTGCCAATGCTCTCAGACATTTTCATCTGATCTAAACAAGAAAAAACAGCCATACTTAAAGATCTCTCTTTGATATGGCTGTTTTGCATTTCTTCTTTTATAAACCTTACTCTGCTTCTGTTTCCTCAGTCTCTTCAGATTCTGTCACTTCTGCATCTTCTTCAACCGTTTCTTCTTCAGCAGTCTCTTCCTCTACAGTTTCTTCTACAGATTCTTCCTCAGCAACTTCCTCTTCCGCAGATTCTGTCACTTCCGGTGTCGGTGTAGCAGTCGGAGCTGTGAAAGTATGTTTATCTGTGATCTCTAAAGTTTTCAGAACTTTTTCATCCACTTCTACTTCCGCATCCTCAAGCCACTGTGCAAGTGTCTCTGTATAATAAGTGCTTTCTTTGGAGCTCCGCAGAGACTCTCTCTTAGACTCTGTAGCCTCTTCATCAAGCATCTGGTCAAATCTTACTACATAGTATCCTGTATCTGTCTCGATAATATCAGATGCAACCTCTCCTTCGCTAAGTCCACGGAGCACTTCCAGAACTTCCTCCGGATATGCAGAAGACTGTGAATCCTCATCTTCGCTCTCTTTTGTTGTAAAGTTGCCTTCTACTGCAGAATAGCTTTCATCCACTGCTTTTGCGATCTCGCTCATATCCGCAGTCGGATCTTCTTTCATCTTATCCAGGATTTCCTGTGCCTGTTCTTTCTTAGCTTCCTTATCTTCATCTGTCAGATCATCACCACTTGTAGAAATGCTCACATAAGTAAATCCGGACTGGTTTGCCTCATCATCAGAAACTGTGATATTTCCTTCTGCAACGATCGGATCATAGATTCTGTTCTGGATCGTCTGAAGCTCGAGAAGTGTCTTCACCTGATCTTCTGTCACACCCAGTTCTTTGATCGTTTCTTCACTGTTCGCAGCCATAAACTCAGATGCTGCGTCTGCGATCGCTGCCTCATCTTCCTCTGTCAGCTCAACACCATAATCTGCTGCCTTTGCTTTCAGAAGATACATCTTCTCGATAGATTCCAGAGCAGTGGTAACCGCCTGATCTCCATAAGTATCTCCAGTTTCCTCATCTGCTGTCTGATCCCAGATATTGTCCGCGCTTCCCAGAAAGCTTAAATACATCTCGATCGTCTGTTTCTGCTGCTGACGGGCATAAAGGCTTACAACTCCCATCGGTATCTCTGTTCCGTCCACAGTTGCCACCGTCTTTGTTCCATCTAATTCTTTACTTCCACAGCCAGAAAGCATTCCCACTGTCATTACACCAGCCAGTGCTGCAACGGCTGTTCTTTTTACCATTTCTTTCATTTCTTCCTCCATATATCGCTCGGATATCATCCTGTCTGCTGCCCCAGATCAACAGCCCCGCACACGATCATATCCTAATTTGCCAGTCCAGACACCCCGGACCGTATTATTCTTAGAGTATAAACTTTTTTCGTCTGAAGGGCAAGGTAAATCGAAAAATATGTGATACAATTCACACATTTATCACGTTTATCCTACGTTTTCTTCTGCCAGATTTCTCAGTTCCTGCGCAAAATCTGTCAATCCCGCGATCAGATTCCCCTGCAGTTCCAGGATAAATTTCGGTTCCTGCTCATTTTTAAACTGCAGTCCCCTTCTATACTTTTGCAGTAAAAGCGGGATTCCCTGCGGATCCAGTCTTGCCTTTTCGTACAAAGTGATCCTCACGGATTTTCCAATCTGTTTGATCTCTGTCACATAACCTTGATGTGCGATCGCCTTCAGCTTCGCGATGGCAAGAAGGTTCAGAACAGCTTTGCCCGGCTCTCCGAAGCGATCCAGAAGTTCTTCCAGCATCTCATCATAATCCTGCTGCGTTTCAATACCAGCGATCCTTTTATAGATATCCAGCTTCTGGAATTCATTGCTGATATACGAATCCGGAAGAAAGGCATCAATGTTTAAGTCGATCGATGTCTCAAAATCTTCCATCGTGCGAATGCCTTTCGCCTCTTTGACCGCCTCACTGAGCATTTTGCAGTAAAGATCATAGCCTACCGCATTCATATGACCATGCTGCTGTGCGCCCAGAAGGTTTCCTGCACCGCGAAGCTCCAGATCGCGCATAGCGATCTTAAATCCACTTCCCAGATCCGTATATTCTCGGATCGCAGCCAAACGTTTCTCCGCAGTTTCCTTGAGCATCACATTCTGCCTGTACATCAAAAATGCATATGCAGTCCGGTTGGAGCGTCCAATCCTGCCGCGGAGCTGATAAAGCTGGGAAAGTCCATAGCGGTCCGAATCGTGGATGATCATCGTATTGACATTGGAAATATCCAGACCCGTCTCAATGATCGTTGTCGAAACCAAAACATCAATTTCTCCGTTTACAAATTTATACATCACGCTTTCCAGTTCTCGCTCGCTCATCTGTCCATGTGCAAAATCCACCCTCGCATCCGGCACTAGTTTTGAGATCCTCAAAGCTACCTCTGCGATATCAGTGACTCTGTTATAAACATAGTAGACCTGTCCGCCCCTGCGAAGCTCACGTCCGATCGCTTCCCTCACAGTTTCCTCATCATATTCCATAACATAAGTCTGGATCGGCATTCGATCCATCGGCGGTTCTTCCAGTACGCTCATATCTCGGATCCCGATCAAACTCATATGCAGCGTACGCGGAATCGGTGTCGCCGTGAGCGTCAGCACGTCCACGTCCTTCTTGAGCTGTTTGATCTTCTCTTTATGCGCAACTCCAAAACGCTGCTCCTCATCAATGATCAAAAGTCCTAAGTTTTTGAACTGCACATCCTTCGAAAGGATTCGATGCGTTCCGATGATCACATCCACCTGTCCTTTTTTCAGACCTTCGATCGCCTTTTTCTGCTGCGCAGGTGTGCGGAAACGGCAAAGCAATTCCACACGCACCGGAAACTCTTTCATTCTCTGGGCAAAAGTATTATAGATCTGCTGCGCCAGGATCGTAGTCGGTGCAAGGTATGCCACCTGCCGGCTTTCCTGTACTTCCTTAAAAGCAGCACGCAGGGCAACCTCTGTTTTTCCATATCCCACATCACCACAGATCAGACGGTCCATGATCTTCGTGCTCTCCATATCTCTCTTGGCATCTTCGATCGCACTAAGCTGGTCTTCTGTCTCCTCATATGGAAACATTTCCTCAAACTCTCTCTGCCATACCGTGTCAGGTCCACAGACATATCCTTCCTTTTCCTGGCGCACCGCATACAGTTCGACCAGTTCTTTCGCGATATCTTTCACTGCTCCGCGGACTTTGCTCTTAGTCTTATGCCACTCCTGTCCGCCAAGGCGGTTCAGCTTCGGCGCTTTCGCAGTGTCTGCACCAGAATATTTCTGCAGACAATCCAGCTGCGTTGCCAGGATATAAAGATTACTTCCACCTCGGTATTCGATCTTGATATAATCCTTGATGATCCTGTCTACCTCTACTTTTTCAATCCCTCTGTAAATCCCGAGCCCATGCTTTTCATGGACAACAAAATCTCCGATGGAAAGCTCTGCAAAATCCTGGATGCGTTTTCCATTGTAGTTCTTTTTCTTCTTCTTTTTCTTCTGCTCCTGCCCAAAAATATCTGACTCCGTCATGACCGCAAATTTCATCAACGGATATTCAAAGCCTTTCTTTGCGTGGCCATAAACTACCATGATCTCCCCAGGCTGAATCTCCCGGTCATAATCCTGCCCATAAAAAGCAGTCAGTCCTTCCGCCTGAAGATCTTTGGCCAATCGCTCCGCCCTTGTTCTGGAACCTGACAGCAATACGATCTTGTATCCCTGCTTTTTATATTGATGCAGATCTTTGACCAGAAGCTCAAAACTACTGTTATAGGAATTGACAGATCTTACTTCCAGATAAAATTTTTCCTGCACTTTCCATCCTGCCTGCTTTGGCTCTAACGCACAGACGGAAATGCAGTTGCGCTTGTTGAGTTCTTTTTGGAGCTGTTCAAAAGAGCACAGCCAGTTCTCCGGAAGATTTTGGCTTCCTTTCTCCTCTCTGTGCAGGCGGCTCTGGCGATACTCTTCCTCCACCGCCATTCCCTTTTCGGTCAAACGGTTTGGTTCATCCAAAAAAATGATCGACTCTTTTTCTGGAAAATAATCCAAAAACGACACCATTCCAGACTCGCCAAGATGCTCCACTGCCGGGTAGATCGTCACTTCCTCCAGATTTTCCAATGATCGCTGGCTTTCCGCATCGAAACTTCGGATCGAATCGATCTCATCTCCCCAAAGCTCGATCCTCCAAGGATTTTCTTCTGTGAGACAATAAATATCCACGATTCCGCCGCGGATAGAGAACTGTCCTGGCATCTCCACCTGTCCGACGCGCTCATATCCCATTTCCACAAGCCGTTCCTTCAACTCATCCATATCCACAGCACTGTCGTTTTGGTAATGAATAAGCTGACTCTTAATCTTTTCCAAGGATTCCAGAAAATCCATGCAACCGTCAATGCAGGTAACTACGGTAAGCTCTTTCTTCTCCAGTAATGCGCGCACTACCTTCATGCGCTGGCGGATCAGAAGATTTCCATGGATATCTGCCTGAAAAAACAGCAGATCCTTCGCTGGATAAGAGTATACTTTTTTATCATAAAAACGATAATCTTCATAGACTTCCCGGGCGCGCCGTTCATCCTCCGTCAGGATCAACCGATATGGCGCAAGTTTCGAAAGTCCATACATCAGATGAGATTTCTGCGATTCCAGACACCCGGAAACCTGCAAGATCCCACTATTCTTTTTCCCTTGTTCACATATCTGTTCAAACTCTGCAAGTCCCTGCAGAGGTGTCAAAAATGCTTTCATCACTCACCTCTTTGATCTTTCTTACATGAGAAAAGCGGCAATACCTGCCGCTTTTTTCTTTTGTACGTTCAGTTATCTCTTATTTTTCTATTACTTCTGTACAGGTACTTTTCTATTGTATTCATTCATAGCCGCATCCACACCCTGTGAGATCATGATATCCACAGCCTTTGCAGCTTTTTCTATCGCTTCATCCACAAGTTTTCTGTCCTCTGTGGAAAATCTGCCAAGCACATGATCTGCCAGATCCCATCCTTTTGGTTTTGCGCCAACGCCAACCTTCACACGGAGGAATTTTTCAGTTCCAAGCTGACGGATAATATCCTTGATCCCGTTATGTCCGCCCGCGCTTCCCTGTTTGCGGATACGAAGCTGTCCCGGGTCCAGATCGATATCGTCATAAACCACGATCATCTCTGTCTCCGGATCGATCTTAAAATAATTTACCATATCTCGAACCGGACCACCGCTCAGATTCATAAAGGACAGAGGCTTCATAAGGATAACCTTCTCTCCGCCGATCATAGTTTTTCCATACATGGCATTGAATTTCACTCCGCCCTGCGGCACACGATACTCCTCAACCAAGTGATCGATCGTGTCAAATCCCATATTGTGTCGTGTTGCTTCATACTGTTTCCCGGGATTTCCCAGTCCAACTACTAAATACATCTTGTTTCTCCCAATTATCTGTCAATCTTAGTTAAAATATACCATTTCTTCTTTCAGTGGATCGCAGACTTTCACTGCACTTGCATAGAGAACGATTCCCTCGCCCTGATATTCCGTGCGGTTTTCAAAAGCAACCTTCGCAGTCACTTCCACCCAGCTTCCTTCTGCGATCTTAGGTGCATCATCACTTCTGCAGACATATCCCAGGAAAGTGGTGTCATCTGCACAGCAGGTCATCGCCACACGGCCTGGAACAAAGAATTTACTTCCCATTCCACGCGGTTTCATCACACGGCCTTTAAAGCGAACGATCTTATCCACATAGGTCTCCGGGTTGTCCATCGCATCCACAAACCAGATCCCGTAGTCTTCCGGAAGGATCTCAATGATCGGCGCATTGATGTCGAACGGCATCTCATCCTCAAAAATATCATCCAATTCGCCTTCTTCATCCTCAAAGATGACTTCTGCGCTCTGGTTGGCAACCTTGATCCCACGTCTGTATGCCGGAAGCGGATCATCCTCTTTGCAACGGTTAAAGATAACCATATCTGTATTGCGGATCATATCCATAAATATGGATTTCATGTTTGCCATATATACCTGATAAGTTGTGGCATCCACACAGGTGATCTCCTGCTCAATGCCCCATCCTTCCGGCAGATCCATTTCTTCAAATTTACTCACGAGCCACATTCCGTTGTACTCGATCACAACTCGTTCCGGCTGGTGAATGATGTCTAATGCAGCCAGACGTTCCGGAGTAAAGTCTTCTTCGTCGTCGATCACTTCCACAACGGTGTTCGCAAGTTTCAGTTTGTCCATATCATATTCTTCTTCGCCTTCTTCGCAAAGGATCAGCAGTGTTTTTCCATCAATCGCAAAATATTCCTGCTGCAGTGTAAAATTCAGGAATGTGGTTTTACCACTTTCCAGAAATCCTGAGATAAAATAAATGGGAACTCTGATATCATCCATAATTTCATTCCTCTATCTGTCTATTATTATTTTTCATATGTTATCTTTTTTGTATATGCTTTATCCATAGGATCTATGGATATCACTTATATCAATCTGCCAGTCCAAACAGCTCTGCCAGTTTTTCTTCTTTCAGCTTAGAACCGATCACGCACAGACGGCCTGTGTATTCCGGTGCACCTTCACGGATCTCGGTTTCTTCCGGAACCATGTCAAAGTAGATCCATGTTCCTTCTTCTGTCGGAAGCATTCCCTTTGCACGAAGAATGATTCCGTAATCTTCTGTCTCGGAAAGAGCTTCCAGGATTTTTTCCAATCCTTCTTTTGTGTATTTCTTGATCGTTTCACGTCCCCAGCTTGTGAACACTTCATCTGCATGATGGTGGTGATGATCATGATGATCATGTCCGCAGCCGCATCCACACTCGTGGTCGTGGTCATGCTCATGGTGATGGTCGTG
>CAZSTD010000034.1:10114-18581 GCA_964609645.1 uncultured Blautia sp.
GTCCGCAGCCGCATCCACACTCGTGGTCGTGGTCATGCTCATGGTGATGGTCGTGATCTTCATGGTCGTGGTCTTCGTGATCGCAGCCACATCCGCACTCGTGATCATGGTGATGGTCATGGTCATGATGATCGTGATCTTCATGGTCGCAGCCACATCCACACTCATGGTCGTGATGATGCTCGTGATCATGATCGTGGTGATGGTCGTGGTCTTCATGGTCGCAGCCACATCCACACTCATGGTCGTGATGATGCTCGTGATCGTGGTCATGGTCTTCGTGATCATGATGATGCTCATGGTCATGTACATGTCCGCATTCCGGGCATACTTCCTCTGCCATCACTTCGTCAGCCAGAGAAACTGGTTTTTCCATAACTTCCAGGATCTTCTTTCCATCCAGCTTCTCGATCGGAGTTGTGATGATGGCTGCAGTTTTGTTGATCTCTCTCAGGATTTCCATAGACTGCTGTGCTTTCTTCTCATCTACGATATCTGTACGGCTCATGATGATCGCACCAGCATACTCTACCTGATTATTGAAAAATTCACCGAAGTTTCTCATATACATTTTGCACTTTTTGGCATCTACTACTGTTGTGTAGCTGTTCAGCACAATGTCCACATCTCCCTGAACATCTTGCACAGCTTTGATCACATCAGAAAGTTTGCCGACACCTGACGGCTCGATCAGGATTCTGTCTGGATGATATTTCTCAACTACTTCCTTCAGAGAAGTTCCGAAATCACCAACCAATGAACAGCAGATGCAGCCGGAATTCATTTCACGGATCTCAATGCCTGCTTCTTTCAAAAATCCACCGTCGATACCGATCTCACCGAACTCGTTCTCGATCAGTACAACCTGTTCATCCGCAAAAGCCTCTTTTAAAAGCTTTTTGATCAATGTCGTTTTGCCAGCTCCCAAAAAACCGGAGATAATATCAATCTTAGTTGCCATCTTTTTGTTTCTCCTTTTCTGTTATTTTATTGATTTTCACCCGCATGATTCTTTTTGCAGGTTTCTTTTGGATATCCTCTAAACGTACTTTGACCAGGAAACGTTTTACATCCCCTGGTTTCTATTCTCTGTCATTACAGTCTTTTTCATTCTGTGTTTATGCCAAAGAAGGGGACATGATCAAACATCATGTCCCCACCTGTATTCTAATGATCAACCGTTGATCATGAAGTTCATTAATCTGTCGATGTCTTCTCTCTCATATGCAACAATTTCCAGCTCCGGGATCTCTCCGTTGGAAAAAATGTTAGCCAGAGATACATACTGGGATAATTTGGATTTCAGGTTCAGTCTGTCGCCTTCGCCTGTTACTAATTCTACTCTGCCTTCACAGCTATCTACAACTTCAAAAAACTTCTCGATGTTTTTAATATTAGATACTTTCATGTCTTCTCCTTTCAACATGTACTTCTTTTTACCCATTCCTTGTTTTCGCGCTCATTATAACGCAATCGGAGGTAAAAAGCAATTATTTTTTAATAGACAAACATCGCCACTCCGTATGCAGGCAGTGGATATGCAAAGGAAAATGGTCTGTTGTCACATTCCTGCTTTTCTGCCTTAAATACTTTCGGCTCTGTCATTCCGTTTTCATCCATGATCAGTTTGTACTGTTTCTTCTTCGGAACTCCTACTCTGTAGTCCGGGCGGTCTACCGGTGTAAAGTTTACTACATACAGGATATTGTTGCGCTTAGTCGGTGATTTTCTCACAAAGCTAAAGATGCTTCTGTCCCCGTCGTTCGCATTGATCCACTCAAAGCTTTCCGGATCGTTGTCCGCTGCATAGAGTGCCGGATATTTTTTATAAGCTTTCAGAAGATCGCTTACATACTGCTGCAGTTCCTTATGAGGTTCTTCCTGAAGAAGGAACCAGTCAAGCTCTCTCTCCTCACTCCACTCTCTGAGCTGTCCAAACTCCTGTCCCATGAAGAGGAGTTTTTTGCCCGGATGACAAGTCATAAAGGAATACGCTGCTTTTAAGTTCTTAAATTTATCTGGCATTTCCCCAGGCATCTTTTCCAGCATGGATTTCTTTAAGTGAACAACCTCATCATGGGAAAGAACCAGCACATATCTCTCGCTGTAAGCATATGCCATGGAGAATGTCATCTTGTTATGGTTGTATTTACGGAAATATGGATCCAGCTTCATATATTCCAGGAAGTCATTCATCCATCCCATATTCCACTTCATGCTAAATCCAAGACCATCATCTTCCACATCTCCAGTCACTTTCGGCCATGCTGTGGATTCCTCTGCGATCACAACGGTTCCATGGTTTCTTCCCATCACTACGGTGTTGAGATGTTTGAAGAACTCGATCGCTTCGAGGTTTTTATTTCCGCCGTATTTATTTGCTACCCACTGTCCATCATTTTTACCATAATCCAAGTAGAGCATAGAGGCAACTGCATCCACACGAAGACCGTCCACGTGACACTCCTCGATCCAGTAAAGCGCATTCGCGATCAGGAAGTTTTTCACTTCCGGACGACCATAGTTGTAAATCTTAGTTCCCCAATCCGGATGCTCACCCTGTCTTGGGTCTTCATGTTCATAAACTGCAGTTCCATCAAAGTTTGCAAGACCATGCGCATCTTTCGGGAAGTGTGCAGGAACCCAGTCTAAGATGACACCGATCTTATTCTGGTGGAAATAATCGATCATATATTTGAAATCCTGCGGTGTTCCATAGCGGGAAGTCGGTGCATAGTAACCTGTCACCTGATAACCCCATGAGCCGTCAAACGGATGCTCTGCGATACCCATCAATTCTACGTGTGTGTATCCCATCTCCTTCACATAAGCAGTCAGAGACTGTGCAAATTCTCGATAATTATAGAATCCTTTTTCATCCTCTTCTGTCATCGGATGCTTCTTCCATGAGCCCGGATGTACCTCATAGATGGACATCGGCTGTGTCTTTGCATCAAATTTCTCTCTGTTTTTGATCCATGCGGAATCTTTCCATTTATAATCAGTGATATCCACGATCTTAGATGCAGTTCCCGGACGAAGCTCTGCTGCATTTGCATATGGATCGGCCTTATAGATCTTCTCTCCGTGTGCACCTACGATGAAAAATTTGTAGAGCTGTCCAATTTTTGCTCCCGGAACAAACACTTCAAAAACACCGATCGGGCCTGCTTTCTGCATCGGATTGGCTTCTTCGTTCCAGTCATTGAACTCTCCGATCACAGATACAGACTGTGCATTTGGTGCCCACACTGCAAAATATACGCCTTTTTTGCGTTTATATGTAGTCGGATGTGCACCCATTTTTTTATATATCTCATAATTGGTTCCCTGTCCAAATAAATACTGATCTAATTCTGTAAATTTCATACTTTCGCCCATTTGGAGTCCTCCCTTAATCTTCTTCCTATTCCGTTTTTAGTTCTGACGGACACGAACTGACTTTTAGTCATTCTGTATCCATTTATTATACCAACGCGTATTCTGTACGTCAATTAAAATTATGTGTATATTCAACAATTTTTATCGTTTTTTTGATGCATTTTTGTAAAAAACACAAAGAAAGCAGGGGCATCCATCATGTCTCTGCTTTCTCGTCCTACCACTTGCTGTCTCTCTGCTGATTCCTTCGCTTGTCTTTTCTCTACGCTTTATTTACTTTTTGGCACTTACTGACGCTCACTCAGTTCCATCACCGTAGTCCACGGAATCATCACTGAAATCTTCGTCATATCCGGATCCATCATCGTATGTTCCATCACCGGAATTTTCGCCATCAGAGTAGTCATCGCTTCCATCATCAGAAAATCCATTTTCAGATTCATCTGTGAGAACACCATCTTCACTTCCGCGATAGCCGGCAACCTCACCTCTGTCAATGGTACTCTGCCAGAAATCTATGTAGCACGCATTCTGCAGATCTACATTCTTCGCTTCCGCCATCTCGCTGACTGTCACAAATTTATATCCCTGCGCGATCAAATCTGGGATGAAACGAAGTGCTGCCTGCACAGACGGCTGGTGGATATCATGCATCAGGATGATCGTTCCATCCGTAAGGTCGCCATTTACAACTACGTTGTAATCCGCATCTGCATCCATCAATCTCCAGTCTTCCGTATCCAGAGACCACATAAAGAACGGTTTACCTGCTGTATTATAGATATCACTGTTTCCATCTCCGTACGGCGCTCTGGCAACGGTAGCCGGCTGTCCACAGGCTTCGATCAGTGCATTATCTGTATCTGTAAACTGTTTCGCAACTGATTCCAGACTGAGAGTGCTTAGCTGTGGATGATCCCAGGAATGGCTTCCAATCTCACATCCAATCTCAACCATATGCTGTACCACTTCTGGATAATATGGCACGTTCTGGCCAAGCATAAAGAATGTTGCGCGTGCATTGTTTGCTTCCAGACAGTCCAGCAATTCCTCCGTATACTGTCCTGGTCCGTCGTCAAAAGTCAATGCCAACAGCTTCTTTTTCTGTGATGGATCATAAGAGCCGTCTTCGTTAAAGTAGTAATCTTTGACACCTTTTTCTACCCATCCGGTCTGCATATAACCATTCTCATCAAACGAATACATCACACCGTCGATTTCCTGAAATCCATTTATAAAATATGTACCGTCTGCATTCTGATACCATCTTCCGGCAGAGTCTTCATGCCACCCAACTGTCATGACTGCAACTCTTTCTGCATCAGAGCTTCCTTTCAGTGGCTGCCTCGCCGCCGCGGTAGGATCTGCCTGCTCAGCCGTGTCCACCTGCGCTTCCACCACCTGACCAGTCTTGGCACTTCCGCCGCCAGCCACATGATGAGCGATCGGAACGATCACACCTCTGACCACAAATACGATCGCCAGGATCAGACCAACCACAAAAAGTCCGATCTTCGTATAGTGACGGATCATCATCTGACGTTTCTTTCTGCGCATCCTTTCGCGCAAAACCCGCTTATCCATTATTTCCTTTCCCCGCTTTTTTGTATTTCATTTCATTTTTTATGCCTTACAATCATAACGCATTTATTTCGTAAATACAATGCCATTTGTCTATGATTTTTTAGTTTTCTTCGTCCTCTGTGCCCAGCTCTTTTTCCAGATCTTCGTCCACTCCCGAAGCATCATCGGAGCTTTCCTGCTGTTCTTCAGACTGCTCCTTGTTCTGGCTGTTCGCTGCTGCCTCCGCATCCTCTGCAAGCACATCTCCGGCAGCTATCTTTTCGCTGACCTTGGCATTCTGCACGATAAATTCCTCCACTCGCAAAAGACCGATCGATTCGTCCACATGATCCTGTCCGTAGATATCAACCAACTCCGCAAGGTCGCCAGCTCCCATCATCTCAACCAGATACTCCTGCAATTTCAGACTTTCTTTGTCATCAAGGGAAAGCCCCTCTGCATCCATGATCCCCTGCACGATCAGATTCTGTTTCACCTTACCCTGCGCATACTGCAGACATTGCTCTTCAAACTCCTCCTGTGAGATCTGCTGACTTTCGACAAATTCCTCCAAGGTCATATCTGCCTGATCTGCGTAAAGCTGCATACTTTCTTTGAATGCAGCGACTGCTTCCTCAATATCCTTCTCCGGATATTCCGAAATCTCTGAACTTTCCATAACTATGTTCCATGCCGTGTTTTTCAGAGCTTCCTGTGCAGAATTCTTGGCATCCTCCTCAAGCTCCTCATAGATATTCTGTCTGTAATCCTCCACAGTAGTGTAGTCTGTATTTTTGGTCACCCATTCATCTGTAAGTTCCGGTGCACGGCGCACATTCTGGACAGTAACTTTGTAAATCGCCTGCTTTCCTGCCACAACAGGGTCACCGTAGTCTGAGGCAAAGTCGATCGTGATCTCTTTGGTCTCTCCCTTTTTCATTCCGAGAACGCCGTCCTCAAATTCCTGGAACATAAAACCATTTCCCACAACAAAATCATAGTTGTTCGCAGTTCCTCCGTCAAATGTTTTCCCATCGATCGTTCCAACATAGTTGATCGTTACCAGGTCACCTGCCTGCGCACCCGCGGAAACGATCTCTGTATTATCCTGCAATTCTGCTTCGATCTGCATTTCCACGTCCGCCTCTGTGACCACATCCACAGCGTTATCCAGTTCCAAACCTTTATACTCACCGATCGTGACATATCTTTCCACATCGTCAACAGAAACAAGGCGGGAAGTTCCCACCTCTGCGCCCTTGTTTCCTGTACTTTGTTCCGTTTTTGCTGTATCTGTGTTCTGAACGTCTGTGCATGCGGCCGCTGACAAAGACAGACACACCGCAAGCATCACAAGGTATGATCTTTTCTTCATATGCATCTTTCTCCTCTCTACATCTCCGGTACCGGAGTCGGTCTCGACGTATCCCACACTTGGGAAACCTCAAAAAGATCGCTCAGCATCTCCGGATCATAATACATTCGATAGCCATCTACATTTCTTCTTCCCTGGCGGAAATAAGCTCCCGTGATCTGTACCCAGCACTGACTCGAATCTACATTGCAGAAATATCGATAGCCTCTACTCTTATAATATTCATATTTGCTGTCCTCGGAGGTATATCCCTCCCAGCTTCCAATATCTGCGCCAAACGCGAAAAAGATCATATCTGTTTTTCCAAGGATCGGCGCTACATATTTTTCCCATTTTTTATTATCCGTCTTTAGTTCCTTTAAGGTGGAATTTCCTGCATTCTTGTGCCCCCAGGTGTGACTTGCAAATTCCCATCCGTTAGCCTTCATCGCCTTCGCAACCTTTTTGGCACGTTTGACTTCCTTCTCATAATCAAAGTCCGGATGGTTTTCCAAAAACGCTTTCTGGTCATCATACAAGTTCTCTTTTGTTTTATATGCGATGTCCGTGCGATATCCCAAAACTCCATTGTAGCCGGTCATCGCCAGCACACCTTTTCTTCCATGATAAGAAAAGTCTGGATGCTCCTTCACAAAGCTGTCGATCAGCGGAACCATATCGTAATCTCCCACCGAGACACTTCCATCATCCTCTGTATACTGAGCCTTCACCTCACCATTTTTATCCAGGACTAATTTATCTGCAAATCCATCCCCATCCATATAGTGATAATAGCTCACATCATCCTGAGAGAGCACAAACGGTGTCTTTCCAGGAGGCAATAAGATCTTCCCTCTGGAAATGCTGCCATCTTCATTGACTGTCGCCATATCATGAGGACTGACCAATACATATCCATTCTCATACATCGTCTGTATGATCCGATTAAATTCATCGATCGTAGTCATCACCTGATTATATCCGCCAGAATCCGAATCTCCGTCGAATGCTTTGGCTGTGTCTTTGATCAGCGTGTGGAAAAAAATATGCGTGATCTGATCCAACGGATACTCCACACACTCCGCCTTCGCACTCTCATACTCTGAAACTGCCTGCTGCATTTCCTCATCGGAATCATAATCCGGCTGGTTTTTCAGCAATCGTATAGCTGCATCATGATCATACTGCGCTGCAAGCAAAGATGCCTGCTCCCAAATATCTTCCTTCCCATCGCCTTCCTCAGATGTGTCCTCGCCTTCTATTTCAGCTCCTGTCTCATCTTCAGATCCAGCTTCCTTATCTGTATCGTACTCTGTCTCAGGCGCAGTTCCCTGCGCCTGCCAATCTTCGGTATTTATCTCCTGTTTCATAAACGGGATATCCTGTTCAAACGGAAATAATCCGCACCCACTCAGTAAAAGTGAAGCGCTAAGGATCGCCGTCATCGCACATACCGGTCTTTTTTTCATATATTTCCCTCTTTTTGATGGCACATAACTAATTCTATGCAGACAGGATCATTTTATCCCATCGCAGGCACAGGAAGCGGTCTGGAAGAAGAAAATACAGATCCCGCATCAAACAGATCGGATACCAATTCCGGATTATAATACATCCGATAGCCGTCCAGGTTTCTTCTTCCCTGACGGAAATAATTGTCCCGTATCTGCACATAATACTGGCTGGAATCTACATTGCAGAAATAATCATATCCCTGACTTTTTAAATATTCAAACTTCTCTCCTGAATAGTCTTCAGTGCCTGCCAGATCTGCGCCAAACGCAAAGATGATGATATCTGTTCCGCCGATCAGCGGATCTATATTCTCTTTAAACTTCTGCGTATCCGCCTGCAAACGTTCCAGACTCACCTGACTGACATTCTGATGTCCCCAGGTATGACTCGCAAAAGTCCATCCTTCATCCTTCATCGCCTGTGCAACCTTAGCTGCGCCTTCTCTTTCTGTATTTAAGTCAAAATCCGGATGGTTGTCCAACCACTGTACCTTATCTGCATCGAGGTCTGCAGGGCGCGTTTCATAACTGCTGTCCGAACGATATCCTAAGATCCCATTATATCCAGTGAGCGCCACGATACCCTTTGCTCCTTTGTAAGAAAAGTCAGGGTGCTCCTCCACAAAACGGTCGATCAGCGGAACCATGTCATAAT
>CAZSTD010000035.1:0-18410 GCA_964609645.1 uncultured Blautia sp.
CTGACGAACTAATGCTTTAGGATCAGAAGAACATCCCATATGAGTCATATGTAAGGAAGAAGAAACCTCACGGTCGATTGCACGTGGTGCAAGTTCATTCTCGATCAGTTTTTCTTTCTGTCCTGCCGGCATTCTGTCGAGGAATCTCTGATATCCGAATGGTTTACCATACTCTAACAGACCGATCTCTGCCATTTCATGAGCCAGATCATAGATATCTTTACCTTCTGTCTCAACGCCCCATTCTTTTGCGATACGGATAAGTTTATCAGGATCTTTTACTGTGTAGTTTCCGCCTTCTTTTGCACAATGAAGTGTATGGCAGATTTCACGTCCATGATCAGAATGAGTAGCAGCACCGCCTGCTGTAAATTTCAGGAAGTTTCTTCCTACGATACCATGAGCGTCGCAACCGCAGATTCCTCTCGGTGCTTTTGCTGTAATACGGCATGGTCCCATAGAACAGATACGGCAGCAGATACCCTGCTCACCGAATTTACAGTGCGGAGTCTGGTTTTTAACACGCAGCTGCCAAGCGTCAGCTCCTACCTTTGCACCTGTTTCCAAAAGTCTGGCTGTAGCCGCTTCAAATTCTTCCACTGTAGTCAATTTGAATTCACTCATTATAGACCTCCTTTAATTCTGTTTTGTACACTTTTTTAGTTTTCGTGTACAGTTTTATTTTTTTATAATAATCCCATGGGTAAGAATCCATCATACTGACAACCCATCCCCTCCCATGGGTTATTTTTGTTTTAAAAATACAGGGCTATATCTCCTGTATTCATTTCATTGACTGTTCGATCGCCAAAGCAACCTTTCAGTCATATTTAACCCAAATCTAATTTGTCAACGATCGCACGAAGTGCAACCTTAACCGGATTATCCTCCGGAAGTGTACTGGTAGGACGACCCTCACAATCATATTCGTAAACAGTCTCATCCTGTGGAACCACACCCAGAAGATTCAGCCCCTGATTGGCAATCTCTTCCTTGATTCCTTCATTGAGTTCCCCTTTCGGAGCTCTGTTGATGATCAGCCCAACTGTCTGTGGACGCATCTCACACTCTTTGATGAGCTGCGCGATCCTTCCAACTGCCTGAACTCCTCTCCTGGAACAATCACTAACTAAGATCGCAGTCTGCATACTCGGAAGAACGCCTCTGCTGATATGTTCCATTCCCGCCTCATTATCCACAACAAAATATGGATAATTGTTCTGATACTTCGCAAGCTGAGTCTGAAGCAATCCATTTACATAACAATAGCAGCCTTTTCCCTGCGTCCTTCCCATAACAAGAAGATCAAAGTCATCATCTTCCACAACCGCATCTTCAAAACGCATCTCTGCGAAATCGGCTTTGGACATTCCAGCCGGAATCGGGCTTTCTTTTGCAAGCTCTGCACGTGCAATTTCTTCACGCACATCTCCCAAAGTTGTCTCAACTTTTACTCCTAAAACTTCATTCAGATTGGAGTTCGCATCAGCATCGACTGCAAGAATCGGTCCCTTTCCCTGTTCACACAGGTACTGGATCAACATTCCGCATAACGTTGTCTTTCCTACGCCGCCTTTTCCTGCGACAGCAATCACGTGTGCCATAAAACCAGGTGCCTCCTAAATTTGTCTTATACTGCTGTCACCTTACCGGCACAGCAGCTTATCATATCTTTGTTTTATGATAAGAATTATATCAATGTACGAAGACCCGATCTGTCAACGATCTCAGAAACATCTTTCCACTTATTCAATGCGTAAAGGTGAATACCATTTACACCAAGTGAGCGATACTCATCGATCTGTTTGATCGTGTATTCGATACCTTCTGCTTTAAATCTCTTGATCTTGTCATCGTAGAACATATCAAACGGTTTTCCATCAGAGTCCTTTGCTGCAAACGGATTTGGAAACAGCCAGTTTCTGGAGATAAGCCTGCAAAGCTCACGATCCATCACACATCCATTGCGAGAAAGCGCCATGTTGATCGTAGAAGCCATATCAAGGATCGGCATAACACCAACATCGACCGGCATCGTAACACCAGCAGTGCGGATCGCATCCAACCAACGTTTAAACTGTTCCATATCCCAGCAAAGCTGAGTCATGATATAATTTGCGCCATTGTCCTGTTTCTGTCTCAAAACTGAGATATCAGCATCCAAGGACCGACAGGCGATATGTCCCTCCGGCGATCCCGCCACAGCGATCTCAAACTTGTCTCCAAATTCATTTCGAACGAACTTAACAAGATCTGATGCATAGTTAAAATCTCCGCAAGTTGTTGTCTCACCAAGCGGAATATCTCCGCGAAGTGCTAGCATATGATCAATGCCCTCTTCTAAATATCCTTCCAGCTGAGCCTTGATGCCTTCTTTCGTATTCTTAATGACTGTGAAGTGTGTCACAGGAATTGTCCCTGCCTTCTTGATCATCCGGCATACTTCTTTATTAGCACCAACATTTCCGCCGCCCGCACCGTATGTGCAGGAAATATATTCCGGCTTATATTTCATCAGACGCTCAATGGTTCCCGGAAGATTTTCCATACCTCTTTCCGTCTTCGGCGGAAACACCTCGAAAGAAACAAGCAATCTTTCTTTCATAGCTTCTGATAATCTCATCGCTGTATACCTCCGCGTTCATGTTCTATCTAAAGATAAAACGTCTCAAATCTATCGATAACCTCAGGCTTAGTCACATTTGAGCTTCACAATACTGTTGGCAAGATCGACCATCAAAATGCTTCCTTCAACCACTCTTTCGTCTCCCATGATGTCGCGGAGAACAATCTTCGTGCCATCCACATCCATACGAGCCACATTCTTAAAAATAACAGAATCATCACTCTCTTTATATACAGTTGCTAAACACATGTGATGTCGCCTCCTATTTCATCTCATCCTTAACAAGTGTTAACGCAAGTCCAAGTCTCATATTACCCTTCTGGAAATCAGAAACCGCTTCTTTGATCGTTTTGCATGCTGCATCCATTACCATCTTAGCCAGATTATCAGCCATCTGATCCAGTTCCTGTGCATGATGCTCATTGTGCTGAAGCATATAGGTCAGAAGAGCAAGTGTCTCATTCTTGCAGTCACCCTCGTTACAGGAACCGCAATGACCGGTATCACAGGCATGATCTGTATGCGTATGTCCATGGTCATGTCCCTCTCCATGAGAATGCTCATGAGTATGAGTCACTCCATCATCATGGGTATGCTCATGGGTGTGTCCATGACCATGCTGAACAAGATTCCCATTTTCATCTTTGATTAAATGCATATAAATGCCCCTTTCTATTGAAAACAAACGCTTTCCGCAGTTATAAGTCAAAATGCTCGTTCGTTTATTTTCATGACAATAAATTATCAATTTATTGGTATTATACATCTTTTTCTTCATTTCCGCAAGGTGTTTTGCGTAAAAAATTACCAAAAATTCTAAAAATTTTTATGGATATCTGGTTTTTTTCACGATACATGTGAATATTTTAACTCGCCCGTTATTTTATTAACATTTTCCATTCTAAAATTTGTAATAATTTCGTACATATTCTTTCATATTTTCATGTTATACTTTACCAAATAATATTGAAATATCTAAGAAGAATTGGAGGAATGATCTTGAACAATACCGTTTTTCTGAATAGCAATTTTGAAATGCCTCTTTTAGGTCTTGGTGTATATAAAGCAACTGGTGAAAATGAAGCTGAAAACGCGATCGCTTCCGCCGTCGCATCAGGCTATCGTCTGATCGACACTGCCTCTGTTTATAAAAATGAAGAAAATGTTGGACGTGGCATCGCTAAATGTGGCATCCCCAGAGAAGAGCTCTTTGTTACCACAAAAGTATGGAATACCGCCCAGCGCCTCGGTGACATTCAAGGGGCTTTTGACCGAAGCCTCGAACGCCTAAAACTAGACTATATCGATCTGTATCTGATACACTGGCCCGTTCCAGGCTGTTATTTAAGCACATGGAAAACCCTTGAAGATATTCAGCGTTCTGGGCGTGCCCGTTCCATCGGTGTAAGCAACTTTGAGATCCGACATCTTGAGGAGCTAGAAAGTGTATCCGGCATCGTACCTGCTGTCAATCAAATTGAATGTCATCCTCTTTTTTATCCTAAGGAACTGATCGATTATTGCCAGAGCAAGGGAATCCAGGTACAGGCATATGCACCTCTTGCCCGTGGCGCTTATTTAGACAATGATCTTTTATGTGTACTAGGCACAAAATACGGCAGAACACCCGCACAGATAGGGCTTCGCTGGGCAGTCCAGAAAGGGATTTCCGTGATCCCCAAATCTATTCATCCTGAACGTATCCAAAGCAATGCCGATATTTTCGGCTTTTCGATCGAACAGGAAGATATGGATCTGCTCGATGCCTTAAATCAAAATTATCGCAGCGCAAGCATTCCGGAAGATCTAAGAAACATTGCATTTTAGCTCAAAAAGCTGCGGCACAGATCTTGTTCTCTGTGCCACAGCTTTTTATATCCATATTTTTATATTTTATTATTTATCCGCATTATCATTCATATCCCACGGAAGCATCGGTGTTTCTACTTTTTTATCACGCACCATCAAGTCAATAACTGCTTCTGATGCAGGTTTCCCTTCAAAAAGCACCTTGTTCACTTCTGTAATGATCGGCATTTCTACTTCATATTTCTCAGCAAGTCCTTTTGCTGCTTTTGCAGAATAAACGCCTTCCACGACCATTTTCACTTCTTCCATAGCTTCTTCCATAGAATAACCTTTTCCCATCAGATAACCAGCTTTTCTATTCCTGCTGTGAACACTCGCACAGGTAACGATCAGATCTCCGATCCCAGAAAGCCCATAAAAAGTTTCCATACGAGCTCCCATCTTTACACCAAGGCGTGCGATCTCTGTGATCCCCCTTGTGATCAAAGCTGCTTTTGTATTATCACCATACCCAAGTCCATCAGCAGTTCCTGCTGCCAAGGCGATGACATTTTTGAGCGCCGCTCCCAATTCCACGCCCAGCATATCCGGTGTTGTGTACACTCGAAAGACCGGACTCATAAAAATCCCCTGCAGATATTCTGCAGTTTCTCTCTTATGAGAACTTATCACACATGTAGTCGGAAGACCTTTCCCCACTTCCTCCGCATGGCTCGGACCAGACAGGACAGAGACATCCGCCCCCGGCAGCTCCTGTTCGATCATCTCACTCAAAGTCATCAAAGTCTTTTCTTCCACACCTTTTGCCACATTGACAAGAATCTGTCCTTTTTTCATAAAAGGAGCCATACGTTTACAGGTATCTCTGGTATATGGGGACGGAACTGCAAGAACTGCCACATCTGCATCTTTTAAGCTCTTTTCCAAATCCACTGTGATTTCGATCGCTTCTGGGATCTTTACCCCAGGGAGCTTACTGACATTCTCCCGCTTTCCGAGAAGCGTGTCGATCTCCTTGCCAAGGGCAGACCATAAGATCACATCATGTCCATTGTTATGAAGCAGCACCGCCAACGCGGTTCCCCAGCTTCCTGCACCCAGTACACTGACCTTTGCCATACAAACACCTCTTTTTCTTTATTTTTTGCTAAGATATATCTTACTTTCCGTTCCGTCTAGCAATCTATTTATGTTCTTTTTATGTCTGTAAAATGCCAAAGCTGTCAAGAAAGCCATCAGAAGATACAATTCTATCATGCGTGGAAATGCCATATCATATGCTCCCATCTGTCCTAAAACGATCATAACGATCAAAGCGGTCAAGTAAGAAACCAAGGAACATAAAGAAACATAATGTGTAGAAAAGAACAATGTAAAAAATACTACTGCACAAATAAGGAAGATGCGCCAGTCAAACGCAAGGATCAATCCCACAGATGCAGCAATACCTTTCCCGCCTTTAAACTTCAAATAGAACGGAAAATTATGTCCCAAAATACATCCTGCTGCTGCATACAGACTCAAAAGTGGCAGAATATCTTTACAACTGTTCTGGAACACCAGTCTGGCAATTGTAATTGCAAGTACACACTTCAAGCAGTCACATAAAAGATTTAAAGCACCTGCTTTCTTACCCAAGGTCCGCATCACATTTGTGGAGCCAAGATTCCCACTCCCCTGTTTGCGGACATCCGTATGATACACTTTCCCCAGAATATAAGCCGTCTGAAAAAGGCCACACAGATATCCGATAGCAATACAGATAAGACGTTCCATGATCACTCTTTTTCTCCTCGTTCACGGATGATAAATTTCAGCGAAGTTCCCGCAAAACCAAATGCATCTCGGATCTTGTTTTCGAGATATCGCGTATAGGAAAAATGCATCAGTTCTTTATCATTGACAAAGATCACAAATGTCGGCGGTTTCACCGCAACCTGTGTCATATAGTAGATCTTCAAGCGTTTTCCCTTATCTGAAGGCGGCTGCTGCATCGCAACTGCTTCGGAAAGTATCTCATTGAGCACACCTGTCTGAATACGCAATGTCTGATTCTCGATAACTGCATCGATCGTCTCAAACATTCTGGAAATCCTGAGTCCTGTTTTAGCAGAGATAAATACCAGTTCTGCGTATGGCATATATGCCAAAACCTCTCGGATACGGTTTGTGTGCTTATAGATTGTCTTGTCGTTCTTCTCAATTGCGTCCCATTTGTTCACTGCGATAATGACACCTTTGCCTCTTTCGTGTGCGATTCCGGCAATCTTCGCATCCTGTTCTGTAACTCCCTCAGACGCATCGATCATCACAACTACAACATCTGCACGTTCTACCGCAGTAACTGTACGGATCACGCTGTATCTCTCAATTTCTTCTTTTACTTTACCTTTACGGCGAAGTCCTGCTGTATCAATAAAGATATAATCTTTTCCCTGCCATTTTACTTTTGTATCAACCGCATCTCTGGTCGTTCCTGCGATGTTGGATACGATAACTCGGTCTTCCCCGAGAAGTTTGTTGACAAGGGATGATTTTCCTACATTCGGTTTTCCTACAACTGCGATCTTAGGAATATCATCTTCTTCCTCTGTATCTGCATTTTCCGGGAAATATTTCACCACTTCATCCAACATATCTCCAAGGCCCATACGGTTTGCCGCAGAGATCGGCATCGGCTCTCCGATACCCAGATTATAGAACTCGTATACATCCATCATAAATTTCTGTACACTGTCTACTTTATTTACAACAAGGACTACCGGTTTACCGCTTCTTCTGAGCATATCCGCTACCTTTGCATCAGAATCCACCAATCCCTGATGTACATCCGTGATAAAAACGATCACATCTGCTGTATCGATGGCAATCTGTGCCTGTTCTCTCATCTGTGAAAGAATAATATCATTGCTGTCCGGTTCGATACCACCGGTATCGATCATCGTAAAAGTCTTATCCAGCCAGGTAACATCCGCATAGATACGGTCTCTTGTCACACCCGGTGTATCTTTTACGATCGAAATCTTCTCACCTGCCAGCGCATTAAACAGCGTGGATTTACCTACATTCGGTCTTCCCACTATCGCTACTACTGGTTTGCTCATATATCTGTCTCCTTCTTATCTTCTTATGGTCAGGTACTTCGATCACACAGTTCACCAGATCCGAACCCGTTTCATCAACCACGACCAGTTCTGTATCCAGCGCCTGTCTGATCTCATCCACAGTAAGATCATCCAAAAAAACATCCTCCCCGCTCCTAAGCATATTGCAAGGGATCAAAAGTTTCTCACCAAGTACCTTCTCTTTTAATTGTGTCTTTAAATCTGTTCCTGTGATCAATCCAGAAACGGTAATCTGTTCTCCGAAAAATTCATTTTTTATCGCATAGACATGTACGTGAACATTCGGGAATTTCTCCTGTATCAAGCTGGACATCCTTTCCATAAAAGGAGCAGCCAATCTTCCCGTCGCGATCGATGCATGAACCTCTCTTTCATCGCCTTCCAGTTCTGCAAGACGCTGCTGCACTTCTGTTTCCAAAAGCCTAAGCATGCCAACACCGTTTTCAAGCTGCAGATAACCGTCATATCTTTCTTCTTCCGGCATTTCATATCCAGCAAGAAGATACCACTCATCCGAAGCATGCACAAAATGAATCCCATGTTTGTCCATCATCTTCTTCTGCCAGCGTTCCACCTGCGCGATCAGATTTTTTGCATCTTCCTCTGTGAAGGCTTTCAGTGGATAAAGCCCCTCTCGGTATTTCGATAATCCTACCGGCACGATCGATACGCTCTGAAGCAGTGGTGCATATTCTGAAAGTTTTTCCAAACTGTATTCCAGTTCCTCTTTGTCATTGATGCCTGAACAAAGAACGATCTGTCCATTCATAGTAACGCCGCCCTCATAAAGTTTATCTACCTTTTTTAAAGCATCACCTGCAAAACGATTGTGGAGCATCTTGCAGCGAAGTTCCGGATTCATAGTCTGAAAAGAAATATTGATCGGTGAAAGACGAAACTTAATAATACGTTCCAGATCATAATCACTCATATTTGTCAAAGTTACATAATTTCCCTGTAAAAAGGAAAGTCTAGAATCATCGTCCTTAAAGTACAGGGTCTCTCTCATATTGGGAGGCATCTGATCGATAAAACAAAAAATACAGTGATTTGAACAGGAACGATAATCATCCATCAAACTATTCTCGAATTCCACACCCAAATCTTCCTCGTATTCTTTTTCTATCTCCAGTTCCCATTCTTCTCCATTACTTTTACGGATCAGAAGCTCTACCATCTCATCATTCATCAGATAACGGTAATCAAAGACATCCTCCACAGGCTGTCCATTAATGGAGACGAGAGCATCTCCGGCTTCCAATTCCAATTCCTCCCCGATGCTTCCTGGAAGGACTTTGGAAATAACATGTAAATTTTTTTTCATGAATCATAACTCCATCACATCCGGAACTTGTGGGATTTCGTATCCGAATGCCTTTATTCCAAGCAAATCTCTTTCATCTGCTTTTTTGTACAGCTCTACGCCGAACATTTATATCATAACAATTTTTCACTAAAAAAACAACCGCTATTTTTATCACGTTTTTTAGACGTAGTATGAATAAATCCCAGCAGCTCACGTTATTATTTTTCCCTTCTACTTTTCTTTTCAGCCAAAGCAATGTATGATATCACTAATTCAGATTATATTATATGATATGCTGCTTCGTCATTTCTCAACTATGTACACAATTTCAAAAAATATGTTATACTATGTACAATAAAGAGAATTTTTATATTTTACTGCTCCTTGCAAATAATTTGATCAAGAAAGGATGTGTGATCATGTCATTACCCAAATCTCAACTTTATACAATTGATAATATTTATAATCTGCCGGATGGGGAACGTGCTGAACTGATAGACGGTCAGATTTATTACATGGCACCACCCAGCCG
The DNA here is from genome assembly GCA_964609645.1 of uncultured Blautia sp. GTDB lineage: Bacteria > Bacillota > Clostridia > Lachnospirales > Lachnospiraceae > Blautia_A. Next base: position 9,399 of record CAZSTD010000035.1, read on the forward strand.
GATGCACCAGCGAATCTCTACGCGCCTTACAAGTTTAATTGATCAATACATTGATGAGCACCAGGGTTCTTGTCAGGTTTATGCTGCCCCATTTGCCGTTTTTTTTAATGATGACAGCAAAAATTATGTTGAACCAGATATAAGTGTCATCTGCTCGCCTGACAAGCTCACAGATCGAGGATGTAGCGGTGCGCCGGACTGGATCATAGAGATTGTTTCACCTAGCAGCAGGCAAATGGATTATTTTACGAAGCTGTTCAAGTACCGTAATTCAGAAGTCCGCGAATACTGGATAGTTGACCCTAATAAACAGCAAATCCTTGTTTACAGTTTCGATCAAAACGCCATGGAGCAATATACTTTTACAGATACCATCAAAGTAGGAATTTACGAAGATCTGCATATTGATTTCAGCAAACTACTTTGAGCCATAACGCTTGCGCGGCAATAGGACGCTGTAACTGCAATAAGAACCTTATATGTATAAATTTCTCACAAAAACAAAAGGAAACAACTGTTAATTTCAACTACCCAACCCCCAAAATTAGGAATGCAAAAATATGGTCGCAAAAAAGATAGATTGTCCTCTAATGGAAATAAAAATCGATGAAGGGACATGCTTTGATATTCACATGAACGTTGAAGGTTTAGCGCCGGACTGGACAGTCCCTGAAAAGATTTTAAAGGTAATGGATTTTAAAGAAAAATGCTTGAAATGCCCGAACCATAGAGATGATTAGTATTACCGTGAGAAATAGCAAAAATGTTAGGATATACAAACATCCAAGATTTTGTCTTTCACTCCTCAATGTTTAAGCCCATTACGAATCATTTTAACAATTTTTCACAGAAAAATCAATAAATTCCTTGACTCGATTTCAGTCAAATGTTATAAATGATATAGAAATCTATTTTTTGAGTATAAATTTACTTAGGAGGAATATTATGCCAAACATAGAATTGTTGGAAAAATCCATGCCAGTTGCACCGATCCGTATCGCAGCGCTTGGCTGTCGCGAACTCGCTGAAGAAGTTGATAAAAAGCTGGTGAAATTCCGCCGGGAACTGCTTACCCGTAAACAGTTGAGCATCATCCCACAGGGATACAGCGAAGAATCTTTCTTGATCGAATGTGAATGCCCGCGCTTTGGAACCGGAGAAGGAAAAGGATACATCAAAGAATCCGTCCGCGGTACTGACCTTTATATCATGGTAGATGTCACCAATTTCAGTGAAACATACACAGTTTGCGGTCACGAAAACCATATGTCTCCTGATAATCATTTCCAGGATCTTAAGAGAATCATCTCAGCTGCAACAGGTAAGGCTCACAGAATCAATGTCATCATGCCATTTCTCTATGAAGGCCGTCAGCACAGACGTACAAAAAGAGAGTCCCTTGACTGCGCATTGGCTCTGAAAGAATTAAGCGATATGGGTGTTTCCAACTTTATCACTTTTGATGCTCACGATCCACGTGTACAAAACTCCATCCCGCTGAACGGATTTGATAACTTTTTCCCAACTTATCAGTTCTTAAAAGCACTGATCAAGAGTGTACCGGATCTTCGAGTTGACAATGACCATCTGATGATCATCAGCCCAGACGAAGGTGCTATGTCCAGAGCGGTTTATTTCTCTAATATTCTTGGTGTTGACATGGGTATGTTCTACAAACGCCGCGATTATTCCACGATCGTAAACGGCAAGAATCCTATTGTTGCTCATGAATTTTTAGGTGACTCTGTAGAAGGCAAAGATGTCGTTGTCATCGATGACATGATTTCCTCCGGCGGAAGTATGCTGGATGTTGCAAAACAGCTCAAAGAACGCAATGCTAAGCGTGTATTTGTCTGCACTACTTATGGACTTTTCACTGACGGTATGGATAAATTCGATGAATATTATGAAAAAGGATGGCTCGATCGCGTCATCACTACAAACTTAAATTATCGTATTCCTGAGCTTTTAACAAAACCGTATTATATCGAGGCAAATATGAGCAAATATCTGGCAAGTATCATCGATATCATCAACCACGATGTTTCCGTTGAGAAAGTACGTTCCAGCAACGAGAAGATCATGTCTCTCATGCAGAAAGTAAATTCCAGATAAAACAGCACATCACTTATAAAAGCCTTATAAATGTACAAAAAAAGGAATTTCATCCCTGTTCAAGGGAAGAAATTCCTTTTTATTTGATTGGCTCTTTGTCAATAGCAGGCAATGTATTTATTTTTTCAATCCAAGAAAAGCCGCCAGATTTCCTCTTCTCCCATGCGATGCACGATGTGAAAACAAAACTTCCGGGTTACAGCAAGTGCAAAGATTTGGCATAGAGATATGTTTCTCCTGGATTCCAGATTCAAGGAAAATGATCCGATTTGCTTCCCACAAATTGAGCTGATACTTCTCATTTTGCTTTTTGTAAAACAAGTTCTCCCAATACTGCTCGTCAAAAGCAACTTTAAATCTCTCGATCACATCCTCGCTGACTTCATAACAATCCTGGCAGATCGACGGTCCAACCGCTGCCAAAATATCCTCCGGTCTGCTTCCATATTCCTCTGACATCTTCTTTATCGTCTCTGCCCCAATCTTCAGTACAGTTCCTTTCCACCCAGAATGCGCAAGTCCGATCGCCTCATGTACAGGATCCACGAAATACAAAGGAACACAGTCCGCATAAAATGTCGCCAGAGTCAGCCCTTTTACATTTGTGATCATACCGTCCACATCTGTATAATCCCGTGCAGTTACGATTCCTTTTCCCCTGTCTTTTTCTGTCACCTTCCGAACATTTGCCGTGTGTGTCTGATCCGAAGTTACCAGATCCGTCTCCAAAAATCCTATCGCCCTTGCGATCCGTTTATAATTTTCGCGGACTGCGGCTTCATCATCACCTCGCGTAAAACTCAAGTTCATCGAAGCACAAGCCCCCTGACTCACTCCGCCAAGGCGAGTACTAAAACCATGGATCACTCCTTCCACAGACTCGAACTTCGGATAAGTAAGGTAAACCACTCCCTCATGATCATGCACTGTCATTTTTTGCATCTGCTCATTTTTCCACTTTATTTTCATATGCCAGTTGTTCCTTCTATCACTTACCATTTTATACAAGTTACCTATATCTCTCAAAACCAAGACTCAAAGGCATTCTTGATCCAGGAAACCCGCTCCCCATCGATCCCTATCACATCAAATCGGCACGGCCACTCTGACAAATGCAGCTTTACCGTCAAATAATGCCTAGCAACCTCAGCGATCACCTTTTGTTTTCTCCAGTTGACTGCCTCCAAAGAATCCCCTGCATTCTTTCCGCTGCGATACTTCACTTCCACAAACACCAGATAATCACCATCCTGTGCGATCAGATCGATCTCACCTTGTCTGCATCGATAATTGCGTTCCCGTATCGTAAGCCCTTGGCTCTTCAGATATGCTTCTGCTTTTCTTTCGTACAAATTTCCAATCTTTCTGGTATTCTGTTTCAATCTCCACCATCCATAATTTTCTATGTAGGTATCTTTTGTGCTTTTCTATACGCAGGTCACACAACTATTTTGCTCATACAAAATGTGTAATAAAGCTCTTTCTGTGAATCGGGCTTGCACCGTATTTTTTCAATGCCTCAATGTGCACAGCAGAGCCATATCCCTTGTTTGAGGCAAATCCATACTCTGGAAGTACTTTATCATACTCCTCCATCATGCGATCCCTTGTCACCTTAGCCACAATGCTGGCAGCCGCAATGGAAACGCTTTTCGCATCCCCCTTAATGATCGGAACCTGAGGGATCACCACATCCGGTATCGTGACTGCATCATTTAAAAGAAGCTGCGGTGTCACTGAAAGATCCTTTATCGCATCCCGCATCGCTTCATAAGTAGCCCGCAAAATGTTGATCTCATCAATTCTGTCCGGTCCACGCATTCCAATCCCCACCGAAACCGCTTCCCTCATAATGATCTCATACAGTTCTTCTCTTTTGGAAGCCGTCAATTTCTTAGAATCATTCAGATATAAAATGGAACTGTCTTTTGGCAAAATGACCGCACATGCTACAACCGGTCCTGCCAAAGGTCCTCGGCCCACTTCATCGATCCCGCAAAGATATCCCAAATGTTCGTATTTATGCTCGTAAACTTTCATCTGTTCGATGCGCTGCTTCTCCGCTTCCAATGCTGCTTCTTTTTTATGACACTGTTCGATCAGCTTCTTTACACCATTTCTAGTGTCATCTTTATATTTTTCACAGAAAGCCGGGTAGCCGCTGATATCAGCAGCAGCAAACTCGGCTTTAATCTCATTGATCGTTTTCATTACAGGATTCCTCTTTTATCTCTGGACGTTCTAAAGTGACACGCCCGATCTTACCTGAGCGAAAATCGTCGAAAAGGATCAAAGATGCTTTCGCATAATCTAATTCTTCCTGTTTCTTCAGACATCCCCTCGCCCTGGCGATCTGCTCTAAAACCTGCACAGAGGTTCCTTCCTCTGTGATCTGGTAGCGCTCCGCAAGGATCCCCTCATAGTTACCGCGCAGATAGTCAATGAGCCATAACGCCAGTTCTTCCATATTCAAAATGTCGTCTTTGATAGAACCTACGCAGGCCAAACGGATCCCCACCTGCTGATCCTCAAATTTAGGCCACAGGATTCCCGGTGTATCAAGCAATTCCACTCCCTTATTGAGACGGATCCACTGCTTTCCTTTTGTGACACCTGGTTTATTTCCAGTCTTCGCGCACGCTCTGCCCGCAAATGTATTGATGAAGGTCGATTTTCCTACATTCGGGATTCCCACCACCATTGCACGGATCGGACGGTTTTTAATCCCTCTGCGCCTATCTCTCTCTATCTTCTCCTTGCAGGCTTCCTGGATCACGTTCTGGATCGTCTTCATGCCTGATCCATTTCTGGAATCCACCTTCACAACATAAAATCCTTTACTCTGGAAATAGGTCTTCCAAGCTTCATTCTGGCGTTCGTCCGCTAAATCCGCTTTATTTAAGAGGATCAGTCTGGATTTATTTTTCCCCAGCTCGTCAATATCAGGGTTTCTGCTAGAAAGAGGCACACGAGCGTCCACAAGCTCAATGATCAGATCGATCAACTTGATGTCTTCCTGCATTTGTCTTTTGGCCTTTGTCATATGACCAGGATACCACTGTACGTTCATAAATTACCTAACCTTTCAAAAATCCTATTTTCTCTCTGGGCGAAATGGTAAACCATAATTTACCCACGATATATTTCTTTTTTACATTTCCGATATCTCCATATCGGCTGTCTTCGCTGTTATTTCTGTTATCTCCAAGCACAAAATACTCTCCACTTTCAAGTGAAACTGTGCTGGATGCGATCCCTGCATTACGGATATCCGCAAGTTCCAGATCTTCCTCATATACTTCACCATCGATCAGAACCTTGCCATTTGAGATCTGGATCCTCTCTCCCGGAAGTCCGATCACTCTGCTGATATGGAGCGCCGCATCATCGCTTCCACTGGTCTTAAAAACGATCAGATCTCCTCTCTGCGGAGAAGAAAATTTATAGACCACACGGTTGACAAAAAAACGATCTCCCACAGACAGCGTCGGTTCCATAGCACTTTCCTGCATGGTCACAGACTGGAACAAAAAAATACCAACCAGTATTGAAAACACAAATACCACCGTGATCTCAAAGATCCAGATAAGTATATTTCGGACTTTTTTATCTTCCAGATGTGTCTCCAGCATCTCTTTTTTTTCCTGAAATTCCGGCGATCCCTTCCACTTTTTTATATTCATTTAAATCTCCCGACAGATTGAAAAAGAGGGACAATACACTAGTTATTGTCCCTTCCTCTAACATTCATGAAATTATTTAACAAGCTCTTTAACTTTAGCTGCTTTACCTACACGGTCTCTTAAGTAGTTCAGTTTCGCACGACGTACTTTACCACGACGGATAACTTCTACTTTAACAACGTGTGGGGAATGAAGTGGCCATGTTTTCTCAACGCCTACTCCGTTAGAATTCTTTCTTACAGTAAAAGTAGCTCTGTTGCTTCCGCCCTGTTTCTTAAGAACTGTTCCTTCGAAAATCTGAACACGTTCACGGTTTCCTTCTTTGATCAGCGCGTGTACTCTTACAGTATCACCTGTTTTGAATGCCGGTACTTCAGCTTTTAACTGAGCTGCTTCGATGTTTTTGATAATTTCGTTCATTTTATTCTCTCCTATCTTATATGGATGTTCTTAATACATGATTCGTAACAGAGGACCATCTTTTTTCACAACAGTAGTGATTATACTATAAGATTTGTCATATTGCAAGACTTTTTTTCAATATTTGTCTTTTCTTTACCAGCAGATCACTTCGCATCCAGACTCCGTCACCAGCACAGTAACTTCCCACTGCGCAGATGGCATTCCATCTTCTGTACGGACTGTCCACTCATCCACTTCATCTGTATAGATCACATCGCTTCCCATATTTACCATCGGTTCGATCGTAAACATCATACCCGGCACCATCAAGACACCGGTATCTGCCTCAGAGACATAACTCACCCATGGATCTTCATGAAACTCAATACCGACACCATGTCCACCAATCTCCCGCACAACAGAATATCCATTTTCCAGCGCATGCTGATGGACCGCACTTCCCATATTTCCGATCGGAGTCCACGGCTGTACCTTAGAGATTCCAATCTCCACACACTCCTTTGTGACCTGGACCAGTTTCTCTTTTTCCGGACTCACCTTGCCAATACAGAACATTCTGGAAGAATCGGAATAGTAGCCATTATAGATAGTAGATACATCGACATTAACGATATCCCCTTCTTTTAAGATCTGCTCTGCATCCGGAATCCCATGACACACGACCTCGTTGATCGATGTGCATACGCTCTTAGGAAATCCTTCGTAATCAAGCGGCGCAGGAATCCCTCCGTGCTTTACTGTCTGTTCATGTACCCAGCGATCGATCTCCTCCGTAGATACCCCAGCCCTGATATGTTCCGCCACATAATCCAAAACCGCCACATTGATCTTGCAGCTCTCCTTGATCTTTGCGATCTGCTCAGGTGTCTTGATCATGCTGTGATCCGGTACGGCATAGCCTTTCTGTTTCATCATTTCCATCTTTTCATCAAATGCTTCATGGCATTTTTTGTATTTTTTCCCGCTTCCACACCAGCATGGATCGTTTCTTCCAATCTTTAAAGACATGAGTTGTGCTCCTTTTTCCTGTTAAAATTGTTCGTCTTTTTTATATTTTCTTTTTCCTGTTTTCTTTTGATGTGTTCAAATCTAAACTCGATCACATTGCTTTATTCTGTATCCGATTTTTTATTTTTTGTATCCTTTTTTGCTGTATCCGTGTCTGTGCTCATGATCTCATTTAACTCCTCGATCATTTCCTCATCTTTCAAGCGAAATTTTACTTCCACTCGTCTAGACGCATCCTTATCCACATTTCCATCTGCGTCCATGATCGGATTTGCCATAGAATGACCATTTACTGTAAGATAATTCTGTAATTGCTCAATCTGATCCGCATCTAAAAAACTCTCCCTGATCTCTGTCAGATATTCCGCCACAGCCAAAGAACGCTTCTGAGAAAGCTCCAGATTATAATAATAATCGCCATCTGTATCTGTGTATCCATCAATGATGATCTCTGCCAGATACTTCTTATAATCTTTTTGCAGCAAAACTTTACAATAGATCGGAAGGATATCTGCAAGCTCTTGCTTTCCTGCATCCGTCAGCTCCGCTTTATCATAATCAAACAAAACACTTGCATTCAATGTCAGCGCACCCGTCTGGGCATCAATATCCACACTTACACTATTTTGTGCAAATTCTTTCTGCAGTGCCTCGATCACGTCCGCCTTCACACCTATGATATTATCGATCTTTTTTTGCTGAGTTGTCAGCAGAGAAGTCTTCTCGTCAAGATCTGACTGCTGCTGATCCAGCATTGCCTGCTGCTCTTCTAGCTGAGTTGCCAGTTCAGCGAGCAATTTTTTTTGTTTATCCAGCTGTTCATCCTGTGAACTTAACTGAATATCCTTTTCATCCAGTGCACTTTGCTGTGCTAGGATCTCCGCTGTATATTGCTCCTGCAGCGCAATCTTGTCGTCCCGCTCCTTAATGCTCTCATTATAGCTTTTCTGTGCCTGAAACAAGGTCACACACATGATCAGCACGAAAAGGAGCAGCACGCCTGCCATCATATCAGAATACGACCGCCAGACATTAAATCCGCTGTCCTCTGACTTCTTCTTTTTGCGCATAATCGTCTCCTTTTCTTATCTGAATAAGCTAAATTTACTCTTCTGTGCAGTCTTGGAAATCCCTTTCATGTTTTTATTCATTTCCTCAAGAAGGGCTTCCTGACGTTCCCCCTGCTCCTCCAAAAGTCTGCGCACTTCTTCTATAGACTCTTTCTGAGCAGTCTGATCTCTCTGTCCCGCTGACAGATAAATATTATTATTTTCCTTTGAAACAGAAATGTCTGCAAAAAGTCTGTGCACTTCCTCCATCGTCTGGCAAGTCATTTTCTGGTAGGAAATAAATTCCTGCAGTTTCACATCGAGATCTTCCATCATCTGCTTGTTCGCCTTCAGCACCTCAGCACTTGCCTGATTTGAGAAAGCTGCTTTTTCCATTCCCTGCGCCGCAGTTTCGACATACTTTTGCATCGTCTGATTGCAGGCAACCCAGAATTTCGCAGAAGTTTTTTCTGCTTCTCTTAAATAATCTACAACTCTCTGGTAATCCTGCTGCTGCATTTTCTGAATCTCCTGGTTGTCCTGCGCGATCCTTGTCGCAGTGGACATATAGCGTCCCTGTACATTTCCAAGCTCATCTACCAGTTCTTTCATGGATTCATTCTGCTTCACATAAGATTCCTTGAGCTGTTCGCTCATCGTTTGATAAAGTTCCGTCGTATACTCTGTATTTTCTTTCTGTGCCTTTTTCAACTGCGCCAATGCCTCATTGAAAT